>JBQMYA010000013.1:0-57733 GCA_052173735.1 Prevotella sp.
CAAGATAAAGGGTGCGAAATTCTATGTTCTCCTTAAATAAAGAAAAACCAATTATATTTCCAAATTAATAATATCCAAATCAATATGAACGAGATAAAAGACTTAGTTGAGCAACTTATCGAACTAATAGGTATTCATGGTGCAAGCGTTGTGCCAATTCGTTATGCTCTATTTTTTATCATTGCAGTGTTCTTTTCGTGGTTTTCTGGATGGGCAGGGTGGCACATCATTCGTCCTATTATACAGAAAATAACCGCAAAAACACCTACTCAATGGGACAACATACTATTTAATGATAACGTTCTACACACGTTTTGCAAGCTCATTCCTGCTGTTGTTATCTGGAAATTGTTGCCTTTGGTGGTATTTCAATATGCCACTTTAAAAGACATTGTTGCCCGACTAACAGCTGTATATATATGTGTAATGGTGGTGAAGTTGTTGCTTGCCATCATCAACTCTATCGAAACAGCAAATACAAAGAAGGGTTCTAAGATGCAACTCTATGCCAAATCGTTCTTGGGTGTCGTTCGTATTGTCTTATTCTTCTTAGCTGCAATTGTTATTGTTGCTACCTTATTTAATAAGAACCCCTTAACACTACTGGCAGGACTGGGTGCTACTTCTGCCATACTGATGTTGGTATTTCAAGATACGATACAAGGTCTTGTTGCTGGAATTCGCCTTAATAGCAATGAAATGGTGCGCATTGGCGATTGGATTACCGTTCCTGGTACAGCGGCAGATGGTATTGTTGAGGACGTTGCTTTAACGACTGTGAAGGTTAGAAACTTTGACAATACAACCGTAACAGTCACTCCTACGGCTTTAGTAAACGGTTCTTTCCAAAATTGGAGAAGCATGAAAGCTGGTTCAGGACGTCGTGTTACTCGATTGGTTTACTTCGATTTTAGAAGTATTGGCTTTGTTTCTGACGAGCAAAAGCAAGCTCTTAGCTCAAAAGAGCTTTTCACTGAAGAAGAATTAAAAGGTAACCACATCAACATTGCGCTCTATCGCCAATACATCGAGCGTTATATTTCGAGCAGAAAAGATGTGTCTCCCGAAATGGGTGTATTGGTGAGAGAAGTTGAAGCCACACAAGCTGGCTTGCCTCTTGGCTTCCTTTTCTTTGTAAAGAACGACGAAGAGGTACACTACGAACACACTTTGGCAGAGATAATGGAATGGTGTTATGCTATGGCTAACGAGTTTAAACTGACCATCTATCAGCAATATCCCAACCAAAAAGCATAAAGATTCAACCTCTCTATAACTCAATTAAGACACAGGTTCAACGAGCTTGTGTCTTTATTTTTATCTCATCTTTTTATAATTGCTATGCTTTTACACTGTAATAGCAATGTTTTTGGACTGCAAACTCAATGCTTTTGACATGTAAAAGCTATCGAATTGCTTCGCAAGAAATATCCCAAAGCAATATGAAAGAATTTTTCTTATATTTTGAGGTTTAAAATAAAAGCTCTAATTTTGCGTTTAATATTTGCATTGAAGTATAACATTTAAGTAAAAAGAAGCACCCAACCAATACAAAAAGGCTGTTGCTTTTTTACATAAACAAGATGAAGAAATATTTATTACAACTATTTATTATGATGCAATTGCTGGTGATATGCTCACTAAGTGCAATGGCACAAAAAGGCGATTCTGCAGTAAATGCAGTCCAACAACCTACTTCTACCACACAAACAGTAGACACGACTTTAGTGAAAGGACTCGAAGAGGTGGAAGAAGACGAAGCAATAAACCAACCTCAAACAGGTTTTCACAACGCACTTAAAACAAAGTTTATTGAGGGTAACGCTGGGTTTATGTCGTTGGTGGCATTGGCTTTGGTCTTAGGACTTGCCTTTTGCATTGAAAGAATCATTTTCCTCACTTTATCAGAAATCAATGCAAAGAAGTTTATGGAAGAGCTTTCGCAGAACATTACCTCAAAGAATTTAGATAAAGCACTACAACAATGTGATGCAACAAGAGGTCCTGTGGCTGCCATTTGCAAAGAAGGCATTATGCGAATAGATCAACCTATCGAAGAAATAGAACGCTCTATCGTTTCTTATGGATCTGTTCAAACAGCCTATTTTGAGCGTGGTTGCTCGTGGATTCGCCTGTTTATAGCCATGGCTCCATCGTTAGGTTTCCTCGGAACAGTTATCGGAATGGTGCTTGCTTTTGACCAAATACAAACAGCAGGCGACATAAGTCCAACCATTGTAGCATCTGGAATGAAGGTAGCTCTTATCACAACCATCTTCGGAATCATTGTGGCTTTGATTCTACAGCTATTTTATAACTACATCATCTCAAAGATAGACCATCTCACTTCGCAGATGGAAGAGTCGGTAATGACCCTCCTCGATGCAATAATGCAATATAAAACAAAACATGAAAAAGAATAAATTGAAGATAAAAGACAACAAGCAATTAGCCAATATCAGCCTAAGAGCACTCTGTTTACTCTCTTTGGTGATATTTTCGCTATTCTTTTTAGTTGGATACGATATGCCATCGCTAACTAAAGAGGGAATGGTTGAGCCTCTACTCACCAACACTGTCCTTGTCTTTACTTATATCGTTCTTTTCTTATCCATTGTCATTGCAGCATGGGCACTCGTTAAAGAAACCTTATTGGGAGCACAAATGCCCAGCATTCAGAATGGAATTAAGGTGAAATTCATTCGTAATGCCACATTCATAAGCATCCCTACTCTACTTATTCTATTCTTCTTACTGGGCTCTTCATCACCTTTGAAAGTGAATGGAATATTCTTTAACAACACGTTTTGGTTGAAAACAAGCGACATGTTTATTTCAGTTTCTATTTTGTTACTATTCATTGGCATTGCTTGTGCAACGTGGGGAACAATTAAAAGCTATAGAAGAGCATAAATGTTATTTAAAAGAAAGAAAAAAGAAGTACCCGAATTAAACACTGTTTCAACAGCAGACATATCGTTTATGCTGTTGATATTCTTTCTTGTAACTACCTCGATGAACCTCGACAAGGGATTAAAAGGCAGAATTCCACCTAAAGATAAGAAAGAGAAACAAGAGCAAACAGAGGTGAACAAAAACTCGTTTATGTCGATAGAGCTATTGCCCAACAACCAAATTACACTCGAAGGCAAACCCTTTAACATTGATTCTATATCGCCAGTTGCCTCTCGTTTCATTCTAAAGCACGCTAAAAAGCACGTTATATATATTCATTCGCACCCTGAAAGCAACTATAATAGCTATTTTAAACTACAAAATGCACTTGCTTTAGCTTATCAAAATGCCCGCAACCAGTTGTGTTTAAAACGCTATAACTGTGAATATGAATTAGCAGATGCAGGTGAACGTGAAGCCATTGCACACGACTTGCCCCAGCGAGTTGTTGAAAATGCGTATAAAAACAGCAAAGGAGGTGAGCAATGAGTATGTTCAAAAAGAAACAGCACGATGTTCCTCAACTCAATACCGCATCGCTTCCCGACCTCATTTTCTCTGTGTTATTCTTCTTTATGATCGTAACACACATGCGAACCGACAACTCAAAAGTACATTATTCGCTACCAAAAGGCATGTCGTTGGCAAACTTACACGAGAAGAAAGCACTATGCTCTATTTCTATTGGTAAGCTTTTAACGCCCAATATACCCCCTCAAGAACAACCAACAATTATCGAAGTGAATGGACTGCCTGTTGCAAAAGAACAGTTTTCAGAAGCAATAAACGAGGTAAGAAAACAGTTGAAGCAAGGCGACAAGAATCTTTTCACCGTATTAATAAAAGCAGATGAGCACACGCCAATGCACGAAATTATGTTCATTAAAAAAGCTCTTCAAGAGGCAAAGGTCGACAATGTGTTTTATGTAGGGCAATCGAAGCATCGCCAATAAGTATAAGCTACAAAACAATATCAATCAAACGAAGCAAAAATACTGACGTAAAAGTTACAAACCAATAATTCATCTAAGAGATAAAAAGACTAAAAATATCATTAAAATATACATTATTTATCATCTAAACATTTTAAAGACGAAAAAGATAATATATAAGTAAAATGTTACTTTTTAATATATATACATAAAAAAAAGAAGAAAAAAGTGCGTAATTATAACAAGAAAGTATCAAAAAGTTGTCTGTTTCTTTCTTTTATATTATCTTTGCATCATTAAAACACATAAATATGGGACATCATAGTTTAGATAATTTAGATAAAAAGATTCTTCAAATGGTAGCAGAAGATGCACGCATACCATTCTTAGAGGTTGCGCGTGAATGTAATGTAAGCGGTGCAGCTATCCATCAACGCATACAAAAGCTCATTAATTTGGGGGTTATTAAAGGTTCACAGTTCATTATTGACCCTGAAAAAATTGGTTATGAAACCTGCGCTTTCATTGGTCTTAATTTAAAAGATCCAAGCGATTTCCGTACTGTTGTTGAAGGATTGAAAAAGATTCCTGAAGTAGTTGAATGCCACTTTACATCTGGTGAATTCGATATGTTTATTAAAATATATGCATTTAACAATAAACATATGATGGATATCATTCACAATAAGATTCAACCTCTTAACCTTAGAGGAACTCATTCTCTTATTTCTTATCATGCAGAAATAAACAGACAACTTCCAAAAGAAGAAATCCAGATTCCTAATAACAAAAAAACTTTAATAGACTAAAAAAAGAAATAGGATGCTGTAGCAAAGAAAAACGCTACAGCATTTTTCTTTTTATATGGCAAAAGCATTCATGGAGAATGTAAAACAATTGAGATGCTCCACACAAAAGCAATGGCTTTAGATGATTAGAATAACAATCTTGTAAAAAACTCACTTTTAAAAGTCTCCAAAAATAAAACAAATACTCCCCCCCAAAAACATTATCAACAACAAAAAGTCAAAAAGATTGAGAAGAATAAAAATTATATTTTTATTTTGGTAGTTCTATAAATAACTCTTATCTTTGTGATAATTGTTAACCTTAAAACATTAAGCCTATGAATGTAGATGAAGTATTGAATCGTTTGGAACAAAAGTATCCAGGCGAAAAGGAGTATCTACAAGCAGTAAAAGAAGTACTTGTATCTATCGAAGATGTGTATAACGCTCATCCAGAGTTTGAAAAAGCAAAGCTTATTGAACGACTGGTAGAACCTGAAAGAATCATTACTTTCAGAGTTCCATGGGTAGACGACAAAGGAGAAGTACATGTAAACACAGGCTACAGAGTGCAATTTAATAGTGCAATAGGTCCTTATAAAGGCGGACTTCGCTTCCACGCATCTGTAACACCATCTATTTTGAAATTCTTAGGATTTGAACAAACCTTTAAAAATGCATTAACAACTCTACCAATGGGAGGAGGAAAAGGCGGTTCAGATTTCTCTCCTCGAGGAAAGAGTGATGCCGAAATAATGCGCTTCTGCCATGCTTTCATGTCGGAGCTATACCATTATATCGGAGTTGATGAAGATGTTCCAGCTGGCGATATTGGTGTAGGAACACGTGAAATAGGCTATCTCTTTGGTATGTATAAAAAGCTAAAACATCAATGGGGAGGCGTTTTAACTGGTAAGGGCATTGAATGGGGCGGTTCAAAGATACGTCCTGAAGCTACAGGTTATGGTGCATTATACTTCGTTAATGAGATGTTGCAAACCAAAGGAATTGATATTACAGGTAAAATAATAACAACAAGTGGTTTTGGCAATGTTACATGGGGCGTTATTAAAAAAGCAACAGAACTGGGAGCAAAGGTCGTTACAATTAGTGGTCCTGATGGTTTTATTTACGACCCCAACGGAATTTCTGGCGAAAAGATAGACTATCTATTAGAATTACGTGCTTCGGGAAATGATATTTGCAGTCCTTATGCCGACGAATTTGAAGGAGCACAATTCTTTAAAGGCGAAAAACCATGGCGTATTCCTTGCGACATTGCATTGACATGCGCTACCCAAAACGAACTTAACGAAGACGATGCAAAACTCCTTTTACAACACAATCCATTGTGTGTAGCCGAAGTTTCAAATATGGGTTGCACTGCCGAAGCTGTTGATCTCTTCTTAAAAGCAAACCAATTGTTTGCCCCTGGTAAGGCAGTTAACGCTGGAGGTGTGGCAACATCTGGCTTAGAAATAACCCAAAACAACCTTCGTTTGCCTTGGAGTGAAAAAGAAGTGGATGAAAAACTACATTACATCATGCACTCTATTCACGAACAATGCGTAAAATATGGCACAGAACCAAGTGGCTATATCAACTATGTAAAAGGCGCAAACGTTGCAGGATTTATGAAAGTTGCTAATGCTATGATGGCTCAAGGTATAGTGTAGAACGAAAAAGAAAAATAGTGCAAATAAACAAGAGAAATGTAATTATAATATGCATAATGATGCTTTACCACCTGAGTTATGCACAGCAACAGCGTGGTAAAGCTACCTTTTATTCTAAAAGAGCCACAGGTGCTCGTACGGCTAGTGGCGAATTGCTTCATCACGACAGTCTTACTTGCGCTCATCGAACATATCCTTTTGGATCGAAACTTCGTGTAATCAATCCAACAAATGGTAAAGATGTAATTGTAAGAGTTACAGATAGAGGACCATTTGCACGTGGACGTATTATAGACCTATCATGGGGGGCTGCTAGTGTACTAGGAATTTTATCACAAGGTGTAGCAAACGTCATTGTAGAACCAGTAGAAATTGCCCAAATTCCATATCGACCCAAAGATAAAATAGAGCTTCCTGAAATAGATTTCGATGTGAGTGATGCTGGTTATAGCTTCATTCAACAATGGAATTCGGAAACACCTAAAAAAGTAGAAACTGCATCTAAACAAACAAGTAAAGAGAAATCAACCATTTCAAAAGCCAAAACAACCAATAAAGAAGAACACAACATAACTTCACAAATAGACAATAAAAAAGAAGAAAACAATAAACCAAAATCGAACAAGTGGAGCAATGTTTTTGAGAAACTTAAGTTTTGGAACAATAAATAAGAATACTCAATAAAAAAACAATGAAAAATATTATTCAAAAAATAGCCTTGTGTCTTTTTCTATTATCACTAGGGACAATAACTTATTCACAATCATTATTTGTTGGTAGTTATAACATAAGATATAAAAACAATCATGATGCTAAAGCGGGATTCGTTTGGCAAAAGAGATGTCAAGTTATTTGCGACCAATTGAAATTTGAAAATCCTGATATCTTCGGTGCTCAAGAGGTTTTAGTTGAGCAATTGCACGATATGTTACAACAACTTCCCACCTATAATTATATAGGCGTGGGTAGAGACGACGGAAAAGAAGCTGGCGAATATGCTGCTATTTTTTATAATAAGAATGAGATTAAAAAACTAAAAGATGGTCATTTTTGGCTCGCAGAGAATCCAAATCAACCGCAACTTGGCTGGGATGCTGCTTGTATTCGTATTTGCACATGGGGAAAATTCAAACAAAAAACAACAGGCTTTACTTTCTATTTCTTTAATCTTCATACCGATCACGTTGGAGTTATCGCACGTCGTGAAGCAGCAAAGCTAGTTCTTAAGAAGATAAAAGAAATAGCAGGACAAAATACTCCCGTTATTCTTACTGGAGACTTTAATGTTGATCAAACAGATGAAACATACGCTTTATTTGTGAACTCGGGTTTATTGAACGACTCATACACCATCGCTCAAAACCGATTTGCAGAAAATGGAACATTTAATGAATTTGATTCTGACACAAAAACAGAAAGCAGAATAGATCATATTTTCTTGAGTAAAGCTTTTAAAGTACAACGTTATGGAGTGCTCACCAATAGCTATTGGACCGAAGACTCTGCATCGGAAGCACGAAAAGGAAAAGATGCTCCACAACAAATCAATCTAAAACGATTTACAAGAAGAAATCCTTCAGACCATTATCCTGTGTTTGCAAAGATTAAATGGATGAAGAAATAAAAACAAGAGGCGTTTCAATCAAGAAGATATAAAAGTATTGAAACGCCTCAATAAATATATCTCTTATTGAAGATATCTACCTAAAAACAGTTCTTTTATTTTGCTTTCAAGTAAAATTAAACTACCTTTGCAAATACTAGTATTGGCTCTTTAAGAACGATGCACCTTTGCATTGAAATGCAACAATAAAGCAGGTGCGGTTCATAACCTTATGAGCACAAAAATGTTAGCAAGTTTTTAGATGGCGTTTATACAACATTGTGATGATTGAGAACGAAAATTTAAGATTATTAGACAAGATAACATTTCCTAAAGACTTGAGACAATTAAGTATAGAACAATTGCCTCAAGTATGCAAGGAATTACGAGAAACAATAATAAATGAACTCTCTGTTAATCCAGGACATCTCGCTTCGTCGTTAGGAACAGTAGAACTTACGGTGGCATTGCATTACGTTTTTGCTACACCTACTGACAGATTGGTGTGGGATGTGGGTCATCAAGCCTATGGACATAAGATACTTACAGGTAGAAAAGAAGTCTTTTCTACTAACCGTAAGTTAAACGGAGTTCGCCCATTTCCATCTCCTTCAGAAAGTGAATACGACACATTTGCATGCGGACATGCATCAAACTCTATCTCGGCAGCATTAGGAATGGCTGTTGCAGCTAAGCGTTTGAACAAGAAGAATCAACATACTGTGGCTATTATTGGCGATGGTTCGATGAGTGGCGGTTTGGCATTTGAAGGCTTGAACAACGTGTCTTCTACTCCAAACGACATGTTAATCATCTTAAATGATAACAATATGAGTATCGACAGAAGCGTTGGCGGTATGGAAAAGTATTTATTACAGCTTGATACTAATGAGACTTATAACAAAATAAGGTTCAAAGCTTCGCAATGGTTACATTCAAAAGGCTACCTAACAGATAAGCGTAGGCAAATGATTATACGACTAAATAATGCCATAAAATCAGCATTAAGCAGTCAACAGAATGTCTTCGAAGGTATGAATATACGCTATTTTGGTCCTTTTGAAGGTCACGATGTAATTGAACTTGTTCACATGTTGCGTCGTTTAAAAGACATGAAAGGTCCCAAAATGCTACACCTTCATACCATAAAAGGAAAGGGATATGCCCCTGCAGAAGAGCAAGCTACAGTGTGGCATGCACCTGGTAAGTTCGATCCTGCAACGGGAACACGAATTGTTAGCGATGAAACCAATACACCACCACGTTATCAAGATGTCTTTGGAGAAACTCTTTTAGAACTCGCAAAGATGAATGATAAGATCGTAGGAGTGACTCCTGCTATGCCAACTGGTTGCTCAATGAATATCATGATGGATGAAATGCCCGAACGAACATTTGATGTTGGAATTGCAGAAGGACATGCTGTAACCTTCTCTGCGGGTATGGCTAAAGACGGATTGATACCTTTCTGCAACATATATAGCTCTTTTGCGCAACGTGCTTACGATAATATTATCCACGACACAGCCCTCTTAAATCTTCCTGTTATATTTTGTTTCGACCGTGCAGGTTTAGTTGGTGAAGACGGACCGACACATCATGGTGTGTTCGATCTTGCTGCTTTACAACCTATACCCAATCTTATTATCTCTTCTCCTATGGACGAATGCGAGCTAAGAAGATTGATGTACACAGCTCAATTGCCTAACCATGGTCCATTTGTGATACGCTATCCTCGTGGAAAAGGAACGCTCGTCGATTGGCGTTGCGCCCTAGAAGCAGTAGAAATAGGTAAAGGGCGTTGTTTAACTGAGGGAGAAGACGTTGCTATTATCACCTTAGGTCCTTTAGGAAACGACATTCAACAGATTATAAAGGAATTGAGTTCTGAAGGCAATAACATTAGTGTTGCCCACTATGACCTACGATTTTTAAAACCACTCGATGAACAATTGCTTCACAAAGTGGGTAAAAAGTTCAAGCGAATTATCACCCTTGAAGATGCAGTTAAAAATGGTGGAATGGGCAGTAGTATTACTTGTTGGATGAAAGACCATAACTACCATCCTACAATTGTAAGAATGGGAGTACCTGATAGTTTCATTGAACATGGAACAGTAGATGAGTTACGTAAGATTGCAGGATACGATAAAGCTGCAATAAAACAAGAAATTTTAGGTTAAGATGAAGATTATCATTGTTGGAGCTTATGCCATTGGAACTCATTTGGCAGAGTTATTATCTCGTAATAATGAGGATATCGTATTAATTGACAATAACGAAGACAACCTTGTTCGCTTAGATAGAGATTTCGATTTACTTACTATTTGTGCAGAACCAACAAGCATTCAAACATTAAAAGAGGCTGGTTCAGAGCATGCCGACTTGCTTATTGCTGTTACACCACAAGAAAGTGTTAATATAAATGTATGTGTATTGGCAAAGAATCTAGGTACAAAACGAACTGTTGCAAAGATAGATAGTTACGAATATCTTAACGAAGGAATGGATCAATTCTTCAAACAAGTAGGTGTTGATTCTCTTATTTATCCAGAAATGCTTGCTGCAAAAGACATCATATCAGGCTTAAAGATGAGCTGGGTGCGTCAACGTTGGGACATTCACAATGGTGCTTTGGTGATGCTTAGTATCAAATTACGAGAAGGTTGCACCATACTTAACCAACCTCTTAAAAGTATTAGCGAGCATAAAGAACCCTACCACATCGTGGCAATACGCCGTGGAGATGAAACTATTGTTCCTGGTGGGGACGATCAGCTACAGCTTTATGATCTTGCTTACTTCATGACAACAAAAAATTATATTCCATATATTCGCAAAGTCGTAGGAAAAGAAGACTATGATGATGTGAAAGATATTATGATTATGGGTGGCGGAAACACCTCTGTACGTGTAGCTTCAACACTTCCAAGCTATATGTCGGCTAAAATTATTGAGTTAGACGAAGTTAGATGTGAAGAACTTAATGAACAACTCGATAACGACACAATGATAATCAATGGCGATGGAAGAGATATTGACTTATTGAAAGAAGAAGGAATACGCAACACTCAAGCCTTTGTTGCAGTGACACCTAATGTTGAAACCAATATCCTTGCCTGCTTAACAGCAAAAAGACTAGGTGTAAGAAAAACAGTTGCACTGGTCGACAACATTGATTATATAAGTATGGCAGAGAGTCTCGATATTGGAACGGTAGTCAATAAAAAGACTATTGCAGCCAGTGAAATATATCAAATGATGCTAGATGCCGATGCTAGCAATATAAAATTCATCATGACTTCTAATGCAGACATAGCTGAATTTAAAGTTGAAGAAGGTTCAAAAATCACCAAAAAGAAAGTATATGAACTAGGCTTACCTGCGGGTTTAACATTAGGCGGACTTGTAAGAAACGGCGAAGGTATGCTTATTAGTGGTGGAACTCAAATTGAAGCAGGCGACATTGTTATGGTTTTCTGCCACGATTTACGAATAACAAAGATAGAAAGATATTTTAATTAAAATTGAGATGATTAATTGGAAGATAATATTTAAAATTATAGGCTCATTGTTATTCATCGAAACAGCTCTACTACTTTGTAGCGTTGCTGTATCACTTTTTTATCATGAATACGATTCTTTAGCTTTTATTGTATCATCTATCATCACTCTTTTCTTTGCTTTCTTCTTTCGTTCGTTAGGAAATGAAGCCGAAAATAGTATGTCTCGACGTGACGCTTACTTAGTTGTTACGCTCTCTTGGACCATTTTTAGTATCTTTGGCTCATTGCCTTTCATGATAACAGGAGCCATACCTCATTTCACCGATGCTTTTTTTGAAACGATATCGGGCTTCACCACTACAGGAGCAACCATCATAGACGATGTTGAATCCTTGCCTCATGGATTACTTTTTTGGCGTTCAATGACCCATTGGATAGGCGGATTAGGAATTGTTTTCTTTACAATTGCCCTTCTACCATCGCTTGTTGGTGGTTCTGTTAAGATCTTCTCAGCCGAAGCAACAGGACCCATTCAGTCAAAACTGCACCCTCGTCTAAGTACAAGTTCTAAATGGATATGGAGCATTTATTTAATTCTTACCATTGCATGTATAGCTAGTTTCAAACTTTGTGGAATGGGATTATTCGATTGTATCAACTATTCTATGGCTATAACTGCCACTGGTGGTTTTTCAACTCACAACAGTAGTATTCTTTATTTCCATTCGCCTACGATAGAATACTTATCCATTTTTTTCTGTTTTGTTTCTGGAATAAACTTCACTTTATTATATATGGCAGTAGCGAAGCTACGCATTAAAACTCTATTACGTAATGCTGAGTTTATATTCTATTGTGCTTTAATTTTAAGTTTTACTGCTTTTATCATGTTCGAGCTTATCTATCAAAATGGATATGCACTCGAGAAGGCATTTAGAAGCAGTCTTTTCCAAGTCGTTTCCTTCATCACTACCACAGGACTTTTTAGCGATGATGCAGGAAAATGGCCCCATGTTACTTGGGTTATCTTAGCATTGTGTATGTTTTTCGGTTCTTGTTCAGGTAGTACAAGTGGTGGTTTGAAATGCGTTCGAGGTGTATTGATTCTCAAAATTATATCTAATCAGTTCAAACAGATATTACATCCCAATGCCGTTCTACCCTTAAAAATTGATGGAGTTAATATCAATATTCGCAAACGAGTAACCCTACTAGCTTTCCTTGCCATTTATTTAATATTGGCTGTGATTGCTGCTTTCATCATGATTGCAGCAGGAGTAGATAACACTAATGCTATTACTATTGCATTAAGTTGTATGAGTAACGTTGGACCTACACTGGGAATTGAGATTGGACCAACTATGTCGTGGAGCATATTGCCCGACTTTGCTAAATGGATTTGTTCTGCTTTGATGCTCGTAGGACGTTTAGAGATATTTACAGTACTCGTTATTCTAACCCCAGAGTTCTGGAAAAGAACCTAAATTTAAGTCTCACTAAGTTGTTTTAAATACTTTTTGTCATCGCTGTTCTTATTCTTTTGCCCTCAATTCTTCATTTACATCCGTTGGCAGATAGAATAAAAACCGCTAACTTTGCACTGCTTTTGCAATAGTGCAAGGCACAATTATAAAACAAAGTATGAATAAAACAATTTTCAACAAGCGCAATAGCATCTTGTTTAAGCGTTTCTCAAACAAGGGCTATTCTCTTTTTTCTGTCCTTAGAAAAGAAGTTCTTATCGGTACTTTAAGTGTTGCTACACTCACAAACGCTAAAGCTCAAAGCATTAGTGTGAATGAAGTAAAGACCGATTCTACTGTTCTAGGAAAAGAAAAAGAGGTTGATCTCAGTGAAGTTCTTATCACTGCATCACGTGCTCCGCTGACAGTTGCTCAGCAATCGAGAATGGTTAAGGTGCTTGGTAGCGAAGAAATTCGTGCCATTGCAGCACAAAGTGTTAACGACTTATTGAAACATGTTATTGCAATTGATGTGCGACAACGTGGTGCAATAGGTGCTCAAACGGATATAAGTCTACGTGGAGGAACCTTCGAACAAGTGGCAATACTTGTTAATGGCATTAATATTGGCGACCCACAAACAGGACATAATGCTTTTGATATACCCGTTGACATGAGCCAAATAGAACGAATTGAGGTGTTAGAAGGACCTGCAGGCAGAGTTTACGGAACCTCATCGCTATTAGGAGCCATTAACATTATTACCAAACTAACCAAAAACAACAACGTAAGCGCATTTGCCAAAGCCGGCTCTTACGGTTTCTTTTCAGGCGGGACAGCACTCTATCTTTCTCAATCTCACTTCACCAATGCCCTATCGGCAAGCTACACCCGAAGCGATGGCTATTCGATTAGCTCGAAAGGTCATCACAATATGGATTTTGAAGGAGGCAAAGCCTTTTATCAAGGCAGATATAACACCGATTTAGTTCAGCTAAACTGGCATGCAGGATTAAGTAGTAAAGGCTGGGGTTCGAATCTTTTTTACGGCGCATCTGACGACCAATACGAACACACCTTTAAAACATTCACTGCTTTGCAGGCTGACACTAAAAAGGGATTCATGAAACTTCATGGTGCAATATACTGGAATAGAAACGAAGATAGATATGAATGGCATCGTGGAAACGAAAACCCTGTGCCCTTTAACTATGCTCGTTCGAATGTGTATGGCACCAACATCAATACTTATTTCGACTGGACTGCAGGCAAAACAGCTATCGGCTTAGACCTTAGACAAGAAGACCTTGTAAGCACAACACTTGGCGAATTGATGGCGAAAGCAAAACACATCTCGGGCACCAACAGAGATTATACTAAAGAGTTTAATAGAACCAACGTTTCAATTTTCTTCGAACACAACTTAATTCTCGATAAGTTCAGTGCTTCGTTGGGTATCATCAGCTCGTATAACTCGTGGATTAAAGGAGGAATGAGAGTATATCCTGGTATCGACATCGCCTACCAGTTGCTCCCTACCCTAAAGGTTTACGCCTCTTATAACTCATCTCTTCGCTTGCCAACAGCCACCGAATTGTTTTATAAATACAAGGGATTTGAGCCTAACAAATATCTAAAACCTGAAGAACTTTCGGCTTTTGAATTAGGACTAAAGCACCAAACACCTGTATTAACTGCATCGGCAAAAGTGTATTTCAATCATCTTCGTAACCAAATAGACTGGATTGGCTCGACAGATGCAATGGGTAAGTTTGTTTGGAAGAGCGTTAACTTTGGTAAAATCAATAGCATTGGAACCGAATTAGCTCTCGATTTGAGTTTGCAACAGCTATTACCCACACAAAAAGTGATGAAGAAATTCTCACTCGCTTACGCTCATATTCATCAAAATTCGCATAAAGATGCAGAATTGCAAAGTCGCTATGTGCTCGAATATCTGCGCAATAAGCTCTCTGCAAGCTTATCTCTATCGCCTTTAAAGGACGTGAGCACCACCATTATGTATCGTTATCTCGACCGCACTGGTAGCGTTATTATCTCGCCAACTCAAACCGAAAAATACCATCCTTATGGCGTTTTCGATTGTCGTGTGTCGCTTGACAAGCCTCGATACAGCTGCTTTGTTGAAGCAAACAACCTATTCAACAAGAAGTATTACGACTATGGTAGAATTCCACAACCTGGCTTTTGGATTATGGCAGGAGCCTCTTTCAATATCAACTTATGATGAAGTATCTATTAGTGGCTCTCCTCTCGTGTTTCGTGTGCATTGCATGCGACAAGCAAGAGGAAGAAAGAATGACCGATGTTACTACAACATCTGAGTTGAAAGAGGGCGATCTTTTATTTTGCGTGCAACAAAATAAGAATGCCATTAGCGAGGTAACACAGGGTTTTAATGGTGAGAATATTCCTCACGTGGCTATCTTTCACAACGATTCTACGGGTAGTTTTGCACTCGAAGCCTCTTTTATGGGCGTGAAATTAACCCCTATCGATAAGTTTAAAAAGTGGCTTAAGTTGAACAAAGTGCCTTATGTTTTGGTGGGACGACTAAAGAATCGTGACAATATTGAGGCGTCGGTGCAAAACGCTATGAAGTATATCGGAAAGCGTTATGACTTTAAGTTCGACTCGACCGACGACGAGATATATTGTAGCGAGCTTGTCCAACTATGTTATAAGGACAAAGCTAACAACCTGATTTTTAAGCCTATCCCCATGAGTTTTCATGATAGTACGGGCGTTGTGACCGACTATTGGAAGAAATATTATGCTCGTTGGAAGATGGAAGTGCCCGAAGGAGCACCAGGAAGCAATCCAGGTAACTTGTCGATGAGTAAGCAACTCAACATCATTCATCGTTGGTTATACGATCATTAATATTTCATTCGTCTGCAACTAAGTTCTGAAACGAAATCAGTTTGAACTTTTCAAGCAGGAAACTATACAAGGTTTGGCGCAGATAATGCCACTGCACCAAACCTTTTTTCTTTCTCTCTTATCAACACTTTCTCTCTTACCATCACCAAAGAGCATCACTACCACCCCCTAAAAGCTATGACTTTGCCATGCAAAAGGAATGCTTTTAGCGTGCAATTGCAATGTTATTGAGCAGTAAAAGCGATGCTTTTTATTCTCTTCATCTCCCCTTCTTCTAATTCTTTCCATATCCATATCTTACAAGAAAAACGCCTATTCTTTCACAAAAATAGGGCAATAAAAAATGGACTCCATTTTATTGAAGTCCATTTCATATCTTTTCAAAATTGATTCACATAAGAAGTGAAAATCAATCTTTTTTCAAATCAAATTGTTCATCATTCGTTCTTATACGCTTTCCGCTCTACACTGCGACCAAAAGACTATGGTTATGAGGCGTGTTTGGCGTGAAATGATGCCGAAAGGAACGGCGATTATTTTTGACGAATGAATATGTTGATGGGCGAACCCGTCATTGTCCAATTATCTCTTATCTTGTTTTCCAAGAATCGTTTGTATGGTTCTTTGATGTATTGAGGCAAGTTTGCATAGAAAACAAACGATGGAATTTGAGTGTTTGGCAATTGGGTGCAATACTTAATCTTGATGTATTTTCCCTTAACCGATGGTGGTGGGAATGCCTCTATCAATGGAAGCATTACCTCATTCAACTTCGATGTACCCACATGAGCTTTTCTGTTGAGATAAACTTGCTTAGCTGTTTCGAGCACTTTGAATATTCGTTGCTTGGTGAGTGCAGATGCAAAGATAATTGGAAAGTCGGTGAATGGAGCCATTCTCTTGCGAATTGCGGTCTCGAAGGTGGTGATCACCTTTTGATCTTTATCGGGAACAAGGTCCCATTTATTCACCACGACAACCAAAGACTTATTGTTTCGCTGAATTAACTGGAAGATATTCATGTCTTGAGTCTCAATACCTCTTGTTGCATCGAGCATCAAAATACAAACATCTGAGTTCTCTATGGCTCTGATACTGCGCATAACTGAGTAGAATTCGAGGTCTTCTGTAACCTTATTCTTACGTCTAATACCTGCAGTATCAACGAGATAGAAGTCGAAACCGAACTTATCAAAGCGTGTATAGATACTGTCTCGAGTTGTACCAGCAATCTCAGTAACGATGTTTCTGTCTTCTCCCATGAACGCATTGATGATACTACTCTTGCCAGCATTAGGTCTTCCTACCACCGCAAAGCGTGGAATTCCATCTTCAAGACTTTCATCTACTTCTACTTTAAGGTTGTTAATCACCTCGTCGAGCAAGTCACCTGTACCGCTACCAGTTGATGAACTGATGCAGAAAGGCTCGCCTAAACCAAGTGAATAGAATTCTGCAGCATCGTATTGTTGCTCGTTCTTGTCTACTTTATTTACAACTAAGATGATGGGAACTTTTGATTTACGAAGGATTTGTGCAACATCTTCATCCCAATCGGTAAGTCCAGTTTGCACATCAACAACAAATAACACCATATTTGCTTCCTCTGTAGCAATAAGAACCTGTCTTCTTATGGCGTCTTCGAATATATCTTCAGAGTTAACAACCCATCCACCAGTATCAACAATGGAGAACTCTCTACCGTTCCAATCCACCTTTCCATACTGTCTATCACGTGTTGTTCCCGCTGTATCGCTAACAATAGCACTGCGAGTTTTGGTTAATCGGTTGAACAATGTAGACTTTCCTACATTTGGACGTCCAACAATTGCTACTAAATTTGCCATATTATAATGTTTTATTGTGGAGCTTTCTTACTCCGGGTTATAGCCAAAACTATCTAACTCTTTTTGAGAACTGCGCCAGTCTTTATCCACTTTAACGAATATCTCTAAGTATATCTTCTTTCCAAAGAAACGCTCTAATGACTTTCTTGCTTCGCTACTAACTTTCTTTAGCGCAACACCTTGGTGCCCAATGATAATCCCTTTCTGGCTGTTTCGTTCTACATAGATTATAACTCTAATGCGAATGAGCTTAGAATCTTCTTTAAATTCTTCCACACGAACCTCTACTGAATAGGGAATTTCTTTGTCATAAAAAAGCAAAATCTTTTCTCTTATGATTTCACTAACAAAGAAACGGGCTGGTTTATCTGTTAATTGGTCTTTATCAAAGAATGGAGGTGAGTCGGGAAGTAAATCCTTTATTCTGTTTAATAGAATGTCTACGCCAAACTTATTGAGTGCTGAAAGGGGCAAAATCTCTGCATTTGGAAGTAGAGAATGCCATTTTTCAACCAACGAACCCAATGTCTTTTGGTCGGACATGTCTATCTTATTGATCAATAGAATGATGGGAATATCAAGATGTTGCACCTTTTCTAAGAATTCGATATTCTTCTCTGGGTTCTCAATAACATCGGTTACATATAATAAGATGTCAGCATCTGTGAGCGCAGACTCTGAAAATGCCAACATACTTTCTTGCAAACGATAGTTTGGTTTGAGTACCCCTGGGGTATCAGAAAATACAATTTGCATATCTTCTGTATTGACAATGCCCATGATACGATGACGAGTTGTCTGCGCTTTGAATGTTGCTATCGAGATCTTCTCGCCTACTAAGAGGTTCATTAAAGTACTCTTACCAACATTGGGATTGCCAACAATATTAACAAAACCTGCTTTATGCATTCTACTTTGATTTATATTACAAGAATAAAGAAATTCGTATGAATAAAAAAACGCATACACTTTATTATAAAGGATGCGTTTCTTATTCTATTTATGATTATTAATATCACTTTGAAGCCACAGCATTTCCATCGTAAGCCCACTTAAAGTAAGATGCTCCATGAACGAATCCTGCACCAAATGCGGTGAAGATAATGTTGTCACCTTTCTTTAGTTTGCTTTCAAAATCCCATAAAGCTAATGGAATGGTTGCTGCACTTGTGTTACCATAGTGTTCAATGTTTACTGCAACTTTGTCGAGAGAAAGCTCTGCACGCTTAGCTACTGCTTCGATAATACGTAGGTTTGCTTCATGAGGAACAACCCAACTGATATCATCTGCAGTAAGATTATTGCGTTTAAGCACTTCCATCACATCATTACTCATATCTGTTACAGCGCAACGGAACACAGGTCTGCCGTCTTGGAACAAATAATGTAGACGGTGATCTACAGTGAATTTAGATGTAGGGCATACACTTCCACCTGCCTTTAAATGTAGGAAAGGAAGACCTTTACCATCTGTTCTAAAGTAGAAGTCTTGCATTCCATAATCTTCTTCAGATGCTTCTACAAGCACACCAGCAGCTCCATCACCGAAAAGAACGCATGTTTGGCGGTCGGTATAGTCTACAAGTGAAGACATTTTATCGGCGCCTATCACGATAACTTTTTTGCATCTACCACTTTCAATCATAGTACATGCTTGGCTAAGGGCATACATAAAGCCACAACAAGCTGCCTCTAAATCGTATGCAAACGCATTAGTTAAGCCTAGTTTTCCTAATACGATAGATGCAGTTGATGGAAACTTATAGTCGGGAGTTGTTGTTGCAACAATAAGAGCATCAATTTCTTGAGGATCAGTTCCTGTCTTTTGAAGCAGTTGTTTAGCTGCCTTACGAGCCAAATAACTTGTTCCTAAACCTTCTTCTTTTAGAATTCGGCGCTCTTTTATGCCCACACGAGCCATAATCCACTCATCACTTGTGTCGACCATTCTTGACAATTCCTCGTTAGTAAGGATGTAGTCAGGAACGTAACCGCCAACACCTGTGATGACAGCATTAATCTTTCCCATTATTCAGCGGTTTCCTTAACGACAGCAATCTTACCTCTATAGGTTCCACATGATGGACAAACTGTGTGGTAAACATAGTAAGAACCACAAGTTGAGCATACTGCAAGTGTTGGTGCTACTGCACCATCATGAGTTCTTCTTTTACGTGTACGAGTCTTAGACTGTCTTCTTTTAGGATGTGCCATTTTGTTTTAATGTTTAATTTATTTGTTTTTTAATTCGTTCAATTTACTCCAACGAGGGTCAATAGCAGCTTCTTCATCCCGTCCACTACTTCGGGTGGTGGAGTGTTCTTGCAACATCTTGATCATAGCAGGATTACATTTACCAGGTGCATGCACATGCTTGATTGGAATGTTTAGCTGTATAAACTCATAAATGAACCACGAAAGATCCAGAAAAGGTTCATCTTCTGCAACGATAACGAGTTCATCTTCTTCGGAGTATTCATGTCCAAAGCGGACCAATAGTTTTGCTTCTGTGTCGATAGGTTGTGACATATCGTCTAAGCATTTATCGCAAGACACCATCACATTACCTTTGATTTTGAAGTCGAGTTCAAAATAGCTAGATGTGCGATGTATTGTAACTTCGGTATCTAGATTACCTCCTTTCACATCAAGAGTATCGAGAGTTTCAAAGAAACCATCGTTGATTGTGTAGCTACGAACGGTGTTTCCGTCACCAAGAGCTTTGAGGTCGATATTAAACTCTTTCAAACTAATCATTTGGTTGCAAAGGTACAAATATTTTCTGATATGAAAATCATTTAGTAAAAAAAATATCATCGTTAGCCCTTCACTGACTATTAAAGTTACAATTATTTACTACTTTGAGTGCCATTTTTATGTTTTCATGTAATTTTTGCGCTCTTCTATTTATAAATATGTTGTATTCAAAGGCACAAAACGGAGTAAAGTGGTCTTCAATATCTAAATAATTATATTTTCTTTGTCCGTCTCATAAAAATGTAGTACTTTTGATTTCAGTATAAAAATAACGAAATACAACTTCACAAAATAACAATAAAACAAATTAAAACACATACATTTTATGCAACCAATAAAATTTAATCCCTTACTTGTTCAAACCTTATGGGGCGGAGAGAAAATTATTCCATTTAAACACCTTAACAGCGACCTCACGCAAGTTGGCGAAAGCTGGGAAATTTCGGGTGTAAAAGGGAACGAAACCGTTGTATCTGAGGGTGAATTCAAGGGTAAAAGATTGAACGAACTTGTTGACGAATTAAAGGGAAAACTTGTAGGAGAAGCTAACTATAAACGTTTTGGTAACGACTTCCCTTTACTCATTAAGTTCATCGATGCACGTCAAGAACTATCTATTCAAGTACACCCAACAGACGAACTTGCACAAAAACGTGGCAAACTTCGTGGTAAAACAGAAATGTGGTACATTATGGATAGCGACGAAAATGCTAAGCTTCGTGCAGGAATGAAAGAGAAAATCACTCCTGAACAATACAAGCAAATGGTTGAAGACGACACCATTACCGAAGCGATTGCAGAATATAAGGTAAAAGAAGGCGATTGTTTCTTCTTACCTGCAGGACGTATTCACAGTATTGGAACTGGCTGTTTCTTGGCTGAAATCCAACAAACTTCAGATGTAACCTACCGAATCTACGACTTTAAACGTAAGGATAAAGACGGAAACTATCGTGAGTTACACACCGAAGAAGCTGCAGAATGTATCGATTATAACGTAGAGCCCAACTACAGAACCGAATATACTCCAGTGAAAAATGAGGGCGTTGCACTTGTAGAATGTCCTTATTTCACAACAGCAGTATATGATCTTAACGAGCCAATGACTTTAGATTATTCTGAACTCGACAGCTTTGTTATCTTCATTGGTTTGAAAGGTAGTGGAGAAATAATCGACAACGAAGGAAATACAACCACTCTTTGCGAGGGTGAAACCATTCTTTTCCCTGCAACAACAAGCGAAATTAAGGTAACAGGAAATATCAAGTTCCTCGAAACATACGTATAATCGTAACATACGTTTCTCTTAATACAAAGCCACGATTAGTTCTTTTAAGAGTGGCTTTGTATCTTACTTTTCAAGCGAATAAGGATAACATTATAATATAATTAGGTACAATTATAATTTTTGAACGTTTACAAACTATTTCACATACATTTTATCAATCAATAAAATATGAAAAGAAAAAACTCAAATTACATTCAACCACTTTCTGAAGTGTATCAATTACTCAATGAGATGGATTTACTTGCAGCTTCAGACGGCAAAAACAAACCCAAACCTCCAACACTTCATATAGATGATAACAAAGAGATTACAGACAAAAACCAGATCTTATAAATATCACACTTCATTGGTAAACAAAGTTTTAAAACATTATTTTTCCTAACAATAGGATATTAAAAAGACTCTCCAGTTGCTAGATTTTACAAACGGAGAGTCTTTCTTTTTTATCTAAAATGGTGCCTTTAAAAACCTACTTTTTATTGATTACAATTTCATCTGTAAACACCCAGCAGTCTTGTTTAGCCACTTTTGCCACATATTTAATATATCTTGCCTTAGCATTTCCTGTCCATTCATAATTCTTAATGAAATACTTTTCATCGCTAGGAGCAATTGCCTCATCGCTTAAAAGCTGATAGTTCACATTGTCGTTCGAAGTATAAATAGTGATGTTAGAAGGCATGTGCACCCATGGTTCCAAGAATTGCATAAACTCTGCGCTGATATTTTGAATAGCAGTTTCTTCACCCATATCAATAATTACCTCCATTCTACCTTCACTACTAAAGCCTTGCCAACAACCATCTGTATAGCTCCAAGTTCCTCGTTTACCATCAACTAAGGTCAATTCGCCCACCCCATTATACTTACTTGCAGGCTTTGTTACATAAATCACTTTCTTACCAATAGCCTCATGCTCAATAGGTTTAACCGATTCTACACGTGGTTTATCTGCTTCTTCTACGTTATAAGGATTAAAGTTCTTACTCTTCATATAATAAGTAGAAGCTATCACTCTGTTTTTAAAGTTATCAAATGAAGGTTTGTTGCGTGTCCAACCCGTTTCAGCGATAGCAAGTAAACGAGGATAAGTCATATATTCTAAGTGAGAAGGATCGCTCACGAACTCCGTCCACAGGTTACCTTGAATACCATCAATAAACTCTTCGGTCTTGGTTCCTTTGATATAGTCTGGCACAGGGTCGTATTCATATACCTTATTTAATGGCACATATCCTCCCATTGCTTGTGGTTCGGTAGTTGGATTGTCTTGATAATAATCTAAATAGCAATAGTTTACAGGAGTCATAACAACGTGATGACCCGATTTAGCCGCTCTTAATCCTGCCTCATATCCACGCCACGACATCACAGAAGCATTGGCAGCAAGACCGCCTTCCATAATTTCGTCCCAACCAATAAAGGCTCTTCCTTTGCTATTAAGATATTTTCCCATGCGTGAAATCATATAGCTTTGCAACTCATGGGTAGTTTTTAAGCCTTCGTCCTTCATTCTCTTTTGACATTTAGGACAAGTTTTCCATTGCTCTTGCACCGCTTCATCGCCACCAATATGAATGTAGTGAGAAGGGAATATCTCTAAAATCTCGTCTAACACCTTTTTTAAAAAGGTGAAAGTAGCCTCGTTTCCAACACAAAGATCTGCACAAGTATAAGGTTTTCCTGTGCAACCTAGTTCAGGATAAGCATAAGTAACCTCTTCACTATGCCCGGGCATTTCTATTTCAGGCAACACAACAATGTGCTTTTTCGCCGCATAAGCCACAATATCTCTTAGCTCTTGCTTGGTATAAAAGCCTCCATAAGCCCCAGGTGCATTACTTTCGCAAAACGTTCTCTCGCCACCTATCCACCATTTGTTCCAGTCTGACGATGTACGATAAGCTGTTTTTTGAGTCAATAGTGGGTAGCTATCCACCTGAATACGCCAACCTGCGCCATCAACCATATGCAGATGAAGGCGATTGAGCTTGAAATATGCCATCATATCGATTTGCTTTTTGATAAAAGCTGGAGTCCAATAGTGACGTGAGCAGTCTATCATATAGCCACGCCAGTTAAATCTTGGCTCGTCAACCACCTTGCAACCTTGTAGTGTGTTAGGAGCTTTTTGAAGTCCAACAAGTGTTTGAAGCGCATAAAAAGCACCAGTCTCAGTAGGCGAAATGATAAAAACTCCGTTCTTATTTACATTTAATTGATATGCTTGGAATATTTTGTTAGAAGCAATTTGCTCCACATCACGCTCTGTGCCTGTAACCTTGATGTTGATAACATTACGTTTTTTACCTGCACTTCCTTGTTTCTTCACTTGTGGAAACAAGTCTTTCACAGCGTCAGCAATGCGTGTTCGTGCCTCACCTTTAAGGTTTGTGGCAACAACGGTGTTGCTATTCAACACAAACTGCTCGTTATTGGTTTGCAACGATTGTGGCTGTGGCAACACATTATGCGCCTTAATAGGCTGTGCGAGCATTAAAAATGCTCCTAAAAAGAAGTGTAATAAAGATTTAAAGTTTACTTTCATATCATTTATGTTTATTTATTCTAAGGGTTCTTCTTTGTCGATATGTGGAACAGAAACGCCCAACAATTCAGTATATTCATCGTAATCTATATAGCGTCCACCCATAGATTTGAGGTGAGGAGTTTCGAATTGGCAATCTATTATGCTTCCTCCCATCTGCTTAACAAACTTCGCAAGCGCAATAAGAGCCAACTTACTGGCATTGGGAACGAGCGAAAACATACTCTCTCCAAATACATCTCCATCGAGAACTACGCCATATAAGCCTCCAACCAGTTTCTCATCGTCCCACACTTCAACGCTCATTGCAAAGCCTTCTTTGTGCAGTTCGGTATAGGCTTTAATGATATCGGGACCTAACCACGCTCCCCTTTCGTTAATTCTCAATTCACTACAATTTCGAATAACATCATCGAAAGCTGTGTTGAGGGTTATTTTATAGCGGTTATCTCTAATCACTTTGCGCATAGAATGAGAAATATGTATCTCATCGGGGAATATAACAAAGCGTTTTAATGGGCAATACCACATTATTTCTGGACGCTCTCTAAATCCATACCACGGGAATATTCCATAGCTATAAGCCAATATTAGGCGATCAATAGACAAGTCACCGCCCACCGCAAACAATCCGTCTGGCTCGCCATAACGTGGATTGGGAAATTCTATTTCTTTGTTTAAACGAAATATCATCGCAACTCAAAGCTGTTTATTTAGAGGTTTTTGCGCCTTTTGTAGAACACTTTTTCACAACAATTGCCAACTCGTTGTTTTCTAATGTCACAGTTGCCAAACCGCCTTTTTGAAGTTTTCCAAACAAAATCTCACGGGTTAATAAAGGCTTTAGAGCACGAGTTATCACTCTATCGAACTCTCTTGCACCATATTTCTTGGTCATTCCTTTCTTCAAAAGCCATTCTTGAGCCTCTGAATCGAGTTGAAGATCTATTTTCTTAGCCTTTAGTTTCAAAGCCAAAGCTGCCACTTTCTTATGTAAGATGCGTTCTGCCATAGGCTTATCCATATCGTTAAACACCACAATAGACGACAAACGATTGATAAACTCGGGCTTGAACGCTTTCTTCACCTGTGTTAACATGGCTTGACCCGAAGTGACATTGCCTGCAAATCCCACGTTAGCTTGGTGGGCATATTGCGCTCCAATATTGCTGGTTAATATCAAAACAACGTTACGAAAGTCGGCTTTATTGCCTTTATTGTCGGTTAATCGTGCATAATCCATAACCTGCAAGAGAATGTTATAGATGTCGCTATGCGCCTTTTCAACCTCATCTAACAACAAAACACAATTAGGAGTTTTGCGAATAGCGTCTGTTAATAGTCCGCCATCTTCATACCCTACATATCCAGAAGGGGCACCAATGAGTTTTGCAACGGAATGTTTTTCGGCATATTCGCTCATATCAAAGCGCACCAACTCAACGCCCATTTCATGCGCAAGCACCCTTGCCACCTCTGTTTTTCCCACTCCTGTAGGTCCAACAAACAGCAAACTTGCCAATGGTTTGTCGTCATCAATCAAGCCAGCCTTGGCAGTATGCACTGCTTCTACCACCTTTTCAACAGCCTCATCTTGCCCATAAACCATACTTAAAATGCGTTCTTTCAAGTCGATAAGACTATCGTTATTATTGTCTTTCAATGCTTTGGCATCTATCTTACACACCTTTGCCATAATTTCGTCTATCAAAGGCTTCGTAACGGCAAGGGTTTTATCGTCTTTCGACATTCCTTTTGCCAGCTTTGCACCTGCCTCATCAAGCAAATCGATGGCTTTATCGGGTAAGAATCTGTTAGAGATGTGCTTATGAGAATTCTCTACTATATATCGAATGATGTCTTTACTATACGACACATTGTGATAGTTGGCATAGCCTTTCTTTATTCCTTCGAGAATATCTACAGCCTCTTCAACTGTGGGTTCTTTTATATCTATCTGTTGAAAGCGACGCACCAAGCTCTTGTTCTTTGCCAAATAGCGGTTAAACTCTTCGTAGGTAGTAGCACCAACAATGCGTATTGAGCCTTCTGCAAGATAGGGTTTAAGTATGTTTGAAGCATCTAACGAGCTGTCATCTATCGCTCCTGTGCCCACAATGGTATGTATTTCGTCTATATAAAGAATACTATTTTCGTTCTTAGAGATACCCGAAAGCACCTTTTTAAAGCGTTCTTCAAACTCGCCTCTATAATGAGTTCCAGCTATGATATCTGCCATATCAATTTGATACACCTTACTATTTAAGAGGCGAAGGGGCACTTTCTTCTCTTCTATTCGACGCACCAAACCCATGATAAGGGCTGTTTTTCCAACTCCAGGCTCACCTATATGCAGTGCATTATTCTTGTCTTTGCGACACAAAACCTCTATTGTTCGCTCTAATTCTTCAGTTCTTCCAACTAAAGGATTGCGCTTTTTTACCATATCATTGAGGCACACTACATAGTTTTCCCATTTGTCGTTGGCTTCTTGTTCACGCTCTGCAAAGGGACTATCCATATCTTCTTCGAAACTACCAGAGGCATAAGCGTCGTTCTCGTCCCAATCTATTGGGTCGCTATTACTGGCGTTTTCTTCAAATTGAAGAAAGTGTTGGTGTTTCAGTTTACTATAAAAATCTTGAAGAGAGATATTTAACGACTGGTCGAAAAAGTACAAAGCATAAGAGTCTTTCAGCGACATGAAGTTGCGAAAGAGAACAAGATAAAAATCTATTACATTGCCATTCTCTACCAGTTCTTCTGCCGTTCCAATCAACCACGTCTTTGTTTGCATTGAAATGGCAAGGTGTTCAATATCGATTTTCTTTACTTTTTCGAGCGATTTTAAATATTCTTTGGTTTGAGTTCTTAGGCTTTTTAGGTCGACATATTCTCTTAGTTCGGGATAAATCAACAGCAAATGCTCTACAAACTCCACCACTAAATGCTCTGGAAGCACATATTCATGTTCCAAAGCCACCGCCTTTTCGGCTCCAATTGCAGCGAGTTTCGATACCCCGAGATCTACATTTCCTGTAAATAAAACATTCTCTTGTTCAGTTGACATACGCTTATTTGCTTGTTTTTAACACCCACATTCTTTTTAACTTCACATAAAACAAAAGGCAACTCACAGTGTTTCATTGTTCAACAGCTGTTCTTTGCCACTTTGTTTTGCAGGCTTTTGCCTTTGTTTACTTGTCTATCAAGCATTTAATGACCAAAGGAAAGCCCGAATGAGCTATTATTTCTTTTGCCTGTTCCATCTTTGTTTGAGCCACATCATAGCTATAAACGCCTACAAGTGCACTGCCTTTTTGGTGAATAGTCATCATTAGCTCATAGGCAACGGCTTTGTTTTTATTAAAAACATGCATCAATAAATGAACCACAAAATCCATTGTTGTAACCTCATCGTTATACATCAAGATTTTGTATTTGCGTGGTTCGGATATCTTTTCGTTTACTTTATCTTTTACCTTTTCGTTTACTTTTGCCATAATAGCACTATTCTCTTTATTCGATCAACATGCCTCAAGCATAGAACGCTTCACTTTTCAGACATCAATAGTGGTCTCGTTTACCTTAAAAAACTAATCTACTGTTATTTCGTTGGGCACATGCTCGGTGTAGGTAGCACGTTTTTTGTTGCGTTGTGGGTTAGGTTTATTGCCTTCTGCGTTGTTCTTTTTCTCTCTATTGCTATTTCTCTTTGACTTATTGTCGAATCGTTTGGGGCGATTATCTTTTTGCAAAGAGCAACCTATAACAAACATTACAATGCTTAGTAAGCATAAAACTACTAAACAAACAACTGATGTATTGCTAAATCCTGCACATGCTATTATGAGTGAACCTGCTGCAACTAACTTTGCAACATCTATCAACCATTTTCCAAATTCTTTTTTCATTGTTCTATATTTATCTGTTTTTACTATTTTTCCAATATCCTAAAAGAGCATATTGGCTTATCAATTTCATCTTACGACTATTATCTTATGAATTGTTTTTCATCATTTTTCTTTGTCGTCACATCGAATAAAAGATAATAGTCGTATCGTTTTGCAAATATACATTATTTATTTTATATAATAGTAGTTCGTCTACAATAAAACACTTTTTCTGCGGTTGTTTGGCATTGCTAACTTGTTTATTTTTAGAAAGATTGCCAACAGCAAAGCAAAAGCATCGACTTTATTCGCCAAAAGCATTGCTTTTAGAGGGTAATTGCATTGCTTTTAGGTTGCAATATCAATGCTTTTAATACGAAAAGAAAAGGACTTGATTGTCGATTACAACGCAAGTAGTGTATAAAATGTGGTTTGATCGATTTGATAAGGTGTAGAGTTCTTTAGAAAGAGAATAGGAACAGAAATGTGAAATTAGTAGATTTTCAATTGGATGGTTTTAGCTTTTTTGTTATTTTTGCGTAATAAATGGTCTTTCTTACAATGAAATGCAAAGGGATTAACCTGCCTCTGTAAACGATTTATAACAGGATTGAACCATTAGAACTTAAAAAACAATTATTAATTAATGAAACATCACAATTATGACATTTACAGAATCTATTCAAACCTGTTTCAGAAAGTCGTTCACACTCAAAGGAACTGCATCAAGAAGTGAATACTGGTACTTCGCACTATTCATTCTTTTAGCTGTAGTTGCATTGACTATTCCTTTCTTAATACTCGCTGGAGGCACGGCATCTTATAGCAGTGAAAACGGAATTTTACTATTTTTAGTAGTATCAGTTATATTCTATCTCTGCATATTACCTGCTTCTATATGTGCAACAGTACGCCGATTACACGACATTGGCAAACCAGGAACTTACTATCTCATTGGCTTGATTCCTTATATAGGTGGGGCTATTCTACTTTATTTCTTAGTTCAACCAACAAAAGAAGATAGCCCTTATAGAGAGGACAAAGTGAACTTACTTGACGAATGGGACAAGGAAGCTGAACTATAATATAACAACCACCTTTTGTTTTATCATAAATAAAAGATGGTTTTACTTTATATAACTATCAAACAGCAATAAAACAACAAAAAAATGTCGTTATTAATGTAAACAAAATCTGTTTGATATGAACAGCAAATACAAAAAGAACAATGGCAAATAAAAAAGAATATGCAGCTAAAAACCTTGCTTGGCTGGAAGAGAAAAGTAAGGAAGAAGGAGTGAAATCACTTGCAAAAGGCATTTATTATAAGGTAATTAAAAATGCAGAAAAAAGCGATAAGCACCCCACTCCACGCAACATTATCACCGCACATTATTCGGGTTACACCATCAATGGAAAGAAATTCGACAGCAGTAGAGGCGGTGCTCCATTGGCAATGCGCTTGAGTGACTTGATTGAAGGCTGGATTATTGCTCTTGGACACATGTCGGTTGGCGACCGATGGGAGATTTATTTACCTGCAAACTGTGGCTACGGACGCTTCTCTCAGCCTGGTATTCCGGCTAATTCTACCCTTATTTTCGATATAGAACTATTGGGCATTATGTAGAAAAGCATTATTTTGTTTACTCAATATATTAAAAAGCACATTGCTTTGAAATGAGAACAAAAGTGATATGACTAAAAAATCAAATATAAACAATAATGAGAAAATTTCTTTTAATGGTACTTTTTGCCATCACAAGTAGCCTTACTTTTGGATAAGAGGTAGGCGGTCAGATGGTATATGGCACCGACTTAGATCAATTAGGGTTAGGCATCAAAGGTAGAACAATGCTCGAAAAACAATTTAGAGGAGCGGCTTCGTTCGACTATCTCTTTGCAAACTACGAAGGTTGGGCATGGAATATCAATACAGATGTGCACTACTTGTTCCCCAAAAGCAGCAAGTTTACCATCTACCCTCTTGCGGGTTTAACCTTTTATCACACACGCAACTACAGCAAATTGGGTATTAACTTAGGAGGAGGAATCGACTATTCAATTAACAACAACATGAAATTGAACTTCGATCCCAAGTTTCAACTAATTGGACATTATAACCAAATGATTCTAGGTTTGGGTGTATTGTTTAAGATTTAACATCAAGTCAAAAGATAAAGGCAATATCATTCAGACATAAAAGCAGTGCTATTGCCTTATAAAAGCACTGAGTTTACATGCTAAAAGCATTGCTATTATAACCCCAAAGCAATGCTTTTTTGATATAACCTTATTTATGTTGTTTTTCAAAGAAAAAACATCACTAAAAAGAGCAGTGCGATCTGCTTTCTTTTTCTTATATTTATAATTAAGATATAAACTATAAATTCGCTATATCAGTATTATAAATATTCAATACAACTCTATTATTAGCAACATAAATGTTGCTTTACAAAAAGTATTTATTTATAAAAATATAGACAAAAAGTTGTTTATAAGATATAAAGATGTATCTTTGCAACGAATTTTGAGGAAATGATGAAGAATTATAAGACAATAATTATAAATTTCTCTTTAATTATTAGCAATAGGATAATATCACAAAATCAATAGAAAATTATATTTATATATATAAATACTTTTAACCCTTAAAAAACAAAAAACAATGAAGAAAATTATTTTCATGGCGTTTTTTGCACTAGTTAGCACTTTTGCAAGCGCACAAGAACTTGGAGTTCAAGGTTTGTATAGAACAGATTCAGGTCACTTTGGTCTTGGTGTTCAAGGTCGTTACAACTTCACTAAAGAAATTAGAGGAGCGGCTTCGTTCAACTATTACTTCCAAACAAACAATGTTTCATCATGGGAACTTAACGCAAATGCACAATACCTTTTCCCTGTAGGTAACGGCTTTACCCTTTATCCACTTGCAGGTTTAACTTACTTACATACTACTGCACACGTTGATAATTTGGTAACAGGTGCAAATAACGTAAGCTCTGGTAAACTAGGTGTAAACCTTGGTGGTGGAGTTGACTATCAATTAAACGACAAAGTTAAACTAAATGCTGAACCAAGACTCCAACTTGTTGGTGGTTCTAACGAACTTGTTCTTAGCGTAGGTGTTGTTTATAGCCTATAATTAAGTAGACCACATAAATAAGTAAACATAAAAGATCCTTAGAACAACATGAGTCCTAAGGATCTTTCTTTTTATATTGCACCTCAATTTATATCTTTAATATTCGCCTTACATCATCATTTATCTTTTGATAAATATCACTTTGCATAAAGCCCGTATGTCTTCTTAAAAGCAACTGCACATCTTCTACACTGTGTTTATAGCCCGACAACTCATTATTACATTGAACATCGTGCATAGCCCGACGCATAATTTCTCGTTCTCGCTCTGTTCTTAGTTTGGCACATACTGTTTTTAAGAGCGGAAGCACAATATTATCGAAAAGGAAATGACCTTGTATATATAAGTAGGTGTTATCGCTATTGACACCTAACTGATGCAATTCTTGTTTCAACTCTTCATACTCTTTGATGGCATAAGGCAAATGTCGTTGCAAACGCTCAACTTTTTTATTCACTCTAAGCTCTAATAGAGCTAAACTTTTGGAGAGGTTTCGCAAATCAATTGTTTCTAAATCAATAATAGAAAGCATATCGCTCATCGAAAAGTCTTTATACTTTAGCTTTCTATAATGCCATATATTCCAAACAAACAGAGGATAAATAATTTTTGAATAGCTTTCTAAAAACTGCTCGAAATTAAATGAATTGCGATCGTTGAGGGTTGCCATTACACACAAACGATGCAACGATGGGGCATAACATTGTAGGTTTTCGATGGCATAAGCATAGGTGTGCAATACAAAAGCATTATTAATGACTGTTCGAGAGGTGGGAGTTGCACCTTGAAGAAGATAGTCGTAATCGGCATCTACACACGCTATCATGTGTTCACCCATATTCTCTTGCAACAAATTAGCCAACACTCGCTTTTTACCTTTGGTTAAATTCTGATGCGAAGGCAACATCACTTCAAAATAACGCTTATCGTTTTCATAAGCATCGAGAATGTTTCTCCAAAACGAAACATCATCATAACTCTCTACATAAGCCACAATTCGTTGCCTATGTGTCTTGCCTTTCAAAGCATTTAGCGCATTGAAATAGTTACTATTGATATTGTTTAAAAGGGTTCTAGCCATGCTTCAATGGGTTATTTCACGATATCGTTCACCTCGGTTACACAATCAATCCAACCATTCATGATAACTGCTGGAGAGTGTGTGGAAAGAATTATTTGCACATTACTATTGAGTTGCAAAATGAGTTGAATGAGTTGTTGTTGCCAATCTACATGCAAACTGGCTTCAGGCTCGTCCATAAGAAGCACAAAAGGATCGTTGTTCTCTACCAAAACGGTGAGCAAAATAATTAGAATTTGCTTTTCTCCACTCGACAAACAATGCACATCTAACTGTCGATTACCCATCTTAAAGACTACTTCATTTGCCGTTCTAATAATGGTTTTACCTGTGTCTGCAAACAAATTGTCAATGATATTTTGGAAAAGTGTTTTGGGTTGTGCCAGCTGTTGCGCTTCTTCTGTGGCTGTTGCAGAGCCGCTTTGCAACACTTCTATCATCTTATTGCCGATGTTTACCTGATAGTTGAGGTATTGTCTTTGTAGCTCATAAAGCTGTTTGTCAAGCTCGCTCACCCACAATCCTGTGTTACGCAACAGTTCATCTGCATGCGGAAGAGGTTTATCGAACGACCTTATAACACCAAAACGAATGGTATTGGCATCGTTTGGAACAACCTTTAGGCTTACACCTTGATGTTGCAGAGCACCTGTTTTGTTAAAGTTTGAAATGCACTTAATAAGCTTATTAAGAATGGTTGTTTTGCCAACACCATTTATTCCACTTAATATATTCACACGTTCGTTAAGGTCCCACACAATATGTTTATTGTTATCCCATAACGAATCGATTTCTATTTGAGTGATATAGTTTACTGGTGTCATCATTGTTTTATGTTTAGAAGATTAAAAGTATGTTACTGTCGTGTTACAAATATAGCAAGAAATAAATAAAGAATGCCTTTTTATTACATTCTTTTTCAATCGAATTGCATTTTATTGAGAGACTTTCTTCTTTATAAAAACAAATCATCACCTGCCATCTACATAGCAAGAGATTAGCGAGTGAGCGAGAATTTCATGCTCAATCCAAAGTCTTGTGTTGTAGTTGGATAGCTATTATTAGACAAAAGCGGAACATTGGTCTGTCGGTCGTAGTAAAAACTCATCGTAATGAGGCGTGAGAAGGTGTAATCTGCCATGAAACTGAGTTTGAAAGCGGTGTTACCCATGCTCGCATTACTAGTCTTTGACGTGATATCTCTACTGATAGCGGCTTGCTTTCGATAGCTAATATCTAATCGAAGGTTGAGGTTATTATTTACACCTGATGTGGTTTTAGAACCTGAGTTATTTGCATTTGCAGTATTTTTGTTCTTCGATTTGGTCTTTTTTCGTATGGGTGCGCCCCATCCAAAGGGCTTAAAATCGTTGATTCGATAGCCCATTCCCAAGACCCAGTCGTTACTTGTTGCCTCGTTAACCTGCACACTTGTGGTGCTTAGACTTAGCACTCGGGTAGTACGATACTCTAAACGGGTGGTTAAGTTGTTGTTAAATGTAACATCAACACCCAGCAATGGCGAGAACGACTCATTGATACTCACCATCGATACGTTATATCTACTACTTGGAACAGGTGCATTTGTGGTGGCATCTGTAATGAAACCGAGTCCGTTCATGTATTCTTGATAAGTACTAAACGAGCTGTATGAGCCAATAGCAAACAAGCTCTTATAGCTGTGATTGATGTTAACACTCTTGAAAACATCTCTAAACCAAGGCAATTGAGATAAGCCACTGTAACGCAATGTCCAGTTGGGTAGCAACTGAGAAAGCGTTGGGAAGATCTTTAAAGAGCCTCTTCCACTACTTGTATAGCTTGAAAGAAAGGCTGGAATAAGCACATCTGCGCTATATTTGTTTATACTTCCATTGGTAGGATTAAAGGTTTGACCTGCATATATCGTTCCACTTGGATAGACACTGCCCACATATTGCGCCTCTACTTTATCACGAAAGGCATCTAAAGAGTTACAGAATCGATCGAAAGAAGCACTATAATAGCCATTTGAAGCATTTCCACTGCCATTAAATGCCGACTTAATAGCAAGCGTTGTCATGGTGAATGAGCCGCTTTCGGTTGTGGGTCTGCCAGCATACATGTATTGAATATTCTTCGTTTTGTTGGTCAATCGAGTAGCATGCAAATCTATCTTTAAATTCTTTATGGGTTCCAAAGTGGCTCTAATTTGTAGGTCTTCGGTGCTATTGGTGGTGGCTGGTGTTGCTATTGAATCATTCACTACCAACCAGTTATTGCGTAATGCCTTATCAATATATGAATCGTCGATGGCTCCAAAGGCGAAATCAAGACCTGGAGACATTACTCCTATATTGCGAGTTTGCCCAAATGCAGCTCCAATTGTAGGACGGAAACCTGGCAATGCCATTCCATATTGACTGCGATAGCTTATATTTACATTGCGAATCATCATCAACAAACGAGCTAAGCTTTGTGTTGTTTTATACCAATCCTTATTGTCTAAAGGTTCTTTAGGTGTGATGGTGATTTTCAACTTTTGCGCACTATCTACCTTATTGGTGATCTTTAAGCCATTAGAGCCTATCTTTCTATACTTCAACTTAAATAGCTTTCCGTTCTCAGTACGTGCTACTACCATCAAACGCTTGGTGTTTTTGCTGTGCACTACTTGTATGGTTGTGTCGGGAAGCAATGTTATTTCTTGCTCAAAACTACGTTGATTCTTAGGAAGATTGCGTTTCTGTTCTTCTATTTTCTCATCTTTTTTATCTTTAACAAGCTTCTTATCGTCAATCTTTTTCTTTCTTTCTACAGGGCGATTCGCCATCTTATTGAATCGATCATTTGCCTTTTTCAAGAACGGAATATTGTTATATAGACGCTCCATGTTAAAGGTTCCATTGATATTTAGCACCCTTGTGTTGACAATTGTGTTACCAAGAAAAGCCCCATTTGTGGTCTCGCTACCTCTTGTCCAATTGTAAGTGGCATTGTAACTAATATCACTATTGATCCAATTAAATGCAGGAATGAGCTGAAGAGGGAGCTGATAAGAAAGAGTTAACGACTGATTGTAACTCAAAGGCTTTCCAAATTTCTTGATACTTGTCCACACTGAGTCCTTCCAAGCATGGTAACGATCTGGATAAAGATCCTTATTCACAGGTGTGTAGGGCTCTTCAATCTCCGAATTGGTAGCACTTTGGAAATTAAAATGAATGTTTTGCGTTAAATCCCAACGTAATGTAAAATCTCGATTCCATAGGAATTGGCGATTAAAAGTGAGCGGTAGCCCTGTAGAAGATAAGGTTTCCATCTCCCTTTCTTGCAATTCATAGTAGTTTCTAACCATCTCTGAGCCAAAAGAAACATTCTGTGGCAACCAATTTAAGCCAAATCTGCGAAACAAGTCGAGCCACTTTGAACGATTCTTGATATTCTTAAATGGTTCAAAAGGCTTGTAAACAGGAGTCCAATTATAGTTCATTGAACCTCGCCAGTTATCTTCTTTCTCATAAACGGTGGTGTGTCCTGTTGTATTTCTATGTGAATGACTATACGAAAAGGTGAAGTTTGCAGGGTCATAAGGCATTGGATGGCGTTGATTTTGAATGCCTACACGCACATTAGACAATGAGAAATTAGTGTTAACAGTCTTCGTTACTGCAATACTTTCAATCGAATCACGCTCTACTTTATTCTTAGTTGATTCTAAACTCTCATTTAATAGAAGATCAGTATCAAGCGGATTGTACTTAGGACGGGTCTCTTCATGTGTAACAGAGTAGTAAAGAGGAGCCGAAACTTTTGCTTTTTCGGGGAAGAACTTACCTAACTCTACACTAGTTGTAATACTATAGTTCTTCGAATTGTCTTTTGCTCGCTGATTAACACCTTCTTCTAGCCCTCCAAATCCTTCAGAAACATAACGACCTTGCATATTAACTGTACCTAAATCAGATAACTGTAGGTTCAAATTTCCTTGCGCAGCCCAGCCTCCATTGTTGTTATAATCACGCAAACGAAGCTCATTTACCCACACTTCTCCACTCTTAACGACTCCCGCTTTGTTGCGAACTCCAATGATAAGGGTCTTCACTTCGCCCAAAGAAGGATTACCCATGATAGTGAGTTTGTTGTTAGGTTTAGCGCTATCGTATGTTGAATAGGGTTGATTATACGATGCTCTACCCTCTGATTTGGCAATATTACGCTCTTTTTTCAGGTTGGTTAAGGCAGATAAGGATATATCTAACATGTTTTCTTCTGGCCAAACAATACGTGAATCGTTGGTAGAATTACTGCTATATTTGCCCTTTGGAGTGAGTTTCAAAGGAATTTCATATTCATAGTAGTTGCTTTTATAGTCGCTTCCTAAGCGTACAAACAATGCAAGTTGATTGTCTTCGAGCGAAGTTACATTGTTTTCAAAAGCATTAGCATGCGCAAATAGCTGCAAACGATTATATTGTCGAATATCAACAAACACGTTTTTATAAACGGCTTTCGATTCATTGGGACTCAAATTGTTTACTACAATATCCAAAGCTTGCTCATTGTTCTCTACCAATTGTGGTTGAGTTGGATCTTGTCCACGGCGTATTCCAGGTGGAAGAATATAGTTTACAGGCTCTTTATCATTGTTTTCTTCGATGCTAACAGCACTTACATTCATTCTACCAGAACCCGCAACATTATCTAAGTTCTGCTCATACACTCTCCAATCTCCACGCACAAGGTTGAGATTTCCCATGCGAATAACGATAGGTTTCTTGAAATTGGTGAGAAACATACGCATAAATCGAATACTAGTGAAATCGTTTATTGCGCCAACTCGACGTTCAAAATCACGCACTGGAATACGGAATTGATACCAAGTAACACGTTCTTCTTGTCCATTTTGAAGCTTTGGCGATGCTTCTCGCTTGTCTACGATGAAGTTTCTACCCACAATCATGTCCGAAGGACGCAAAGATATGCGGTATTGATAATATTTCTCATATTCATTCAAGGTATAGTCTTGATTGATATCCTCTACATCTGGAGTCGTTTTGTATGAAGTATCATAGCTTTCATTGCGTGAATCAGAGTCGGGAGAGTTACCTTGTGGGTTGTTAATGCGCTTATATCGGTGCAAGATAGAAGCTTGAATACGGTCAAAATCCGATCCTCTGAAATAGTGATAATTATCATTTGCAGGGTCGTTTTGTATAGAATCCAACACTGCAGGTGTAACAATAGAACGCACTCCGTTAAGGAATGATTGGTAAGAAGAGAACGATTGCTCTTCTTTATCAGTCAAACCATTGTATCCAACGTCTTGAAGTGCTCTCGAACCGCTACTTGTTGCGAATGCATAAGTGGTGGTTGCTTGGTTCGGAATCTTTCCCCATTGAGTCGTAGTGAAGCTATTTGAGCCATCAACAGGCATACCGCTTTCATAGAATTTCTTACCATCTCGCAAGATATCTTCGCTTATTTCACCCAAATTGATATAGAAGTCGCCACCATAATCTGATGCGTTTGCCTGCTTATTGCTATACACAAAGGGGTCAAGCATCCAAAATTCGACATATTCAATGTTTGCAGTTTCAAAGTCACTGGTATCTAATCGACGCATCATACCAGCCCAACGGCGTTCGGGTTGCTTTAGAGTTCCGTCGCTATTGAGGTCGGTAGTAAAGTTATAAGGACCACGTTCGCTAGGATAATAAGCGATGTTTAGAATAGGTAACGTAGACAATGAGCCGCTATAACTATTCTGATTTCGATTAGGGAACAATTCTCTTGCATACACCTCACGCACATAATGGTTTGAAAGCTGATTCAAGTCGCCTTTGATATGTGATGGAGTTAGCGAACTACTACGACGAGTAAAGAGCGGATCGATGTTATACCATGCCATTAAAGAGCGGTTATAACCACTCGCAAGGGTTGTTCTATCTGCCTGTTCGGGTAGAGTTGAGGGCACAGAAGATATCACCCAAGACGATGGAGAGCTAATATCTATAGTGCTTTTTGTATTTTCAAAATCATCAAGATACGAGGCATTATCTTGTGTATTGTGGCTTTGTCCTGCTATTAAGTGGGCAAATTCGCCTTTAAAAGAGATATAAGAAGGTTGTGTAAGACGTACAAAAGGCAATTTATCGAGCATATTTGTAAGCCATTGACTTTCCTTTTTCCAAGTAACATTCACACCCCATAAAGTGTTATTTAAAGGCTCTGAGCCCATATTTACTTTGGTTGTAAGAGCTTGTTCTGATAGATGTTGTAGCGTTCCGCTTAGTTGAAAGTCTTTAGAAAAGTTGTATTCCCAATTCAAACCAAACATCGTTTTGCGCTGTTGAGCAAAGTCTGTGTTGCTTTCTAACGACACATTTACAGCTGTTCCAGCGTCTATAATACTTTGATTTAATATCGTTACTTCTCCAGAATTATAATCAACACTATAATCTGTGCCTTCTCTTAGGGTAACACCACCTGCAGTTACCACCACAGATCCTTGTGGAATGTTGAATGCTCCCAAACTAATTACGTTTGCATTAGTGCCTCGATATTGTCCCATAAGCATAAACTTATCTTTCTCGGCTATTTGTTTTGCAACCGTTTTAGTTGAGTCATACAGCTCAGTAAAGGCATATTTCTGAGCCTTTGTCGCACTAACTCCCTTTGCAACAAGATACTTATACAAATAATCTCCAAAGGGTTCGGCAACAGGGAAGAACACCCTTCCGTTTTTAACCGTAAATCCTTCTACGAAATCGAAGTAACCATTGGGGTGCGGACGATTGTTATTATCCAATCGATCTGCGCCTAACAATCGGATAAGAGGAGTGCTTTTAACCTGCTGTTCGGGGATATATGTAAGATAAACACCAGTGGTGTCGCTTTGATATTTCACGTCTAACTTGAACTTATCACGCTCGATACTCGATGCTATGGCATAAACGTTTTTCATCATCAAACGCCAGTTTCCTTGCGAAGGGTTATTGTCTGTGTTCTTCAAAGATTTCACAAACAAAGCCTTACTCGTATCTGTTGTAACGTCACTTGCAAACTCTCCCACCTGATAAGTAACGCCTCCGTAAGTGTATTCGTATGCAACAGCCAACACTTGGTCGGTAGTTAAATTGGTTTTCAATGAGATATAGCCCAAAGCAGTATTAACTTCATACTCGCTCGAGGTTAATAATCGTGCGCTTTCAAGCTTTTCATAGTCGTTACCTGCAATGAAGTTAGGAATACCTTCTAACACTGTTGTGGTTTGATTGATATCTCTTGCCGCAGAATAAGTAGACACCATAGCTCCATACTCGGTGTTAGCATTGTTCGAAGGCACTGCCATTGCAGTGGTAGTCCATATACTATTGCTCACACTTTGGTTCTCTCCAAGGTCGGTAAGGGCAATAATATCACGAGTGTTGTTGGTGTTTCCTTGTCTATTGGTTACCCAAACCTCTACTCTATTGATTTTTATTCCTGTTAAAAGGTTAGGCAACGAGCGCATACCCTCGTCGTATTTGTCGTGGAAATACCTTGAAAGGAAGAAGTGTTTGTTCTCTTCATAGTTGGCAGCATCTATCTCAAAGGGAGTTAATTGCACCCCTCCTCTCGACGAAACGCTTTTAGTTGTCGACTTCTTTTGCGACGCAACCATCTGAAGTTTAAGCTTTCCGAATTGCATGTCGGTGCGAATACCGAACAAAGAACTTGCTCCTTTTATCAAAGAAGAATTGGCAGGAAACGACACATTACCTGCTTCTACCAACTTAATGATTTCATCTTCCTTGCCATCATACTTGAGTTTAAGGTTCTGAGCATCGAAATCAAAGGTGGCATCGGTATTGTAATTGAGGTTAAGATTGACCTTATCGCCCACCTTTCCGTTAACACTTAGATTGATTTTTTCTTCAAAATCGAACTTAGTTGTTTTTCTATTACGAATGGGCAACGATGGGTTTTCGATGTTTTTAAAGGTTGCTCCAAACTTCACCTCAGTAGAACCCTGTGTCTTTATCACCACTCCTCCAGGACCAAATATCTTCTCTGCAGGTCCAAGATCAAAGTGCATGTTGGTGAAATCGAACTTTTCTTTACCCTTTTGTTGGTAAATTTCGTCGTTTTTCTTGCGGAAAAAGTCCGCCATTACTTTCTTTTCGCTCCATTTCATATACTCGTCACCACTCATCATGATTGGAGCTGTGATATAAGATCCGCCCATCTTCGCACCGACGACATAGCGACCGATAGTGTCGTTGTATGTAATAGTGGGCTTAACATTGGCTGGAACGTTCAAATCCATTGCGTTTTTAGACAAGTCTTGTTCGCTTAATGGAGTTGTTTTCTGTATTTTCCAACGAGAATGAAGTAGCGAATCTGGTATGGTATCATCGTTTGCAATAATGGGTTGCGCCTTGATCACATTGGGTTTCGACAGCTTTGGGGTTGTTGTTTCAGTCTTTTTCTGTGGCTTTTGTGTGCGTGGTCGTTGAGCTAAAGGCATAGATACAGCATAAGCAGCTATACTCAAAACAAGCATAGCCACAATTGTTATCGAAGAATACCTTAGTTTTCTCATTTAATTTGTTTAAGAGCTAGCTTAACAACTTGCTCTACTGGCAATGTAGGTTCGTTCTTTAATATCTCAGAAACCACTTTAGCTGAAGGTGCAGGAGAGAATCCTAACATCGTTAAAGCACCCACAGCTTCGTCTTTCACGGCTGAATCTATGGTTGCATTCGAGTCGTTTCCTACCTTAAACTCGGTGGCAATACCGCTCGATAGTATCTTATCTTTCAAGTCAACAATAATGCGTTGCGCTGTTTTTAAGCCAATACCTTTCACGCTTTTCAACATTCTTTCGTCGCCACTAGCTATCACGTTGCACAATTCAGCAGGCGAGATAGACGATAAAATCATGCGAGCAGTGTTGGCACCAACGCCTGAAACAGTGATAAGAAGACGATAAAGCTCTCGTTCTTGCTTTGTTGCAAAGCCATAAAGGGTGTAAGAATCGTCTCTACCCCCTGTAACTAAAGCCTCGTGAACATAAAGTTTCACTTCTTCTTTACCTTGTATTGCGCTATATGTTGTTAACGAAATATTTAAAGCATAGCCCACACCTGCAGTCTCAATAACGGCTAAAGCGGGTGTAATCTCTGCTAAATCTCCTTTGATATATTCTATCATAAAACTCAGAAAAAATGTATATACACTATCTATAACGTGCTTTTTCGGGCTTTATTGCATATTAATATGGTGTAAATCGAAGTTTTATACCTTATTTTTGCATTTTTCTTACAACGCAAGATTGTATAATTATAGACTTATTAACAAGATATTATATTTTAATTGTGAATAAATCACAAAACAAAAGCATTGCTTTTTACTTGCAAAAGGAATGCTACTAACATGCAAAAGCATCGCTATTGGGATGCAATAGCAATGCTTTTACAAGGCAACTCTATAATGTGCCTAAAATAAAGGGATTGAGGATAGGGTCTATAACATTTGCTGTTCGATACTTTCTTCGTGCACAGCTTCGAATATTTTGGTAACAAACTCATCGTTAAGTCCCATCGCTTTGCCTTGAGCACATCTGTTATCGAGCAGTTCTTTATATCGAAGTGTCTGTAAAACAGTCATCTTCTTCTCTTTTTTATACTTACCTATTTGTCTCGAAATGCCCATTCGTTCTGCCAATAGGTGCAACAATTGTTTATCGAGTTCGTCTATTTGGGTGCGCAATAAATGAATGTCTTCGGTGATGTCGCAATTGTTTCGCAACACCAGATCACTAATAATATTCTGCAATTGGCAAGGGGTAACCTGCTGAGCAGCATCACTCCACGCCTCGGTTGGGTTGCAATGGCTTTCTATCATCAATCCATCGAAACCTAAATCGAGGGCTTGTTGCGAAAGAGGTGCTATGAGATTACGCTTTCCACCGATATGACTTGGGTCGCAAATGATGGGCAATTGAGGTATTCTTCTACGCAACTCGATGGGAATTTGCCACATAGGCAGGTTGCGATAGGTTTGACTTTGATAGCTCGAAAAACCTCTATGAACAGCTGCTAAATGCTTTATTCCTGCACGATTGAAACGTTCTAAAGCTCCAATCCACAACTCTATGTCGGGATTTATAGGGTTTTTCACCAACAAACAAATATCTTTATTGCCTTCGAGTGCATCGGCTATGGCTTGCACTGCGAATGGGTTGGTGGTGGTTCTTGCGCCAATCCACAATATATCTACCTCGTATTTCAAAGCCTGTTTCACATGTTCTGGGGTGGCAACTTCTACTGCTGTGAGCATGTCTGTTTGCCTTTTAGCTTCTAAAATCCAAGGAAGTGCTTTGCAACCATTACCCTCAAAGCCTCCAGGTTTGGTGCGGGGCTTCCACACTCCTGCACGAAACACACGGCAACCCATTTGTTTTAGCTCATGAGCAGTTTGCAAAACTTGTTCTAAAGTTTCTGCACTACATGGTCCAGCTATAAGAGTTGGGTGCTCTGTTTCACTTAAAAATGCTAATGGAAGTATATCTAATTCGGTATTTTTACTCATTCTTCTATATAAATCTGCCTTTATTTTGCAAAAGTATTACTTTTCAATTATCTATCCAAACGAATGAATGCTTTTTTAAAAGCTATGCTATTGCAAGAGAAGAACGAAAAAAGGTGAACTTGAAAAAGTTCAAATTCATCCTAAAATACTTTGCGCAACCAACGTTCCTTGCTTAATTCTGTCGGCTACTCCGATACCATCTCGAAGGTTTCCAGCCACAATCAAGCCTTTATATCGTTGTTCAACAGCTTGCACAGCCTTTATTCTTTCTTCTGTATTTGCCCAATATTGGGGTATTGCTCGTTGGTGTCTCGAAATCTTTATCGCCTCTATTTCAATGTCGTCAGGCACTTTCAACATACGATGAATAGCGTCTTTCACAAGCGAAACAATCTCTTCATCGCTTTTGTTCACCATATCTTGATGGTTCATTCCACCAAAGAAGAACGACAAGGTGGTGCTATTTTGGGGCGCACGATTATCAAAGCAAGCCGAAGTAAACAACACTCCGAGTAGCTTTTGCCATTCAATAGTGGGCACTAAGCCTCCAAATGCATTCAATGTGCGGTTATTTACATACTTAATTCCAACGCCCACCTGAACCACTGGCGCATAAGTTAAATTACTAAGTGCCTGCTTTTCTTTCTCAGTTACAAAGGGAAGGACTTGCGGAAGGGCGTAAGCTCCACAAGTTGTAATAACCTTATTAGCTTTAACCACACACTCATTGCCTTGCGAATTAGTATAAGTCACTGAATAAGAGCCATCCTCCTGGGGCGCAACACTAAGATTATTGGCTCCAAGAACAATATTTTTTTCACCAATATTCTTGGCTAAAGCCTTGATAATCTGCTCCATTCCATGACTGGGAGAGAACACATCTTTAGTGGCAAGACGCTCTCTTTCAGTCTTTTTCTCTTTGGCTTTCTTGATCGCTCCACGTATAAAACTGCCATAGTTTTGCTCTAACTGATAGAGTTTTGGTAAGGCATAGCGAGTGATGAGCTTTGTGGGATCGCCTGCATAGATACCTGCAATGAATGGATCTACGGCGTAATTATAATACGATTTGCCCAGTCTTCTCTTCACCATGTCGGCTACTGACTCGTTAGGATCACTGCCTTTTGCTCTGAAAGGCTCTCCTAAGATGCGCAACTTGTCGTAAGTTGTAAACAAAGGCGTTGTTATTGCGCTCAAAAGAGAGGAGGGTAAGGCTGTAAAGCTGTCTTTTTTCCAAACCAATCGACGTTTAGCCGAACTGCGAGCAATATCCACTTGGCAATCGGTTGCAATGCTATTGAATAGTTCTACCGCCTCTGGAGATGATAAAACACCTGTGTTTGGTCCGCTTTCGAACAAGTAACCATCAACGTGAAAGGTATGAATTTGACCGCCAAAACGCTCTTCTTTCTCAAGTACTTCAACGTCTTTTCCTCCTTTTTTCAACCAATAAGCAGTGGTTAAGCCTGTTATTCCAGCCCCAATCACAACAATATCTTTAGTATATTCTTTTCGTTCTATGTTCATTTAAATAGGCTTTGAATATTGTTTGTTATTGTTTTTCATCAACGGATCAAGCAAGGCTACAACGTTTCTAACGAATGGTGAGCCACTTGTTGTCATGCTTATGCCCTGCTCGGTCATGGTTATTAAACCATCGTTCGCCATCTCTTGCAATTTAAGTACATCATAGTTTAGGGTGGCTTGTATGCTTTCTACCGATAAATTCAATTCTTTTGAAAGTTTATTCCACTCTATCTCGTTGTTACACATCATGGCTTCGATCACTTCTCGCACCACTTGTTCTTGCGAAGCGAGGATATATCCTCGCTCAATATCTAATTTGTTGTCGTTTAATATCGAATCAATATACTTCGAAATGTTGCGTCCATTTTGCGCATAAGCATTGCCTAGCTGACTGATTCCTGTCACTCCAAAAGCGTAAACCTGCCCAGTTGTGCGCAGAGTGCAATAGCCTTGGAAGTTACGATGTAGCTGTTTAGAATCTAATGCTACGCTTAGTTCGTCGTTAGGCTTTACAAAATGATCCATACCAATACTTCTATAACCTGCCAAATGCAATATGTTGATGGCACGATTCATCATCTCTTGCTTTACATCTGTAGTAGGTAAGCCAAGCTTCTCGAGTATTAATTGACGCTTATGTACCCATGGAACGTGTCCATAACTAAAGGTTACGAGGCGGTCGGGCTGCATTTCTACTGCCATTTGCATTGTTTTTTCGAAGCTTTCAGGGGTTTGTAAGGGCAAACCAAACAAGAAATCCATGTTGATTGTGGCTTGATGTGCTCTTAAAATAGAAAGAATTTCGGATACAGGAAGAAGCGATGGGAGTCGGTTTACTGCCTTTAATACATCGTTATTGAAATCTTGTATGCCCAAACTATAACGTGTAAAGCCACATTCGCACAATGCATTCCAATCGCTTTCGTTAAGATATCCAGGGTGACACTCAATGGCTATCTCGGGCTTTTCAATGGTGGGCATCAACGATAACATGTGCTCATTCAACTCTTTGATATAGTGAATGGGCAGTGATGTGGGACTTCCTCCACCATAATGAATTTGAGATATGCGCCTATTGGCTTTATCGATGTGAGCCGCAACAATATCTATTTCACGATGTAAAGCCTCTACATACTTGTCAACTTGCTGTTCTTTTGCCATCGCATACGAGTTACATCCGCAATAATGGCATAGATGATTGCAATAAGGAATGTGCAAATAAAAAGACACATGGTTTCTACTTGCATCGTTAGAAGCATCTACTGCCGAGAGATACTCAGTGTCGTTGAGTTCTTTAAAGTAGTTTGCTGGCGGATAACTCGTGTATCTTGGAACGGGAAAATTATATTTTTTAATTACTTGTTCGTTCATTATTGGTCTCCTTTTGCTTGAAAACTAAGAGAATATAAACAAGAGATGCTAGCGCAATGGCAATCTCAATGGCAAAGAAAAGGTGGTAACCATAGTGCTGAGCAATGGCTCCTGAGACTACAGCCATCATCATTCCGCTAAGGTGTGTGATAACTGTTTGAATGGTAAAGTCGGTTCCTTCTCTTCCAGGTCGAACCCTTTCCATCGACGAAACATATACCACTATGGTGCACATTCCATAAGTTGCCCACAAAAGAGCAACGCCTATGCAAACCCGAAGCATTGTAATGGTGTCGGAAAGCATTAAGAAAAAGTAGAGAGTGGTGATGAGAATGACGCACGCAAAGGCGATTCTGGCTTTGAAAACTCCGTATTTTCGCACGAAAAAGCCTGCTCCCCACGATGCAAAAAAGGCTACTCCAGTTCCTAATACACCACTAATCAAGCCTATTTCCTTCATATTATAGCCATGGTCTACAAGGAATGAGCGCAAAAGAGATAAGGTACCGAAGATTCCAGCGTAGTATATTACAAGGAAAATGATTTGCTTCCAAATGCCTTTCTGAGTGAAAAACCAAATAAAATCGGCTTTCTTTGCTTTTGTTTCTTGAGGTTTCTCATTCACAGATAGATGTTTATTGAATAGCAAGGGCAATAAGGCAATGAGCACAAAAATGGCTAAAAAGGGTAAAACGGTTTGCCAACCATAGCGATGTAGAGCCATTAATAGCACTCCACCTCCTAACAATGCGCCTCCAAAACTACCCATAGATTGCATACTATTCACCATACTTTTATCGCTTTTCTTGAAGGTTAGCACTGCTAAAGCATCGGTAGCAACGTCTTGAGTGCCTGATGTTACAAGTGAAAGCACCACTAAAAAGATGATAAAGTAAATGTCGGTTGCAACTTGCAAGAAGCCTATTGTAAGTAAAAGTGCAGCATATATCAACTCAGAAACAATGATGGTGCGTTTATAGTCGTTTACTGTTACACAGCGTCTGTCTACCATTGGAGCCCAAAGAAACTTGATAATCCAAGGCAATTTCACTAATTGTAAGAGTCCAATAGTGGTTAATGAGAAGTTATTCTCACGCATTAACACTTGTAATGCCGTTGAAAGAAAGCTCGAAGGAACTGCTTGTGCAATGTACAAACAAAAGAAAGTACAAAGCGTAAAGACGTTCCCTTGATGCCGATTGATATATTCTGTGTGGTTTGAATTCATCTATTCATTAGAATTTAACAAGCAAAGAAGTACCGAAATAAGCTGGTTTTCCAACCTGAGCATAGTCTGTAGACGACTTAAAACAATAGGTATTATAATGTGTATCGGTAATATTTTTACCCCAACATTCCCATGTAAACATTCCACTTGTTATGCTTATCTTAGCGTTGAGCAATGCATAAAAGTTCTGAGCAATCTCATTATCCTCTGCCCAATATATCTTTCCGAGTCCTGTTAAACCTGCAGTTAACACGATTTTGTCGATAAATGGGGTGCGAGAAGGATATAAAGCGTAACTTGCCGAGCATGATAATGTGTTGCGAGGAACCATTGGAAGCATATTACCTGAATAGTTTAACGTTGCCGATTTTTGATATTCTATGAACTTTGCATAAGTATATCCATACGAAATAGCAATGTTTAAGTTCTTCAAAGGTGAGCTATTCAAAGTTAATTCAAATCCTCTACTGCTCGAATGTCCTGCATTATGAATGACATTTCCAACGCCTGGAACGGTTTGATTCACTTGTTGTTTACGCCAGTCGATATAATAAAGTGACGCTTCTGCATAGAGTTTATCTTTCAATATATTCATTTTTCCGCCCAATTCGTAGTTCCAATTGTATTCAGGATCATAGCTTGTCTCTTCTTCTTTAGAGAAAGTTTGATTGAAACCACCAGCCTTATACCCCCTAGTTACAGAAAAATAATAGGTATTATTATTGCATTCGTCTTGATATTGCAATGCAAATTTGGGCGTTACTTGATTGAAATGTAACGAACTATTGACCTTCTTCACCTCTTTACGTACTCCATCTGTGCTTAATCGATAGCTTTCTCTCAAGTAATTAAGGGTCGAATGTTCATAATCCCAACGCAACCCTGCAATGAAACTAAAGCCCGAAAACAATTTAATTGTTGATTGGTGATATAATGCAAGTGCATTAACTGGAATTCGATAGTTTGTTGGAAAGGCATTATCTTTAGTGATATATTGTGTTTCTACCGTGTTATTGATGTGCTGAGTCATAGCAAAAGCACCAAAAAGCCATTGGTATCGTAAGTTATTATTCGACTTTAAGATGAATTCTTGACTCAACATGGTTTGCAGTAATCGGTTCTTTACAAAGTAAGTGTCGTTTGCAGTAAAGTCTTGGTCAATGCCTTGTCGATCTCGTATATATTGAAATGCAGTCTGACTACTAAAACTTACGTTCTCACCCGCATAGCGAATGTTGAGTCCTGAGGTTGAAAGTAGACGACGATAGCTACTATATCGGTTGTAATTAACAGGCTCTGTTTCACCAGTTAGGCGGTTATATTTTCCATAAGGATATCCTCCTTGATTAGAATAGTCGAGCATTGAATTAACACGAAGAAACCACTTATTATCTAATAACCACACCAAACCTACACGTCCATAAGCATCTTTCAACTGATCGGCATATTGATTGGTAAACAGATTGCGATGAAAGCCATCGTTATAGTGATATCCTCCTGCCACAGAATAGCCCACTTTAGATCCTAATTTGTTATAGTGTGAGAACTGAAATAAGGCATCATTGTGACTACCATAACCCAATTTCAATTGTGTTCCTTGATATGCTAGCGGCGAAACGGTGGTTACATTGATAATACCTCCTATGGCATTGCGCCCATAAAGGGTGCCTTGTGGACCACGAAACACCGTTACCGAGGCAATATTCGACATATCTACATCGAATGAAGAGTTCTCAAAATGAGGTATTCCATCAACATAAAAGCCCACAGCAGAACCCTTTGTTTTGGCTCCAACACCACGAATATAAACTGGAGTGTTTTGCTTTGAGCCATATTCGGGCATATAAAAGTTAGGTACAACAGCTGTTAATTCTGTGATACTGTGTAGCTCGTGACGATTGATAAAGCCACTATCAACGATTGAAACGGAATTAGTTGTAAGATTTTCTTTACTCTTTTTAAATTCAACAACAGTAACTTCACTAAGTCCTACTGTCTTAAAAACAGTTGAATCCGCATCATTGGGCACAGCTGTTCCTAAGAAACTTGTTAATAATAAAATGGAGTTAAGCATATATATTGTATTCTTGTTCGTATAATATGGGCACAAAGTTACAAAAATATCGTACTTTATAAAATCCTATTTTATGAGGATATTACTAAAAACAAGCGATTTAAACGAAAAAGAAATGTTATAAAATAAAGAGTTTTGTACCCTGTTCTACTCCTCATTCAATGCCCCACAGTATTTACAACGCTTGTTTTTTTCGAGTGGCATACCACAGTTTCCACAGGCAAACTTTATTCTTGGCATTTTTATATAGCGTTTAATGGCCCAATAAGCATATACAAGAAGAAGAGGATAACCTATGTAATACAAGGTAGAAACACTGAAAATAATGTAGTTAACAGCACACACTGCAGCCAAACCGCATAGATATAACACTGCATCTCCTAAGGGTAAAAGATGGCGAACATCGTCTATTGCAGCCAAACCAACTAACAATATTGCCCAAACAGATAGTAAGAAGAGGTTTAAAGGCAAAGGAACTGAAAAAGGATTGAGCGTTGGGTGGAAATAGAAATGATGCCAAACCTGAGGCACAAAGAGCTGAATTGAAGCATAAAAGGTTGCCGATGCAGCCACTAAAAGCACCAATAAGGTGGGATAAAGAGAGTTTATGTCTCGCAGATGCACGATAGGTAGACTGGCACTCAAGAGCTTTCGCATGATGTAATACACCGAAATGAGTATTATAACCACTAAGAACACCAAGAGATGTATATCCGAAAAGGTGGAGATAAATAGCGATATAGGATCGTCGGGCACTACATTTGGAAGTAGTTTGCTCTCGTGTATCCAGCCAAAAGTTTCTTGATCTCGAGCCACTTGCACCCATACTGAATCGACAATATCGGCAGACATAATGCGAATATCTGCCACAACCAAGTGATTGTTCTTATAAACCACCAGCGAATCAGACTGCAAATTCGACAATGTTTCTTCGGGTTGTTGTTTAGAAAGTACCAAAGAATCGGCTTTAACCACAAAGTTATAGTTCTGACTATAATGATGTACGGATTTAAAATGTGAGCTATCGTTCTGCCCAACACTATCCAATAGGTTTTCATTGATATTCTTTGTATTTTGATGATAGCATGAACTACAAAGCAACACCAATAAAAACAATAACAAAGATGCCTTATTTGATATTTTCTTAACTATTTGCATAGATGTTCATTTGACATTGTGAGCAATCGAATTGCAGTCTAAATTTGCGTCCATCGGATAGCTTCAAATACAATGGCTCTTTCCATTTAGGAGTCACCCCACCATGAACCACACAGTGACCTAACGAATATCGAATGCAATGTTTGCACTGCATCAATAACGATTGGGGCACATTTTTGTCACCTTTCACCTCAAATGCCTCTTCAGGATCTTGCAACCCCTGTTCTTTGTAGAAGGCTTTTGCCAAACTGTTGGCAATGTTATAGGTATAAGGAAATGCCTTATATTCTTTTTGCCATTGCAGATTTACACCGCAACCACTTACTTTTGCTTTTTCTCTTAATCGTCTATTGTCGTGTGGTTTGAATTGTTCTAGAGCCTCACGACGCATATCTGCGAGCAAACTAGATGGAACAAAAAGGCTTTGCGCTTCGTGTTCTATATCGATTTTGCCTGCTTCGAAGATGGTATTACCTAGTTTCGACAATTGTTTTACAATGTTATCATACTGGTTTTGTCGTGCCGCTTCATGCTGAAAGTCACGCTCCACTCTTGCAGTGTCATAGCCTTCTGCCTGCAAGCTGAGTGCAAACCCACGTAGAGTGGTGGCAAACTGCATGGTAAGAGCAATCTTGCGCACTGCAGTAGGCTTTGACAACACCTTTTCAAACGCCTCATCGTTGTTTCTAAAGAGATAAACTCCCGACTTTAAGTCACGTGGCATTTTAAATGGAAAGAGCTTGTTTCCCTCTACTCTATTCACCCTAAAGCCCTCTAACTTGTTGTCGTTGTTCATAAAACACAAGCCATCTCCATTGGCAAACGATGCTACTCCTGCCACCACAAAATAGTTATTGCGCACGTCTTTCACCTTTCCTACTGGCTCTCCAATGGCTTTTGGGGTGTCGAACGAAGCGATTTTGTTTTCTCGTTGATGCAAGAAATAAGTGGTAAAGCCTCGGTTAAAGGTTTTATTGAGATTGGGATCAAAGCTGTGTTTCACTGCTCCTAGCGATGCACGGCAATACTTTTCGGGGTGAGCCGCAATCACTTTATCTAACTTTTTGCGATAAGCTGAAACAACATTCTTAACGTATGACACGTCTTTTAGTCGTCCTTCTATCTTGAACGATGTTGCTCCTGCATCGGCAAGTTGTTCTAATTCGTTGATACGACACATGTCTTTAAGCGACAAAAGGTGCCGTTGATGTTCTATTTCTCTATCGTCTGAGTCTACAAGATCGAAGCTCATACGACAGAATTGGGCACATTCTCCTCTGTTTGCACTACGTCCAAAGCTATGCTGAGATACATAACACAGACCAGAATAGCTAACACAAAGGGCTCCATGCACAAATACTTCTAGCTCAACATCGGGCTCTTGCGTGTGAATGGCTTTGATGGCGTCGAGCGAAAGCTCACGAGCTAGCACCACACGAGCAAAGCCTAAGGATTTAAGCCACGACACTTTGTCTGCCGTTCTGTTATCGGTTTGAGTGGAAGCATGTAGCTCAATGGGCGGAATATCCATTTTTAACACGCCCATATCTTGTACAATTAGAGCGTCGACACCTGCATTATAAAGCTGTGTGATGAGCTTTTGGCAATAATCTATCTCGTGTTCGTAAACAATAACATTAAGGGTTACATACACTTTCACACCAAACTGCTTAGCATATTGGCACAATTGGGCAATGTCTTCTACTGAGTTTCCTGCTGCCGAACGTGCTCCTAGCTGCTCTGCACCTATATAAATGGCATCTGCACCATGCTCTATGGCGGCAATACCTGTTTCTAAATTCTTTGCAGGGGCAAGCAATTCTAGTGGTCGCATATCAATGTTTTTGTCTTAATTTGTTATTTGTTTTGTGCTAAAAGGAAACGAGTTGGACCCTCCAATACGTTTATGTTATCAAGAAAAGATATCTTTTCTTTGTTTTTCTACTTCAAAATGGTGATTTTCTAACATGCAAACTTACGAAAAAAAACTGACATTTTTAGATTTGCAACGCTAATGTTACTTAACAGCAACATTTTACATCGTTTCTAAAAGCTATGCTTTTCACCTGTAATAACATTGACTTTGATTACTAATTGCAATGCTTTTACGGGGCAATATCATTGCTTTTACAAGTCAAGCACAAAGATCGTCTTTTTATCTTCGATTGCTCTTGATTTTCAAAGGGATTGAGGCAAGACGACAAATGAAGCAATATCGAACAGAAAAAAGTGAGAGAATGCTTTTCACTGATGATGTGAATAGACATAAGATGATGTTTTTTATTTCTCATTACCTCCTCCTTACCTCTTAGCTAAATTGAGTTTATAATATAAAAAGCAGAAGTTCTTCGCCAGCCACATAGCCAGTGAAGAACTTCTTGTATTGTTTTAGCTAAAATTAGGGGTGATTTACCACAATTTCAAGCGTTTGCTTTCAGGCAAGAATAGTGCATCTCCATCTTTAACTCCAAAGGCTTTATACCAAGCATTGATGTGAGGTAGAGCACCATTTACACGCCATTGACCAAGAGAGTGAGGGTCGCTCTTTGTTCTACTGCGTATTTCTTTCTCTGTAATGTTACCTGCCCACACGCCAGAATAAGCAACGAAGAAACGTTGTTCGGGTGTTAAACCATCAATAACAGGTAGCTTTTCTTTCTTATTTACATTTTCGAAAGCAGCGAAAGCCACTTCAAGACCACCATGATCGGCAAGATTTTCGCCAAGAGTGAAGCGTCCGTTAGCATTCAAGTCGGGCAACACTTTGATGTTAGAGAAGAAGTTTGCGTAATCGGTTGCACGTGCATCGAAGTTCTTTGCATCGTCTTCTGTCCACCAATCGCTCATGTTTCCGTTCTTATCATAGTGTCTTCCTTGATCATCAAAGCCGTGAGTCATCTCATGACCAATCACTACTCCGATTGCACCATAGTTGAAAGCGTCGTCTGCTTTGGGGTCAAAGAAAGGTCTTTGAAGGATACCTGCAGGGAAACATATCTCGTTTGTGGTTGGGTTATAATATGCATTTACAGTTTGAGGAGTCATCAACCACTCATCTTTATCAACAGGTTTGCCTGCCTTTTCTTCAATTGTTTTGTTGTTCCAGTAGAGCACACATTGCATTACATTATCGTAATATGACGATGATGGCTTGATGGTTAAGCCCGACATGTCTTTCCATTTTTTAGGATAGCCAATCTTTACATAGAACGAATTCAATTTGTCTAGAGCCGCATCTTTAGTCTTTGCAGTCATCCAGTCTTGTTCTTTAATACGCTCTGCCAATGCAATTTGTAGGTTCTTCACCAACTCTTCCATACGAGTTTTAGATGAAGCAGGGAAGAAACGCTCGCAATAGATACGTCCAAGTGCCTCTCCCATCACCGCTTCTACTTGTGAAGTAGAACGCTTCCACAATGGGAAATTTTCTTTTTTGCCACGCATTGTCTTGCCAAAGAAGTCGAAATGCTCTGCTTCTACTGCACTACTCAAATAACCTGTTGAGCTATTGATAACACTCCACTGCATATATGCTTTGCGATCTGCTAGGTTCCATGTTGTAACCAACTTGTTCAAGCCAGCGAAGAAGGCTGGTTGTCCGACAACAAGAGTTTGGAAATAAGCCGATTTAATACCCTCTGCATTGAGCAAAGCCTCAACGGGTAGGTTTGGATATTTAGCCTTAAACTGAGCAAAAGTCATCTTGTTGTAGTTCGCTTCCACATCTCTTAGCTCAGTACTACTCTTTGAAAACTTAGCAAGAGCAGTTTCAAAACGAAGTACAGCCTCGCCTTTTGCCTTTGCTTGAGCAGCATTAAAGCCGAAGAGTTGGAACATTTTAACAATATGTTTCTTATAAGCTTCACGAATATCTACTGTTGCTTTGTCTTTATCTAGATAGTATTCCTTTTGTCCAAGGGTAAGTCCTCCTTGATAAAGATAAAGTATGTTCATCGAAGCATTGCGCTCATCGGCATTGAAACTTGCGTCAAAAGGCACGCCAAATGAGAACGCTGCATATTGCATTTGTAGCTTTATGAACTCGGGAACACTCTTCAATGCATCGATTTTCTTTAACAATGGAGTTACAGGAGCAACGCCTTCTTTATCTCTGCGTGTTGAGTCCATCGCCAATTTGTAGAAGTCGCTCAACTTTCTTTCAATGCTTCCTTCGGGATAAGTATTCTTAAGTAGGTCGCTCAAGATACCATTGATACGCTTATTGTTATCTTCTTGAAGCTGATCGAAGCTACCATAACGAGAATAAGCAGCAGGTAATGGATTCTTTTTTTGCCATCCACCAGTTGCATATTGATAAAAATCGGTTGCAGGATTTGCAGTTAAATCCATGTTAGTTAGGTCGATTCCAGATTCTAACTGCGTTTGTGCCATACCGACAACAGATGATGAAGCGATCATCATAGCTGCAATTAATCTTTTTGTTTTCATACTTTTTCTAATTTAAAGAACCTGCCTTTGAGGGGCAATGTTGTATTGTTTTGTTTATATTTTCGGTATATTGAATAAGGAGTAAGCGGATTTTTGCGAATGATATACCCTCCCTTTCTGCTTAATCGGTATTGATTTGCTCTTTTTCTTCAGACAATTCGAGCCACTTTTCGTTGGCTTTCTCGAGCTGAGCCGTGATGTTTGTATATTCGTTGATCAAGCCCATGTCTGACGCATGCTCGGGTTTTAAAAGTATTTCTTCGAGCTCTTTCACCCGTGTTTCGTATTTTTCTATATCTTTTTCGGTTTCTTTTATCGCCTTTTCGATTCGATTTAGCTGCTTTTGCAACTCCTTTCTTTCTGCATAATTCAGCTTATTTTCGGTCTTTGCAACAGGCTCAGCCTCGGGTGAAGACACGTTTTTACTGAGTTCGAGCGTTGTTAGTGAATCGATTTTCTTCGATTGCAAGAAGTCGTAAATACCGCCTAAATGCTCTCTCACCTTTCCTTCTCCAAACTCATAAACCTTCTCTACTAATCCATCGAGGAACTCTCTATCGTGCGAAACGATGATGGCAGTGCCATCGAACGCCTTTATTGCCTCTTTAAGAACTTCTTTAGAAACGAGGTCGAGGTGGTTAGTTGGCTCGTCGAGTATCAACAAATTGACGGGTTCGAGCAAGAGTTTTATCATTGCCAAACGTGTTCTTTCGCCCCCACTTAGCACCTTTACTTTCTTATCATACGCCTCTCCGCCAAACATAAAGGCACCAAGAATGTCGTTAATGCGCAAACGAATGTCGCCTTTAGCAACGTTGTCGATGGTTTCGAACACCGATAGTGATTCGTCTAAGAGCTGTGCTTGGTTCTGAGCAAAATAGCCTATCTGAACGTTATGACCCACTTTCAACTCGCCATCGAATGGTATTTCGTTCATAATGCACTTCACCAAAGTAGATTTTCCCTCTCCATTCTTACCCACGAAAGCTACTTTTTCGCCTCGTTTGATGGTGAGATTGACGTTACTAAAGACGGTGTGTGCGCCGTAATTCTTTTGCACTTCGTTGCAAATAACGGGATAGTCGCCACTGCGAAGGCATGGGGGGAACTTTAAACGGAGGGCAGATGTGTCTACCTCGTCTATCTCAATGGGTACGATTTTTTCGAGTTGTTTGATGCGACTCTGCACCTGTACGGCCTTAGTTGCTTTGTAACGGAACTTCTCGATGAAGTCTTTTATGTCGGCAATCTCTTTCTGTTGGTTCTCATAAGCTCGCAACTGCTGCTCTCTTCGCTCTGCTCTCAACACGAGATATTCGTCGTATTTCACCTTATAGTCTACCGTTCTTCCACACGAAATCTCGAGGGTTCGATTGGTTACGTTATTGATAAACGCTCTATCGTGGCTCACTAAAACGAGTGCTTTAGCTGATTGCACGAGGAATTGTTCGAGCCATTGAATACTTTCTATATCGAGGTGGTTGGTGGGTTCGTCGAGTAATAAGACGTCAGGGCGTTGCAATAAGATCTTTGCAAGCTCGATTCTCATACGCCAACCGCCACTAAATTCGGACGTGGGACGCTCGAAATCGGTTTTATTAAAGCCTAATCCAAGAAGGGTTCGTTCTAATTCTGCTTCGTAATTGTCGGCTCCGAGTAACATAAAACGATCGTGTTCGTGAGAGAATTTCTCTACTAACTCCATATAACTCTCACTCTCGTAGTCGGTTCTTTCTGCCAACTCACGCTCCATTTTGGCAACTCGCTCTTTCTGTTTCAACACATCTGCAAAGGCTTTGCGTGTTTCTTCTCGAAGAGTTGTGTCGTCGGTAAGATGCATTACCTGTGGAAGATAGCCAATGGTTGTGTCGTTTGGCACGGCAACAACGCCTGCATCGGGTTTCTGAATACCGCAAAGTATCTTCAACATTGTTGACTTTCCTGCTCCATTCTTTCCCACTAATGCAATTCGATCTTTGTCATTCACAACGAAACTCACATCTTGAAACAATGGCTTTGCGCTAAACTCAACCTTTAATCCTTCTACAGATATCATTCTTTTATTTACTATTTACATGTTATTGAAAGTGCATACAAAGTTAGAAAGAAACATCCTAATCACAAAACAATAAGGCAAATAGATTGCAATTTGTAAGACTTCAAGGATTAGATATTTATTTTTTTAAGAATTGATGATGAACTTTGTTTTCAAAGGGCAATGCTGGGGCGATGTAAAAGTGTTGCTTTTGCACGGTAAAAACCATGAAATTGGAGGGTAAAAGCAATGAGATTGCAGGGTACAAGTAGTGCTTTTATGTGTAGGGGTCAAGGGATTGTCGTGAAAAGGTATGGATTTGTTTAGAAGAAAGGCGCAGGAACATTTCAAAAGGTGTGAAAGGTGTTTGCTAAAAGTGGGCAGATTGATTATCGAGAATATAAAATGGGCTTTCTAAAGGTATGAATCATCTGGAGATGGCAATGAAATTCGAACAAAAGGATAATGAAATTCGGACAAAAGAAAACGCTCATCAGATCACACAAACAAAAAAGACACCTCATAAGATGAAGTGTCTTTTATTATTTTATCGTTAACAATGTAACTTGAAAGCGTTAGTATCTTTACTTAACTTTATCAACAATTGCTTTGAAAGCTTCTGGATTGTTAACCGCTAAGTCAGCAAGAACTTTACGATTGATTTCAATTCCAGCTTTGTGTAAAGCACCCATTAGAGTTGAATAAGTCATATTCTCTAAACGAGCAGCAGCGTTGATACGTTGTATCCACAATGAACGGAAGTTACGTTTCTTATTTCTACGGTCACGATAAGCATAAGTTAAACCTTTTTCCCAGGTGTTCTTTGCTACTGTCCAAACATTCTTTCTTGCACCAAAATAACCTTTAGTAAGCTTTAAGATTCTAGTTCTTCTTGCTTTAGATGCAACATGATTTACTGATCTTGGCATAGTTTTCTTTCTTTAAATG
>JBQMYA010000014.1:0-56881 GCA_052173735.1 Prevotella sp.
CTGCCTTTTTTATTAGAGAGAGTTTAATTGAGTAATCAGTTAAGCTCTCTTTTTTGTTTAATAGGTTTTATTGAACACTAAATATCTACGTTCCCATATTTTGCTTGTATCGAAAGAAGATTTTGAAAGAATTAAAGATATGCATAAGAGTACTTTCAAAACAAAGAAAAGGAGGTCTTAGTAAAATATGTAAAGGTTCTTAGAAGAACAAAGGAAGATCTTTCTATGCATTTATGGTAACGACTTCAGACAAAAGAACCAATAGATGATTTAAGTAGAGAACCTTGTATAAACCAAGAATAACAACTTATACCTCCATAAAAGGCTTATCGTAAAACACTGTGGGTAAATAGATATTAAATAGAAAAGAATGGATTAGAGGGGAAATAAATGGCTAAGGAGATAAATAAATGCCTATCAAAACAAATATAAAGGAGGCATCAGTTCATTTATACTGATGATTTCAGGACTATAAATAAAAGAGGAGTGCAACCTAAAGCGCTTACAGAAATCTTCATCTAAGCCACAAAACACTTGTCTCAATATTTATAAAGTTGTTTTTAAATTTCAAATATAAGCAAACTTAATGATTCGCCATCCTTCTCCACATGTCCTTATAAACGCAACTAATGTTGCAATATATATAAGGAAGAAAGAAGAGACATTCTTTTTATTACAAGGTGTTCCTCTAAAGTAGATATCCTAGACTTACTTGTTAAACCGATTTTATTCGCTTCTAAAGCCTATTATTTTTATTCTGTGTAACCCTCATTCGTGCAGAGTAACCATCTTAAAGAGGGGAATAAAATGAGGCAGAAGCGATATAAACGATGTGTTGATAGGATATAGATATATGTAAATAGGAAATCAAAAGGTCTATAAGCAACTAAAAGACCAGTGTAGGTAAAAGTAAGGGACAAAAATAAAACTAGGAATAACCATTGTAGATTATCCCTAGTTACGTTGTATCTTTGATAAAGATAGGCTTTGCGTTTCTTAAAATCTCACCTGAAGATTACTGAAATGCTCGCCTAGTTTCTTTAAGAAATGACGGCCTGTAGCTGCTGCTATAAGCTTCTTATTGAAGGTATATTGCATATATTTTTCTTGAGTTGGATAGAATTCAGTGCATAACTCCAATTCTCTAGTTCCTGATTCGCTTGGAATTGAGAGTGTAAAGAAAGCCGCATTTTCGCCCAATTGTTTGCTTGCTGCTTGGTCATCTTTAGGGAATATCTTAGCGTTAGCTAGGCGGTCATTGTCAAAAAGATAGTGATTTTTTACCTCATCATCTTTGTCAAGCTCAATAACGTGTAAGCCGTCTTCAGCTAAAAACAAAGGAGTTGCAACATAAACAGTTCTAAATTTCACCATACCCAATGTAAGTAAGCCACGTAGATAGTTTTTAGCACCATTCTTCATGTGCTCTTTTGTGTCAGGAGCGTGAAATAAACAACTTGCAGCAATAGGCTTTTTGCCATTTAAATGCTTTATGTAGTCTCCCATTTCCGAAGTATAGAACTCTTTAATCTCTTGTTCGCTTGTGTTCTTAATGCGGTTATCTAAGTCTTCTTTAGTATAACCTTTAACGCTAAAGAACTTGCTGTAGAGAAAACTAAAAGAGAATGCTACTACGATAAAGACAGCAATAATGATGATTTGAGTTGTTGGCATAATAATAGATATTTTATTTTAAGTTTATAATTTTGTTGGTTCTTTTATTTCATCTTTGTTCTTGAGGAGAGAACCTCCTAAGCCAAGTGCGAGTATTAGGATAAATACAGCCTTGCCACCCCAGCGTTGATACCAGCCAATTTTTGTCAATTCTTCTTTGTTAAGACCTTTTTCTTTAAGATATTCGTTCAAGAACTTTTCTTGTTCAGTTGTTGTTGGCTCGTAAATCATATCGCTTTCTGCATTGTAAAAAACAAGTTTTGGCTCGTTAACAACATAAAGAGGAAGAATGTAAGCGATGTCAAATAGCTTGTAGTAACGTGCGATATCCAATTTTACATCATCTTGATAGATACTGTCTTTTTCAGGAGTTCGATAAACAACGTCTACAATTTCACGAGTTCCTACAGGAATTCTAGCTCTTGCCTCACTATTACTTGGCATTAAAAGGAAAAGAAGTGTTAGCACCAAAGCATAACCCAAAAAATGTGTATTCTTTTTCATTTGTTTTTTTGTGTATAAAACATGAAACTTAATTTTATTAGTGCAAATATAAAATAATAATAAGATCCGTCTATACGGAGCTAGTCTTTTAATAATATTTTTTTTACGTTTTTTAATAAAAGACAATGTAAATTTATTTAATAAGAAGTTTATTAGAGGAAGACAAAGGCTGACATGTAGGAGAATAGAGGGGTGTTTTCGTCGCTTGTATACTGAAAACACTTATCTTTCTCGGATGACATACGTAGGTATTAGTGCGGTTATATGAACTTAAAACGTAGTTCAGGACACTTTTCAAAATAGGTTTCCATCACTTCATACAAAGAATAAGGATCCCATTTGCTCACATAAGCTGTCACAGCTTGTGCAAAACTGACACGAGGATTTGCATCATCAACAAGCTCGGAGAGGTCTTCGCAAATCATTTTTTTGCAAACCATAGCATTCCTTCATTCTTTTGGTCAAGCTCTTCGGGGCAAATTGTTTAGCCTTTATAAAATTAACAATATTCAAGTAATTGGTTGTAGGTCATAATTGTCTGTGTTAGTACGTTCTTTTATTGATATGTAAAGATACAAAAAAATGATTGAAAGCAGAGCAGACAGCTACCAATAAAACAATTTCTTGATGCATTACGCACAATAATTATTCTTACTTTTGAAGAACATTCTTTCCCTTTCATTCCTTTCAAACATTCTTTGTCTTCTCACATGGCAAAGAATAGGTATTTAAGTGTCGCTTTTCTTCAATGTAAAAGCAGTCTTTTTGACCTTAAAAAGCAATGCTATTACGTGCTAAAAGCATTGAGTTTACTGTGTGATTGCATTGAGTTTATAAGAAAGGGCAAAGGAATTGAATAAGAAGCTAAACGAATTAGTTTTGAATCTCGTTAAATATAGAGTGTAGGGTTAGGGCATTCTTCTCTAAATAGCAGTTCCTAACGATTTGAATAAGATGAATTCGCCCGCTGTATGTTGTCTATTAAAGGGAGAGAGGAATTGGTTTTGCTCCACTGTTTAATTCATTCTCTTTGTAGATGTTTAGGTGGTTGCAGAGTCTTTACATCTTTATTGTAAGGTGCTCCAAGGTTTTTGAGATGAAAGAACAATCTGCTTGAATAAAAAGAAAAGGCGATGTGAAATGTGAATGGTTAGCAGTTGCCTATAAAAACAGAAGGAGATGCTATTTAAATGTTATAGCATCTCCTTTCATTTATGTTCAGTGCATTATTTGTTTGCACCTCTTTTCGGTCTGTTTGTCTGCGCTCCAATGCTCCACAATCAATGATGCTGTGTTGCAATGGCTAGGCATATAAGAGCCGTTTGTTAGAATTCTGCGCTCTTAGGAGTACGTGGGAAAGGAATAACGTCGCGAATATTCTGCATTCCAGTTACGAAAAGAATAAGACGTTCGAAGCCCAAACCGAATCCACCATGAGGACAACTACCGTATTTGCGTGTATCAAGATACCACCACATATCCTTCATTGGTATTCCTCTTGTTTCGATTTCGTTCACCAACTTGTCGTAGTTTTCTTCACGAACACTACCTCCAATGATCTCACCAATTTGTGGGAAGAGTACGTCTGTGCCTTGAACTGTTTTACCATCTTCGTTTACCTTCATGTAGAAAGCCTTGATGTCCTTTGGATAGTCGCACATGATAACAGGCTTTTTGAAGTAGTGTTCAACTAGATAACGCTCGTGTTCGCTGGCAAGGTCCATGCCCCATGACACTGGGAATTCGAACTTATGTCCTTCCTTCACAGCCTTTTCGAGTAGCTCGATACCTTCAGTATAAGTCAAACGAACGAAGTCTTCTTTCACAACTCCTTGTAGACGTTGGAGTAATGTCTTGTCCACCATCTTGTTTAAGAACTCTAAGTCTTCCTTACAATGTTCTAAAGCCCAACGTACACAATGCTTAATAAAGTCCTCTTCAAGGTCCATTAACTCGTTTAAGTCGATGAAAGCTACCTCTGGTTCAATCATCCAAAACTCTGCAAGGTGACGTGGAGTATTTGAGTTTTCTGCACGGAATGTAGGACCAAAGGTATAGATTTGACCTAAAGCAGTTGCACCTAATTCACCTTCAAGCTGTCCTGATACAGTTAAAGAGGTCATCTTTCCGAAAAAATCATCATTATAAGTGATGTGTCCTTCTTCGTCTTTTTTCAAGTCGTAGAGGTTCTTTGTAGTTACTTGGAACATCTCTCCAGCTCCTTCTGCATCGCTTGCGGTGATGATTGGAGTGTGGAAATAGTAGAAACCATGCTCGTGAAAATATTGGTGAATCGCAATTGCCATGTTGTGACGAATACGCATTACTGCTCCAAAAGAATTGGTACGAAGACGTAAGTGTGCGTGTTGACGCATGTATTCGAATGTTTGTCCTTTCTTTTGCATTGGGTAATCGCTTCCGCAAAGACCATATATTTCGATGCTCTTACCAAGAATTTCGACGTTTTGTCCGCTACCTTGACTTTCTACAAGTTCACCAACTACGCTGATACAAGAACCTGTTGTGATTTGTTTAAGTAGTGATTCATCGAATGCAGTGGGGTCGATTACGACTTGAATACTGTTGATTGTTGAGCCATCATTTAAGGCAATGAAGTCTACAGCCTTACTGCTTCGGTGGGTTCTAACCCAACCTTTTACATTAACAGTTGCGCCAAAGTCGGTTCTTTTGAGTGCTTCTGCAACCTTTGTTCTTTTAATTTTTTCCATCTTTTGTATAACTTGTGCCTTTAATGCCATAGCCCTTGAAAGCAATATGACTGTGGCGAGGATATAAAAAGATAGATGTTTGCCTTTGATACAAATTGTGTTTCTCCCTTTGTTGAAAGGCTTTCACGTTATAGTATGGTTTCAAACATCTATCTTTTTGTCACAATAGATAATTTAAATAATTATTATTGATGTTATATTTGTTCTTGAATTATTCGAAAGCTCCCATGCGAAGGATGTCAACTTCTTTCTCTGTTAAGAAACGCCAGTCGCCTCTTCTTAGGTTTTTCTTAGTTAAACCAGCAAACTGAACACGGTCTAGTTTGATTACTCTGTAGCCTAAGTGCTCAAAAATTCTACGTACGATACGGTTCTTTCCGCTGTGAATTTCGATTCCAACTTGCTTTTTATCCTCTTCATTTGCATAGGCAATCTCGTCTGCATGTATCTCTCCGTCTTCTAGTTCGATACCTTCTGCAATCTTTTGAAGATCTTCTTGAGCAACAGGTTTGTCGAGGAACACGTGGTATACCTTTTTCTTTAGGAACTTAGGATGTGTAAGTTTACTTGCAAGGTCGCCGTCGTTGGTGAGCAATAGCACACCTGTTGTGTTGCGGTCTAAGCGTCCTACTGGGTAAATACGTTCAGGACAAACATTCTTAACGAGGTCCATTACAGTTTTACGTTGTTGTGGATCATCGCTTGTTGTAACGTAGTCTTTTGGTTTATTGATAAGAACATATACCTTCTTTTCTAGTGAAACGAGGTTATCTCCAAACTTCACTTCGTCTGTTCTCATCACCTTTGTTCCTAATTCTGTAACTACTTGTCCGTTAACAGTTACACTTCCTGCTTGTATGTATTCATCTGCTTCACGGCGAGAGCATACTCCTGCGTTAGCAAGGAACTTGTTAAGGCGTACTGGAAGTGTTGGATCTATATGGTCTTCACGATACTCAATGCGCTTTTTAAGACTGTATTTCGCATTTGGATCATATCCTGGAGTGCGTTGACGTTGATTTTGTTGTCTATAACCTTGATTGTATCCTTGACGTGGTTGATATCCACCATGACTTTGATATCCGCCTTGTTGTTGGTAACCTCCTTGGTTTTCGCCGTGGTTATAGTGTGGGCGATAACCTTGTTGTTGATAACCTTGGTTGCCATAATTTGGTCTTTGTTGGTATCCACCTTGTTGTCTTGGTTGGTAACCTTGTTGTTGACGTGGCTGATAACCGCCTTGATGGCGTGGTTGGTAGCCTTGTTGACGAGGTTGATAACCGCCTTGATTTGGTGAATAAGCAGAGTGGTTGTCTCCATTGTCACCATAATGTGACTGATAACCTTGTTGTTGGCGTGGCTGATAACCTCCTTGGTTAACACGTGGACGATAAGGTCTTTGATACTGTTGACGTCCATTTCCTCCTTGGAGATTTGCTCCAAAGCCTTCTGGACGGAAGCCTTCATTATCGTTGTTTACTTGTTGGCTGCTATAAGCAGGGCGTGAACTAATTCGTGGACGTTGTGAAACTCCACTCGTACTATTATACTCTCTCTGGTAGTGTCCTTGTGGTCTACCATAGCCTTCACGGCTATTCATTTGTTGCTCTGTGATTTGTTCAGATTGATTTTTTTCTAATTCTGTGTTCATTGTCATCATTCTTTTAGCCTCACGGCTTGTTAATTAATGTGTTATTAAATTTCTTACTCTATTATTTATATCTTTTTATAAACCTGTGTAATTACTTGGGGTGATTAATCTCAGCTCTTCTTTTACTTTATCACTCACATCTAGAGTGTCAATAAATTCGTTTATTGTTTCTTGTGTTATTCCGATATTGGTTCGGGTGAGTTGTTTTAGGGCTTCATAAGGGTGTGGATATCCTTCTCTTCTCAATATTGTTTGAATTGCTTCTGCCACAACAGCCCAAGTGTTATCAAGGTCTTGTGCTATTGCAACTTCGTTTAAGATAAGCTTACGAAGACCTTTTAGTGTACTTTGAATGGCTATTAAACTGTGAGCAAAAGGCATGCCGACATTGCGAAGTACTGTAGAATCGGTTAAGTCACGTTGCAAACGACTTACAGGTAGCTTTTTTCCTAAGAATTGTAGTAAAGCATTTGCCACGCCAAGATTGCCTTCACTATTTTCAAAGTCGATAGGATTCACCTTATGTGGCATTGCACTTGATCCTACTTCGCCTGCTTTTATCTTTTGCTTGAAATATTCCATCGATATATACATCCATATATCACGATCGAAATCAATAAGGATAGTATTTATTCTACGCATTGCATCAAATAAAGCTCCCATGTTGTCATAGTTACTTATTTGTGTTGTAAATTGCTCTCTTTGTAATCCTAGGATGTCATTAACAAATACATCTCCAAATGTTTGCCATTTATATTCAGGATAAGCTACGTGATGTGCGTTGTAATTTCCTGTTGCTCCTCCGAATTTTGCAGATAATTTTACTTGTTTTAAGCTATCGAGCTGTTCTTTTAAACGGTATTCATATACCTTAAATTCTTTGCCTAAACGAGTAGGAGAAGCAGGTTGTCCATGTGTCTTTGCTAACATTGGCACTTCACTCCACTCATTTGCATAGTGCGATATTTGATGAATTAATTCTTCGATTGCTGGATAATAAACATTTTCTAAAGCTTCTTTTATCGATAAAGGAATGCTTGTGTTATTGATGTCTTGTGATGTTAAACCAAAATGAATAAACTCTTTATATTCGTCAAGACCACCTATTACATCTATTTGCTCTTTAATGTAGTATTCAACAGCTTTTACATCGTGATTGGTTACCTTTTCTATTTCTTTTACACGTAAAGCTGCTTGCTCGTCAAAGAAACGGTAAATACTTCTTAATTTACCATAAATATCTTTGTTAATGTTCTTTAATTGGGGCAAAGGAAGTTCACAAAGTGCTATAAAATATTCTATTTCAACTCTTATCCTGTAGCGAATTAGTGCATATTCTGAAAAATAATCCGCAAATACTTTTGTTTTTTCACGATATCTACCATCAACTGGTGATATTGCTGTCAATAAGTTTAAATCCATCAATACATGTTATTTATTATGCTACAAAAATACAAATTTTCTTGGGTTTATGAACATTTTATTGGTAAAAAAATAATTTTATAATTATAAAATATGACGAAGGTCTTTTTCTTAATACCAACTTGAGGATGAATGGGTTGCCAATTTGAATAAATTTATTTTGTTTTCTAGTTTTAAAATCAATGCTTTTAGAAGGAAAAAGGAGTGCTTTTGATATGTAAAAACAATGCTTTTAAAGTGTAATTTCAATGCTTTTCAATATGCTCTTTTTACATCTTGGTTGTAAGCCATAGCCTAGATGAAGTTTTTTAGGTGGTTATTGTTTATAAAATGTATAAGAAAATATTCATGAATGTCCTTTATTTAATGGTTTATTTATCTGTATATGATTGATAATGTGGGTTTTAGATATAATAAAAAAAAAGGTGCCCCTCGAATGAAAAGAGGCACCTTTGATTAGTTGTCTATAATTAACTTTTGGTAAAGAAAAGGTTTATTCCTTGTAACCAGGAGTTTGTTCTATGGCTCTGTCGTTTGTATGTGTACTTACAGAAATAGGCCATAACATCTTATAAGCTTCGCTTTCTGGAAGGATTCCTTTTGCAGGTGCTCCTTTAATGAATGGATAGTTAGCTGCAGGGTCGAATACTAATGATTTGTTATTGCTATCAGTCATACGAAGAAGAGCAAACCAACGCTTGCCTTCGAACACAAATTCTTTATCAACTTCGTGAAGAATAGCAAGTGTATTGGTATATTTGTTTTGATTAGAATAAGCTGGGAAACTTGTTCCGTAGGCACGTTTTCTTATTGAATTGATGTATGCTGATGGATCGTTTCCTAAATCATTTTCAATCTCAGCCATTAATAATAGAGCTTCTGCATAGCGGTATACAGGTCCATCTGCATCTAAACGGTGCACTCCTTCGTCTGTATAATAGGTTCCTGCAAACTTCTTTAGTATTACACCAAAGTTACTTCCTGTTGCTTCTTGAGTGTTAGAATTTTTTACAGCAAAGAAAGTTTGGTCTCTACGTGTATCGTTTGCGTCGAAAGATAACCAGAATGTTTCTTTATATTGAAAGCGTAGAATACCATTGATAAGTATGTTGTTGCTATAAGAAGATTTGTCGGTTAAACTTAGCTTCTCGTTATTTAAATCGTAAGCAGCTGAAAAGAAGTTACTTTGTGATAAGAAGTTGCTAACCATTGGCATGTAAACTTTATCAACTTTGTTAAAAGGAACGCAGAAAATAACTTCTTTATTTTCTCGTTTGTAATCGCTTCTAAATGCTTGATAGAAATTAGGTTGCAAAGCAAATTTATTAGAATTGATGATGCTTTGAAGTGCTACTTTTGCAGTTTGAAGATCTTGTATACCTGTAGCAACTTGATCACCAGTTGATACTTTTGCTGCAAATACATATATATTTGCTTTCAACATAAGAGTAGCATACTTGCTCCAAATGTATTTATTGCTAAATCCATCACTGTTTGCAGCGGTGTAAGCTTCTTCCGACTTATTGATATCTTCTTTTAAGAAAGCCATTATTTCAGATGGTTTTGAACGGCCTTTAGATAGTGATGACGCAGAAATCTTTCCGTTAAGAATTGCGATATCTTTCACTAAAGGAACGCCTCCCCATGTTGTATATAATAGATAATAATAGTATGCACGCATACCATAGGCTTGAGCAAGATAAATATTCTTTTGTTTTTCAGTTAAGAACGAGCAGTTAGGCAATTCTTGTATTGCAAGATTAACACGTACAATTTCGCTATAAAGGTTGTCCCAAATGTCGAAATAGGCATTGTCTGCACGCAAATCTTGTTTTATAATGCTTTGAGCTGCAAGTGATTCGCCAAATACAGACGTTCCTGTTCCATCATCTCCATCACCTAATAGTCCAGAACGAAGTTCACCCATAGAGAATAATGAACTATAAGTTGAACGTAAATAGGCATGTAGACCTTTCATGTAACCATCAACCTGCACTGCATCTTTCCAGAAAGTATTGCCTGTAAAATAATCTTCTGGATTTTGATCTAGTGATTCGCAACTTGTGAAAGACAAAGGAATGCATAGCACGCACATTGCAATGAAAGCATATATTTTATTGATTATTGTTTTCATATTCATTCTTTTAAATTGTAAATGATTTAAGATGAGCATTGTTTAGAATGTAACATTGAGTCCAAGTACAAGCATACGTGGGAGTGGATAGCCTCCATTATTCGTTGAAACTTCAGGAGAGAAGAAATATGGAGCTTCACACATATAACCTAAGTTTTGTCCTGTTACAGAAACTTTAACAGCTTGTAGGCTTAAAGGAGTTAGCCAAGCTTTTGGTAAGTCGTATGAAAGAGTTAGCTCTCTAAATGAAAGATAATCTCCATTGTATGTAAACATGCTACTTCTACGGTCGTAGTTACGAGCGTTTAGCTGGTCTGCCCATATATAAGTTGGGTATTTTGCATTTGGATTATCTTTAGACCAAGTGTCTTTAACATTTGCAAGTGTGTTGTATGTTCCTTGCATATTACCCATAATCCATGTAGTTTTAATGTCGTAAACTTTAAATGCTAATGCAAAATCGAAGCGAGCTGCTAATGTAAGACCTTTCCATGTTGCAGATAGGTTGAAACCTCCAGTCCACTTAGGATTAACATTTCCAACTTTAACCAAGTCGTAGTTATCTATAACTCCATCTCCATTGACGTCTTTCCATTTTACATCTCCAGGTGAAATAGGCAATCCACCAGCAGCTTTTCCTGTATTAGCATATGCTGTAGGACCATATAATACCTTGTTACTTCCACCATTGTTAGATGTAGTTCTATCTATTAAATTTCCAGGAATCTCGTCTGCAGATCTGTAAATGCCTTCTGCTTGGAATACATAAAGGTCGCCAGGGCGTTCTCCTTCAGCATATCCTCCAACCCATTTCTTTTCGTCTCCTTTTCCGGTATATACTTGGAAGCCCCCTTGTCTGTTACGATCATTACCGTTTGCAGGGAGTTTTATCACCTTATTGATATTGCTTGCGATGTTAAAACCTACATCAACTTTCCAGTCTTTTTGGTTTAATGCGTGCCAATCGAGCTCAAGTTCAATACCTCTATTTTGTAAAGTTCCATTGTTAGAGATGTAGCTTGTCCAACCAGAAGATGCAGGAATAGTTATATCTGCATATTTATTTGTAGTTCTTCTGTCATACCATGTTAATCCCATTTGTAGTTTATTGCTTAAGAAACCTAAATCAATACCCATTTCAAAAGTGCGAGATGTTTCCCAAGTTAAGAAGTAGTTAGGAATAGAATTCAAAGTAAATGCTTGAGAACCATTGTATAAGCTTTGTGCAAAAGCACCTTGTATGGTGTAGTTTCCTATCCAGTTTTCGTTTACGTTACCATTACGTCCGAATGAAGTACGTAGTTTTCCGAAGCTTAACCAAGGATATTTTTTCATGAACTCTTCTTTTGTAAAAGCCCAACCAAGTGACAAACCTGGGAAAACACCCCATCTGTTATCTTTTCCAAGTTTTGAAATTCCATCACGACGGACTGTAAAACTTGCAATATATTTTGCTTGATAATCATAGTTTAAGCGCATGAAATACGACTCTGTTACAAACTTTGAATGTTCACTATCAAGCTGTCTTGCACCTTCTTCGGTAATAGTATATTGTAAATCTCTAAAGTAATTGTTGTTAGGATTGTGTCCTGAACCTTTTAACATACCATATTTTGAGTGGAAATATTCCCATCCTAACAATGCGCTTAAGTTGTGATCGCCGAAAGTTTTGTTATAGTTAGCTAAAATATTGTATGTTTGTGTAATATTTCTTTCGTTTCTTGCCTCTGAAGCGTGTGAGGTATTGAATTGTCCTGGTCCTGTTTGATAAGTGCGGAAGAAGTTTTCATGGTTATAATATTCATAGAACCAGTCGCCTTTAAAGTTAATTGTTAGATCTTCAATGGGTTTAATTTTAAAGTCTTGAGAGAACATAAATTTTTGTCTGTTCTCGTCATTATCCCATGCGCTAGCAAGAACTTTTTGGTTACCATCGCCCGAGTTCTTACCTAAAATCAAATCTCCTTTGTTGTTGTAGGCACGGAAAGTAGGTGGATAAGAGAAGTTTCTAGAGAAATAGTTTTGTTCTCCTGTGAATGGAGAGATTCCCTTATACTTTGTTGTTGAGAAGTTAAATTTAGATATTGTGGTTAACCATGATTTAACTTTATAGTCAACATTTAGCAAGAAAGACAAGCGGCGGTTGTAGTTGCCGATTGCATTTCCTTCGCTTTTGTTATATCCAAGTCCTGCATAATAGTGTCCTTTATCATTTCCACCACTATAGCTTAGGTTATAATCTTGTGAGAAGCTAGGAGATTTGATATTGAAATCTTCCATCTTATTATTAGTAAATACAATCTCTTTGCCTGTCACTGGGTCGATCATAGTTTCCCAACCTTTACTTATTAAATCGTTATATACTTCTGGAGTAAGTTTTTCTTTTAAGTAAACACCCCATAAACCCATAGACGATTTATTACCATCTGCGTTATAGTCGTTACCTGTTCCATAAGGTTGGTTACCACTTAAAGAGTTTAAGTTTGCTGTTCCTTTTTCTTTTGCATGTACATAACTCATGCGTTGATAGTAAAGATAATCTCGTGCATTGCAGAATTTATAAGGATTATTGAAGAAGTTCCAAGATAGTTTTGAATTGAAATTGATTTGTCCATCTCCACTTTTTCCTTTCTTGGTTGTAATCAATATAACTCCATTGTTTGCTCTTGAACCATAGATAGCAGTTGCTCCTGCATCCTTCATAACCTCTATCGATTCGATATCATTAGGGTTAATGTCGTTCATTGAGCCACGAATCATGCCATCAACAACGATAAGTGGTGTTCCAGAACCATTATAATCGGTACCACCACGTAGTACAATGTTTGGTGAAGAGTTTGGGTTTCCTGAGTTTTGGATAACTCTTAAACCTGCAACAGTACCACTCAATGCTTGTGCTGGGTTTGAGAACATACCTGTTGTAAGTGCTTTGTCTTTTACTTTGGCAATAGAGTTAGTTAGTTTAGAACGTACAATTGTTCCGCTATAACCAATTACAACAGTTTCATCCAACTCATGTGCTGCTGATTTTAAGCCAACGTTTAAGTTACTATTATTGGTTGCTTTTAGGGTTTTATCGATATAACCCAAATACGAGAAACGCAATGTTGCGCCTTCTTTACTTACTTTTAAATGGTATTTTCCGTTGACATCGGTCACTGTTCCGTTATGAGTTCCAACCTCAATGACAGTTGCCCCTACTAAAGGATCTTTTGAATCGATATCCGAAACGATACCACTAACGCTAATACCTTGTGCCTTTAACAATATTGTTATAGACATACACAGGATTAATAAGAATAATTTCTTCATACGGTTGTGAATTGTTTAGAGTTTAAATTTTAATTATATATTTCAAGTTTAAGGAGATTTCCTCCATTTAGTTTTATGTAGTTTTTCCTATTGTTGATGATTTTTAGATTTATGTTTTTTTGTTTAGTCTTAGCAATAGATACACAAATATAGTTCTTATTGTGCAAATAAAATAAGATAAATAGCTTAATTAAAGTTAATATAATGGTATTTTTTGGGGGGAGGGGCAATAGTTAAAATGGGAAATGAATGTATTTACCGGTTTATTTTTACTTTTATGAAAAGAGAAGAATATAAAAAAAGACCTCATATCATTTGATATGAGGTCTTAATGTGGGCGTTGACGGATTCGAACCGCCGACCCTCTGCTTGTAAGGCAGATGCTCTAAACCAGCTGAGCTAAACGCCCTTGTTGCTTTTTGAAAGCGTTTGCAAAGGTAAGATGATTATTTTTAACCACCAAATTATTTGCTAACTTTTTTATGATGAACTACTATTTTTTTATGCTTTGGGGGTGAATTGCCACTTAAAATGGTATTACATGCTTGTCTAACTGAGGATTTCTGTGATTTAAATCGAGCTAGAATGTTTGGTTATACCAATCCTTATTTTTCTATTTGGGGTGATATTGATAGGCTTCTTCTATAGCTCTGCTGATCAGTAAGTTTCAGTTTACCTTCCAAAAGCATTGAGATTACACTCTAATAACACTGCTTTTGTAGTTGAAAAGCAATGTAATTGCCCCACAATAGCACTGTTGTTTCTAATAAAAAAGCGCAAAGCGGTTTCAACCCCTTTGCGCTTATGTAACAGCCATAAAATAAAATCATGGTACAAGTGTTATACTCATACCATGATTCCCATTTCTTTTAGCACATATTCAAATTAAATCCTTTTGCTAAACCACCTTCACCAGTCTCTTTATACAGCGAAGGTATGTCGTGTCCTGTTTGCTTCATCACCTCAACAACTCTGTCGAACGACACCTGATGTTGACCATCAGAGAATGCCGAGTATAAGTTTGAGTCTAAAGCACGTGCTGCAGCGAAGGCATTTCGCTCGATACAAGGTATCTGAACCAATCCACATACAGGATCACAAGTCATTCCTAAGTGATGTTCTAAGCCCATTTCGGCAGCGTATTCGATTTGAGCAGGACTGCCTCCAAATAGCTGACATGCTGCAGCAGCTGCCATTGCGCATGCAACTCCCACTTCTCCTTGACATCCAACGTCTGCTCCTGATATAGAAGCATTATGCTTTACGATGTTACCAAAGATGCCTGCAGTGGCTATTGCGTGAATAATTCGGGTGTCGCTGAAATGATGTGCACGTGACATGTGATATAAAACAGCAGGTAATACGCCACAAGCTCCACATGTAGGAGCTGTTACTACAGTTCCACCTGCTGCGTTTTGTTCGCTTACAGCCAATGCATAAGCATACACTAAGCCACGAGATTGAAGCGAAGGTTTAAAGCCTTTGGCTTTTACATGATAGATTGCTGCTTTGCGAGCAAGGCGCAATGGACCAGGAAGAACGCCCTCGGCATTGAGTCCTTCTTCAACTGCTTGTTGCATAACTTGCCATACTTCGCTTAAGAAATCCCACAAGTCGGATTCTTCGCACATCTCTGCATACTCCCAATAGCCTTTGCCATTGTCGTAACACCAGCGCATAATGTCTTGTAAAGAATTCAAAGAGTAGGGGTCTTTGCTGTTAAATGCGTCTTCATTTGCCTTTCCTTCAGACAAAGCACCACCACCAACGCTATATACAAACCATTCTTCTGAACGGTTTTCGCTTTCGTCTATTGCAACGAAACTCATGCCATTGGGGTGGAAAGGTAAGAAAACACTGGGTTTCCAAACAATCGTTACGGGTGCAACGGTGTTGAGAACGTCTTCAATTGCCACGTCGGTCATGTGTCCTTTACCTGTTGCTGCGAGGCTACCATATAAGGTAACTTCGAATGATTTGGCATTAGGATGCTTCTCAATGAACATCTGTGCTGCCTTTTGAGGACCCATAGTGTGACTGCTTGAGGGACCTTTTCCTATTCTAAAGAGTTCTTTTAGTGATTTCATTTCTGTTTCATTTTATTTTAAGTCGAGAGGTGCTATTCTGTTTCTTCAACATCCATGCGTAATAAGTCTTTAACAACTTCACCACCAGCAATGATACCTGCCACTGCAGGAACAAAGGCATTGCTTGCTGGTGTCACCTTTTTGTCGTGATGATTGCTCACAATTGTGTCGGCATTATCAGTCGATAGGGTTTCAACCTCAGCTTCATCAAAGAATGGTTCCATGGGCTTTTCGTCGCTTGCAACCACCTTTAAATGCTTAATTCCTATCTTGCGGAGTTTCTTGCGAATAATTTTTGCAAGTGGATCCATCTTTGTTTTGGTGATATCGCATACACAAAAGGCAGTTGGATCTACTTTGTTTGCTGCGCCCATGCACGACAATAAAGGCACGTTTAGAGCAGTGCAACGTTTAATAAGCTCCATTTTTGCAGCCATAGTGTCGATGCAATCTACCACATAATCGAACGAAGTCAAATCTACCTCGTCTGCATTTTCAGGCAGATAGAACATCTGTCGGGCATCAATATCACAGTTGGGATTAATGTCTTTAATGCGTTCTACGGCAATATCTACCTTTTTTTTGCCCAAAGTTGAATGTAAAGCGAATATCTGTCGGTTAAGATTTGTGAGGCAAACAACATCATCATCGAAGATAGAAAGATGTCCAACACCACTTCGAGCGAGTACTTCTACAACATAACCACCAACTCCTCCGAGTCCAAATACAGCCACTTTAGATTGCTGTAGCTTTTCTATTCCCGAACGTTTAAATATCATTCGGGTTCTAGAGAACTGATCTTGCATTCTTTATCGTTTCTTTTTTATCGTCAATATATAATAAGGTGAAAGCAAATAGAAAACTTCTTGCCACTTATTTCACAACAGTTCGCTCAATAACTTGGAAGCCTCCAACACCTGTGTCGGGCACCATTATAGCTGGATAGAACTGCACACAAACGGCTTTATCAACCTTAATATCTTTATTTAGATTGGTTAATGCACCTGTGTTTTGATTGATTTTGAACACTTGAATAGTGTTATTGTCTTTCGAAGCACAAAGCAATAGCTCTCCGTTAGGCGTTATATTGAATTGACGGGGGTGTTTATCGGTTGCTTGGAAACCCACTTCGGTAAGCATTCCTGTTGCTTTGTTCACCTTAAAGATCGTAATTCCATCGTTTTTAAGACGATTACTTACATACAAAAACTTTCCATTTGGAGTGAGATGTATGTCTGCTCCGCCTCTTGCATTGTACTTATCGGTAGCTATCGTCTGCTTCTTTGTAAGTTTACCTTTATTATAACTGAATACAGTTACTGCGCCACTTAGTTCGCTCATTACATAAAGATACTTGCTATCGTCGTTAAATGTGAAGTGGCGAGCACCCGAACCCTTAGGCAATTGAGCTGCAATACCAACATACTTTAATTTAGTTGGTGTCACAAAGTCATAACGAAGCAGAGCGTCGCCAGTGAAATCTACTGCTAAAACACCATTACCATCAGGTGTAAAACGAACGCAATGAAAGTGTCCTTTCTCTTGTCTTTCCTTATCAAAGCCTTGTTGTGCGCCGCTAAATAGCTGTGTCATATTGCTCAATTCTCCAGCATCATTAAGTGGAAAAACGCTCATCGAACCGCCAGAATAATTGGCTGTGACAGTCATATTGCCGTTTGTATCTACAAAACAAGGGTCTTCTCCTTTTGTAAAAGCACTATTCACAAAACGCATCTTGCCATTTTCAGAATTAAACGAGATTGCAGATAGAGCAGCATTCTTATCGCTTGTTTCGTTAACAGCATAAATCATACTTCCATCAAGTGATAGCGTTAGATAAGAAGGATTGGTTATTTCGAGAGTATCTAAGGCTGTAACATCGCCTGTGCGTTGGTTCAATTCAAAAGAATAGATACCCTTTGAAGAACCATTTGTGTAGGTTCCCACCAATAATTTGATATTATCCTGAGCCATTAAAGATAATGATGAGCATGCAAAAAAAACACTTGTAAGAAATGATTTGTATTTCATAATTGTTAATTTGTCTGTCTTATAATTTTTCAAAGATAATCAAAAACAGATGTTTATGCAATTATTTGTATGATTTTTATAATACAATTCATGAATAATTAGTACTTTTGCAGACAATATGAACACAGATAACTTAAACTTAACACGAAGAATTGTTGTAGGAGTACAATTCCTCTTTGTAGCATTTGGAGCTACTGTTTTGGTTCCATTGCTTGTTGGTCTCGACCCAGCAACAGCGTTATTTACAGCAGGTATAGGCACTTTTATCTTTCATTTGGTTACGAAAGGTAAGGTGCCTATATTTTTAGGCAGTAGTTTTGCATTCATTGCGCCAATCATTGCGGCAACCAAAGAGTGGGGATTAGCAGGTGCTTTGGCGGGAACTATGGGTGTTTCGCTTGTTTATTTCGTTATGAGTGCGTTGGTGAAATGGCAAGGAAAGCATCTACTTAATCGTCTTTTCCCTCCCGTTGTCATTGGACCTGTGATTATTCTCATTGGTTTAACGCTCTCTAGTGCAGGTGTTAATATGGCAAAAACAAACTGGTTGCTTGCTGCTATATCGTTAGCAACAGCTGTTGTGGTGCTTACTTTTGGTAAAGGACTCATTAAATTGGTTCCTGTTGTATGTGGAATTATTGTGGGATATATCGTTGCAATTTGCCTAAACGAAGTGAACTTTGATGCTGTTAAAGAAGCATCTTGGTTGGCATTGCCCCCTTCTTTGGCTCATTTTCAATTGCCAGAGTTCAAATGGCAGGCTGTTCTTTTCATGATTCCAGTGGCTATTGCGCCTGTAATTGAGCATATTGGCGATGTGTATGTCGTTGGAGCTGTGGCGCAAAAAGACTTTGTTAAAGAGCCAGGTTTGCACAGAACACTTCTTGGCGACGGTCTTGCTTGCTTGTTTGCGTCTATCTTTGGCGGTCCTCCTGTAACCACTTATTCAGAAGTAACGGGTGCTATGTCTATTACAAAGATAACCAGTCCTGCCGTAATTCGTATCTCTGCGCTCACCGCTATCGTGTTCTCTGTAATGGGAAAACTAAGTGCTTTGCTTCAATCTATTCCACAAGCAGTACTCGGAGGCATTATGCTTCTACTCTTTGGAACCATTGCAAGTGTTGGAGTTCAAAACCTTATTCAACACAAAGTCGACCTTAATCAAACCCGAAACGTCATCATTATCTCTATAACTTTAACCGTTGGAATTGGTGGTGCCGTGCTAACTTGGGGTAATTTCACCATTAGTGGTATTGGTTTGTCGGCTCTTGTAGGCGTTATTCTTAACCTCATTCTACCACAAACAAAGGTCGAAAAGACAGAAGAAAAGCAAGAAGCATAAGCTTATTACTCCATAAAAATAAAGAAGGCAATGAACCTTTGTAATGCGTGCAAATAGGTTCATTGCCTTTTTCTTTGTGCTGTTTTCTTCTTGTTTCAATCGATTAGTTGTCTGCTTGTTAATCTCTCGAGATCTTATCTCATTGCCGTTACAAAATAAAAAGAGTGCTATTACACTTCAAAAGGATTGCTTTTTCCATGCAATAGCACAACTTTTAGATTGTAAAAACACTCTTTTTATTTTGTGTTTGCTATGCCGCTGATTTTCAATAGCAAACAAATTGTTCTTTAATGAATAAACTCGTGAGAGTTAAGCATTTTCTTAGGGTCGAGTGCTTCGTCGAGTTTTTCTTTTGTCATTAAGCCCTTTTCAATAACAATGTCGTAAACAGAGCGATTGGTTTCGAGTGCCTCTTTTGCCACCTTAGTACTATTTTTGTAGCCAATATAGGGGTTAAGAGCTGTAACAATACCAATACTATTGAGCACCATGTTCATACATTTGTCTACATTTACAGTGATTCCTGTTATACATTCTTCTGTAAGTGTGTCGATAGCGTTGGTCATCCAAGTTAAACTTTCAATCAAAGCTTCAGTAATTACAGGTTCCATTACATTCAATTGAAGTTGTCCTGCTTCTGCAGCAAATGATATAGTGGTGTCGTTTCCAATTACTTTAAAGCACACTTGATTAGTTACCTCGGGAATAACAGGGTTCACCTTACCTGGCATAATAGAAGAACCAGGAGCCTTAGGAGGTAGGTTAATTTCGTTTAATCCACAGCGAGGACCAGATGAAAGCAAGCGGAAGTCGTTACACATCTTTGATACTTTGACTGCTAAACGTTTCAAAGCAGATGAATAACTCACATAAGCTCCAGTGTCAGGAGTGGCTTCTACCAAGTCGGGAGCAAGCACAAAGGGTTCTCCAGTGAGCTTTGCTAGGTTCTCGGTGCATAGCTTTGCAAATCCAGGAACAGCGTTCAAGCCAGTTCCAATGGCTGTTCCACCCATGTTAATCTCGTGCAGTAGCTTAACGTTTCTATTTAAATTAAGAATCTCTTCCTCTATATTATTGGCATAAGCGTTAAACTCTTGACCGAAAGTCATAGGCACTGCATCTTGCAACTGTGTACGTCCCATCTTTAAAGCATCGGCATAGTCTGCACCTTTCTCACGCAAAGCCTTAATCATCTTCATAACGCTTTCTATGAGTTTTTTATTCATTCTGATGAAAGTTAATCGAATAGTGGTGGGATAAACATCGTTGGTTGATTGTCCACAGTTAACGTGGTCGTTGGGAGAAACATATTGATATTCGCCCTTTTCGTGTCCTAATATCTCTAAAGCTCTATTGGCAATCACCTCGTTGGCATTCATATTAACAGATGTTCCTGCACCTCCTTGCATCATGTCGATGGGGAAATTGTCGTGCCATTTGCCTTCAATTATCTCTCGACAAGCTTGTGCAATGGCACCAGAAATATTGTCTTCAATAACTCCGAGTGTGTGATTTGCTTCAATTGCGGCTAGTTTTACGTAAGCGATGGCAATAACATAATCGGGATAGTCACGCATTTTTTTGCGAGAAATGTGATAGTTGTTAATGCCTCTTTGTGTTTGAACGCCATACAATGCGTCGCTTGGAACCTGAAGTTCTCCTAGAAGATCGGATTCAACTCTAAATTGTTCTTCTTTCATATCTTTTGATTTTAAAGTCTTTTGACTATGTGTTTATAAGGATACCTTTGTGGTATTAAGATGTAGTTTGATGTCGAAAGGCTCCTAATGAATGATATTTTAAGTACAACAAATTTATAAAAAAAGACAGTTATAGTATAACTATCGCTTTAATAAGATTTATGATTTTACCATAACTTAACACACAAACAGTATTTCAAACAATGCTTTGGGCTTTTTATTGGTTGTTTTTCTGTTTAAAAAGTTATGGGTTCTTTCTATAAAGATATTCGATGTGATAAAAAAAAGAATGCTTTTAAGATACAAAAGCATTCTTTTTATGGTGTAAAAACATAGATATTGCCATGTAAAAGTTATGCAATTACTGTGCAAACTTTTTAATACAACTACCGCAAAAGTTTCAAATGGTATTGCAAGTCTATATTATTATTTTAAAAGAAGATCTTAATTAAGATCTAATCCTTGTGGAGAAATGGTGATGATGCGCTTTTTATATAAGTCGCCAACCGCCTTTTTAAATACCTTTTTGCTCACGCTAAAGCACTGATAAATATCTTCTGCGTCGCTTTTATCCCACAAATCGCAATGTCCGTTGTGGTCTTTTAGATACTGAAGAAGCTCATCTGCGAAGTCAAGCGTTTGTTGTCTGCCTTGCAATTGCAAAGAAATATCCAGTTTTCCGTCCTGTCTTATGTTAGCAATATATCCTTTGATGTGCTCGCCGAGATACACTCTTTGGAACACTTGGTTAAGGAAAATGAGTCCTTGATATTCATTATTCACAATCACTTTATAGCCCAAATCGGTGCGTTGCCATAACAACAAGTCTACTTCTTGTGCGGGTTGAAGGTGCGAAGTGTCGCTGTTGAGGTGCTTTTCTATCTTTGCAGAGGCAACAATGCGATAGCTTTCCTCGTCGATATAGACGTAAACCATGTGCTTTTCGCCTATCTGCATGTGTCTTTTTTGCTCTCTAAAAGGACAGAAAAGGTCTTTCATTAGTCCCCATTTCAAAAACGCTCCATACTCATTTACCCATGCAACCTCGAGTAAAGCGAATTCTCCTACCTTTACAAAAGGTTTCTCTGTGGTGGCAACAGGGCGTTCTTCTTGGTCGAGATAGATAAAAACATTGAGTTCATCGCCCACCTTTGTGCCCTCAGGAACATATCTTGCAGGAAGCAAAATCTCTTCAGCATCGCCTCCATCTAAGTACAATCCAAAGTCAACTAACTTGGTAACCGTAAGCAAGTTGTATTCTCCGAGCTTAATTGTCTTCATCTTTCGCCTCCTCTTTAATGTTGTTGTTCGATGTAGTTTCTTGTTCAATGATTCCGTCTTTCAAGTGAATAGTACGGTCGGTAATGCTTGCAAGCTCCTCATCATGAGTGACAATGACAAATGTTTGACCATATTTATCCCTCAAATCGAAGAACAATTGGTGCAATTCTCGTTTGTTTTTAGAGTCCAAACTACCGCTAGGTTCGTCTGCAAGAATAACTTCTGGGTTGTTAATCAATGCTCTTGCCACTGCAACTCGTTGCTTTTCGCCTCCCGAAAGCTCATTGGGCTTGTGGTGAGCTCTGTCCTTTAACTGCATAAACTCGAGTAGTTCTTCAGCCTTTTGCTTTGCAACACTCTTCGAAACACTGCCGATAAAGGCAGGAATCATAATATTCTCAAGAGCTGTAAACTCTGGTAATAGCTGGTGAAACTGAAACACAAAGCCAATATGTTGATTTCTAAAGTCGCTTAATTTGTTGTTCGAAAGCTTGCTGATGTTGATGTCGTTGATTACAACTTCACCCTCATTAGGTTTATCTAGTGTGCCTATTATCTGCAAAAGGGTGGTCTTTCCTGCTCCACTAGGTCCAACAATGCTAACGATCTCGCCTTTCTTTATCTCGAGGTCGATACCCTTTAGCACTTCAAGCTGTCCGAAACTCTTGTGAATATCTTTTGTTTTAATCATGATAAATAATGACTTCTTACTTTAGTTTGTTCTTAATCCATTTGCCAACAGCATCGTAAGCACTTTGTTCTTCAATATGTTTTGGTTGTGCAAAGGTCATCTGATCCATTCCATAACCATATTGGTCGGGGAAGATAATCATAAGATTTTTGCCATTGAAGAATTGCTTAATTTCTTCAGGAAGACGCTCTTGAGCATTCTTATACGACACCGTTCCAGTGCGAGCAGTGACAATTACGAACATGTTATCTTCGTTTATAGATGCGGCAAGCTGTGGAAGCATGTTCCAATGTTCCATCTCTGAGTATTCAACTCTAACGTCAGGGTGTTTGTTTACAAGGTATTCTTGTAATAAATCGAGAGTGTCTCTGCGACCATGGAATTGTATTTTACATTCTAATTGAGCCGAAATACGGGCTAAACGCTCAATCCATCGATGGAACCCAGGTTCGAATTGTGCTCTAGAAGGAATGGCAACCTGTATTCTTCTTATTGTATTTAGAGGCTGAGTGATGCGTGCCATGATAATTTGGCAATTGATACCATTGAATAAACTCTGATGAAATTCGCCCCAAAACTTGGTAGAAATCTCTTGATGAGTGTGTAATCCAATGATAATCTCACTGGCATTGAATTCTTGAAAGGCATGTTTTATACCGTTTGCAATATTCACTGCCACTCTAACTTGTGTGGTAACGGGTACTTCTACAGCTGCCGCATCATGTGATAATTTTTCTAATAAGCGTCTACCTTTTGCCTGATTGGTGGCTACATCTGCATCATCATACACCACATTAAGCGCAATGAGCTCTCTTTTTAATTTAGCATTGCGAATTAATAGCGCAAGACCCAATAGACTATCGGCACTTTCTGGGTATTTAACAGGGATGAGAATGCGTTCGTCGTCTATATTGTTTGTAGAGTCATTATTAATGATATTGTCAGTAACAACCATTTTTTGCGAAGCCGATTGAGTGATGAATGACGCCAAAACACAGGTTATGAGAATCATGATAATAACGCCATTTAAAACATCATTGGTCACTATTTGATCCAAACTTCCGCTCTTTGCAATCTCTAAACCCACCAATAACATCGCAATAGAACCTGCCGCATGTGCCGAAGTCAATCCAAACATCATTTGCCCTGCATGCTTTTGTAACTTAAACACTTTGGCAATGAAGTATGCAGCGATAGCTTTTCCCACTGTTCCAAAGAATACTAACGATGCAGTGATAACCATAACGAAAGGCGTTTTATATAGAACTGTGATGTTAATGAGCATTCCTACGCTGATAAGGAAATAGGGAATGAACAGCGCATTACCGATAAATTCGAGGCGATTCATGAGCGGTGACACCGAAGGGATGTATCTGTTGAGAATTAATCCTGCAAGGAATGCACCGAAAATGCCTTCTAATCCAATCATTTGAGATAAGGCTGCACTCAAGAACATGATAGCTAATACAAAGATAAACTGCATTACCGAGTCGCTATAACGACGCAAAAACGATCGACATAGACGTGGAATTGCGAGCGTGAGGAAGCCACAAAAAAGTGTAAACTTGAGTAAAAAAACTACCCAAAATATTGGTCCTGAAGTGCCATTGCTTGATGCAACGATGGCAGCAAGCACCAATAATGCCATTAAAAGTGATATCATTGTAGAGCCAACAGCCAGCATTACAGGTGTTTTGCGCTGTAAACCAAACCTACTTACAATGGGATAGCCAATCAATGTGTGTGAAGACATGATGCAAGCCATTAGCAATGAGGTGGTAGAAGACAAGTTTAAGAGATATAATGAGCTATAAAACGTGAGAAAGAAGGGTAGGAGGAAGGTGATGATACCAAAGATAACAAATCGCAATTTGTTTTTCTTTAAACCCTCAATGTCCATCTCTAAGGCTGCAAGAAACAAGATATAGTAGAGTCCAACCTTACCAAATAGCTCAAAAGAAGTGTCTCTTTCTAGAATATGTAAACCATATTTGCCAATTACAACGCCTGCTAATACCATTCCAACGATATGTGGAATGCGCAGTTTTCCCATAATAATAGGGGCACAAAGGATAATCATTAATACCACGAAGAATGCCCATGTTGGGTCGGTTATAGGGAAATAATTGCTAATATTGAATGTAATTGGCATTGCGTTATTTATATAATGTGTTGCAAAGTTGCAAAAAAAATATCACATTTACCTACTAATCAATATAAAAGATGTAATTTTGTGCCTAACAATAACAATAAGAATAATTTGTAAGTAGTTATGAATATAGCAATAGTAGGTGTGAGTGGAGCTGTTGGACAAGAGTTTCTTAGAATCTTAGACCAACGTAATTTCCCAATAGATAATCTTGTTTTATTTGGTTCTTCACGCTCAGCTGGAGCAAAATATACCTTTAGAAACAAAGAATATGAAGTAAAGTTGTTACAGCATAACGACGATTTTAAAGATATAGATATTGCCTTTGTTTCTGCAGGAGGAGGCACTTCGTTAGAATATGCCGAAACAATTACAAAGCATGGGGCGGTTATGATCGATAATTCTAGTGCGTTTAGAATGGATAAAGATGTGCCTTTGGTGGTGCCCGAGTGTAATGCAAAAGACGCACTTACACGTCCAAAGGGAATTATTGCTAATCCTAATTGCACCACAATTATGATGGTTGTGGCTCTTCAACCAATCGAAGAGCTTTCGCATATCAAACGAATTAAGGTGTCAAGTTATCAAAGTGCGAGTGGAGCAGGTGCTGCTGCGATGGCTGAATTGCAACAACAATATAGCGACTTGGTGAACAATAAGCCTCTAACAATTGAGAAATTCCCTCACCAATTAGCATATAATGTAATTCCACAGGTAGATGTTTTCACAGAAAATGGATATACAAAAGAAGAAATGAAGATGTTCTACGAAACCCAAAAGATTATGCATAGCGATGTAAAATGCTCGGCTACATGTGTTCGTGTTAGCTCTTTGCGTTCGCATTCTGAAAGTGTTTGGGTGGAAACCGAAAAGCCTTTAACTGTTGAAGAGGTAAGAGCTGCAATTGAAAAAGCACCTGGTTGTACTTTGAAAGATGATATTTTTAATGGTGTTTATCCTATGCCTTTAGAAACTGCAGGCGAAGATAATGTGTTTGTTGGACGTATTCGTAAGGATATTTCTGATGAAAACGGACTAACATTATGGCTTTCTAGCGACCAAATTCGTAAAGGAGCAGCCCTCAATGCAGTGCAAATTGCAGAATATTTAATTGCTAATAATGGTTTGTAGTTATTGAACTCTCAACTATAGAACTTAGGTATTATGTATCAAATGCAGTCCTTTGCTTTTCGAAGTAAAGGACTGTTTCTTTTTATACTCATTGCTCTTTCTTCTGCATTTCATTCGTTTTGCACACCAAGTATTCTTGTTTGGGAGTATTAACTATGATTCAATAAATCTTTTTTGTTTTAATATTTCTCTTAAAGGACTTACTAATAAAAAAGAAAAGAGCACAGAAGCTTTATTGCTACTATGCTCTTATTTATTGGTGTATAATGTGCTAAAAACTGCCATTGCATTGTTGGTGAAATGGCAAAGATTTGCTTTTAGAATTATTGTTCTTTTACTTCGTTTGTAAGTTCTTTGCCTTCTGCAAGCTCTTTAATGCTTTCTAATGTTGTAAGAGCGATGTTGTGAAGAGCTTCTGCGGTGAAAAATGCTTGGTGAGAGGTAAGTACTACATTAGGAAGAGTAAGCAAACGAGCTAATACATCGTCTGAAATAATCTTGTCGCTACGGTCTTCATAGAAGTAATTCTTTTCTTCTTCATACACATCAAGACCTGCACTACCAACTTGTTTGGTGATAATTCCTTCAATCAAATCTTCGGTATTGATAAGCTTTCCACGTCCTGTATTAATAATCATAACGCCTTTTTTCATCTTAGCAATACTTTCTTTGTTAATCAAGAACTTAGTTTCTGGAGTTAATGGGCAGTGTAATGAAATGATATCACTTTGTGCATATAACTCGTCTAGCTCAACAATCCTTACGTTATATTGCTTTGCAAACGCTTCGTCTGGATATAAATCGTAAGCAAGAATATTCATACCAAAGCCATGAAGAATTTTGATTAACTCTTTTGCGATGCGTCCCATACCAATGACACCAACAGTTTTTTGGTACATATCAAATCCTAACAGACCTTTAAGGGCAAAGTTTCCTTCACGAGTTCTGTTCACTGCACGATAGATTTTGCGGTTCAATGCAAGCATAAGTGACACGGCATATTCTGCAACTGCATGTGGAGAATAAGCAGGAACACGCACTACTGAGATGCGACCTTTTGCAGCTTTCAAATCAACATTATTGAAACCTGCACAGCGAAGCGCAATGAGTTTAACACCATTCTTCACCAACTCGTCAATAACTTCTGCGTTACATTCTGCGTTTACGAAGATACATACAACGTCTGCACCCTTTGCAAGTGGAGCAGTTTTGATGTTTAAGTGTTCTTGGTAATAGCGAATGTCGAAGCCATAGTTACTATTTATGTGATTAAAAGACTCTTCATCGTATGATTTTGAATCGAAAAATGCTACTTTCATTGTTATTCCTTACTTTTAAAATTATGTATATATAAAAATTAAATCTGCTTTGATTTTATTGCAATATTTCATTGCTTAGGTTTGATAACCAATGCGAAGTTACTGCTTTTTGTGGGTTTGTGCAAATTATTGGGGCTTTTGCGATGCTTTCGTTGGGTTTTATTTATTTGTGTCAAGCCTTTTCTTCGTCGCATGTGTTATCTCTTTGTTTTTCAATGCTATTTCTTCTTCAAAACAATGTCAATGCTTTTATGTTGTAAAAGGGTTGCTTTGGGGGTGCAATTGCATTGCTTTTGTATGCTAAAAGCATTGAGTTTGTAAGCGGAAAAGAGTGCGATGGGATATGTTAAAAAGGTGGATTGTGGTGCAAGTAAAGTATGCTTCATGCTCAAAATAGAAGGCTATGGGGTGCAAAAGCGTGGGGAAGAGAAAGAATAATGGTGCTATAAAAATAAAAATAGAAAACTTTTTCTAACAAAAGTATTTAATTTTGTTAGAAAGAAATCAGTCGTTCTGTTTTAAAGAATAACTGGTTTCTTTCCTTTTAACTAATTAAGATTTAGCGTAATAGCTTTTTTCAAACATCGTTTCAAAAAGAAACTTTTCTGTAGAGATATATTGTAAACACAAAGGTACATGTTTTATTGTGCAAAATACAATCTTTTAGTTGTTTTTATGTGTTAAAATTTCAGCCTCCTTTATTGTGGCTTATGTAGTAGGCGAATGTTCCTTGCGTTCGTTTAAAATAGCTGCAAGGTTGTTGTTGGCCCAATCTATCAAGCCATTAAGATGTGGAAGGAGTGTAAGAGCACGTTCGGTTAAGCTGTATTCTACACGAGGTGGCACCTCTGGATAGATGGTTCTGATAACATAACCATCGTTTTCAAGGTTGCGAAGGGTTGAGGTAAGCACCTTTTGAGATATGTCGGGAATGGCTTTTTGCAATGAGTTGAAGCGCATTGTGCCATTGCTCTCGAGAATAATGAGTACCAGCATCGACCATTTGTCGCCAATCTTACTTAATATTTGTCGCACAGGACAGGTGGGGAACAATAGTTCTTCTTTTTTTGTTGTTATCATAATTCAACTGATTATCAATATTAGTATACAAAAGTAACTAACCTTCTCGATTCGTGCAATAGCTCTGTTATAAAATAAATAAAGAAAGTTAAGCTTGCTGTTTGTAACTTCTTGAAAATCAACAATAGTTACCTTGAAGTTCCTACCTAACTCTTTTGTGCCTTCTTGTGAGAGCCATTGCGAGGCAGTAACTTTGCAACATCAAAATTAGTAAAACATAAAAACAATAAGAATTATGAAAGATATTATTTTAATTGGTGCGAGTGGATTTGTTGGTTCTGCAATTCTTGAAGAGGCTTTGAACCGTGGTCATAAAGTAACTGCTTTGGTTAGAAATCCAGAGAAGATACAAGTGAAGAACGAAAATCTAACCGTTTTAACAGTAGATGCGACAGATGTTGAGGCTTTGAGCAAGGTTGTTGCTGGCAAAGATGCTGTGATTAGCGCATATAACCCAGGTTGGGGAAATCCTCGTTTGTATGAAGAAATATTGGAAAACTACCCTAAAATCATTGAAGGTGTAAAGAAAGCGGGTGTTCAACGCTTGTTGGTTGTTGGTGGAGCAGGTGTGCTTTATGTTCAACCAGGAGTGAGATTGATGGACTCGGGTACACTTCCTGCCGAGTTGATGCCTGCTGTTAACGGGGAAGGAGAGTTGTTCCTCAATGTCTTAAGCAAAGACAATGACATCGATTGGGTTTACTTTGCTCCTCCTGCAAATCTCGGAAATATGGGTAAAGGCATAAGGACTGGTAAGTATCGTTTGGGTACTGACACTCTACTTGCTGACGAAAAGGGCGATAGCTTCATTTCAGTTGAAGACTATGCAGTGGCTATGATCGACGAATTAGAGCAAGAAGCACATCACAAGACTTTGTTTACTGCAGCTTATTAATCGATAGAGTTAAAAGAAACATTATAAAAATGGGAATAGGAAACAACCTAAGTCGTTTCCTATTCTTTTTGTGTTTATGCGTGTGTTGTGTCCCTATTATATAATAGGTGTAAGGCAAATGGAATGTATTTTTGCCTTTTGTTGTGATAAGGGTATAGCAAATAGCTTGCAAATGTTTTTTCTTGTAATGAAAAGTTAGATACATTTACAATTAAGGACAGATCAAATAAAAATGAGTTGATGATGGGTTGAAGTTCGATTCAATAGCAATTGCGATAGAATAGAATCATATATAAAAAATAAAAGGTGGTTAAAAACCACCTTTTGTGCGCTTGATAGGACTCGAACCTACACGTCGCAAAACACTAGATCCTAAGTCTAGCGCGTCTACCAATTTCGCCACAAGCGCAAGGTAGTACCCTTATTGCGTTTGCAAAGGTAATGTATAAAAATTAAACTACCAAATTATTTTGCTATAATTTTACGTGCAAATTCAATTAAAGTGTCTTTTTTGCGTTGCAAATCCTCCATTTTTAGGCTCACATTGTGGTGTGGTTCAATTCCAAACTCAGTAGTTTTTTGCTCAGAATCGTATGACGGGATAGCAGAAAAACGCACCGACCAGCCATTAGGAAGCTCGCTAGAGAAAGGCATTCCCGCCCCTCCGCCAGTCTTATCACCTATAATTGTAACGTTAGGAAGGCTCTTCATATATTTCACAAATTCGTTGGCTGCACTGTAAACTCCACGATTGGTGATGACAACAACGGGCTTTTGCCATCTAATGCCATTGCTAGGAGTGAGGTATTGTGCCTGAAGTGGAGAGAAATCTCGATGTCCCTTGCCTGTTTTGTGGCGAATATAGCCCACCAATACTTTTCTATTAGTGAAACGAGCCCCAAGTTGTTCGGCTGCAGTAACTAAGCCACCGCTATTGTTTCGAAGGTCGATTATCAGTCCTTTACATGCCAATAAATAGAAAAACACATGGTCAAGATTACCTTCGCCCTTGTTGCTGGCAAACGAAGCGCAACGTATGTAGCCCGTGTTGTCGGTGAGGATGCGATAGTAAAAGCCTGCCGAAATTTTATAGTTCGTGCCTAAATACTCGTCGATGAGCTCTTGCGAGAAGTTAGAAGGATAGTTTTCACGCCATGCCCAGTATCTTCCCACGTCGAAAGCACTGTATAAATTGACATGACCATCACGCAATTCCGATAGCATATTACTAAGAAGTTCAAACTCTTGTGCCTTTGTTAGCGGCATAGATGCAGTGGGGGCATATCGCTTATACACCTCATTCCAATCGAGTCCGTATTCCTTTTGCTTCTCATCAAAAAAGCAATAATGCTCGTTAATGATGTTCCACAAAGCCTCGAAGTTGCCCTTTGTGGTGTTAGGTGGCTCGTTGTTGTCGATGCAAGAGGCGAAACAAGAGCATAAAAGCAACAAAATGCAGATGCGAGATGTTATTTTTGAAATCATGGTTGCAATGAAATAAACTTGAAGTGTTTTACAATTCCAATTGAGAAAGCATGACTATAGGTGTGCGACTTGATGTTATTGACGTGCCATTGCAAATAGTTGCCCACATAACCAATGCGTACTTGGGTTTTGAATAGCATGAAATCGAGTGATAATATTTGTCGAAGAGATGGCTTGTTGATGGGGTGTGTGAACACTATGTTATGGTCGTAGTTGCCTTGTGTGAACGCTTCGTAGTAGGATTGACTGTAGTTTGGGCAAAACATAAGTCCTACTAATGGTGCAAAGGCTTGATAATTTATAGCTATTGCGTGTTTGTGTAGAAAACGAAAGCGATAGGCGCATGCCACAATAGGACCGATATTGAGGTCTGCAAGAGCTTGTGCAGGGTTGTTACTGTTGCGAGTGTTGTAGATAACTCCAAGAGAAGAGTCAATCAAGCCACCACCTCTTATAATAAGGTTGTTATCTAAAAATGTCCATTTATGCAGCTTTCCCCATTCAAAATTATAGATGGCATAAAGCTCAGAACCTGATTTTTGCTTGTTTTGAGTGTGTGCTATGGCAGCTTGGTGCATGATGTTGGTGCTCCAATCGCAATGGCTTCGTTCACGAGTGGTGTGTGAAATAAAACGTAACTCCGTTCCTCTATACTTTTGATTAGATAGATAGGTGTCTAGTAGCTCAATGTTTCCAATGGCAAACGAGCGTGCATTGGTGATGAGCTTTTGTTGATTTAAGGCGGTAGAATCGTTGATGCTCAATATTTTTTCTTGCGCTTTTGCATTAGAAAAAAGCATGCAAAAACACAAGAAAAGATTAGCTTTCAGTATTTTCTTCATCATTAAAGAGATTGAGTTGTCCTGTTATTTCATCGATAACATCTTGTTGACTCTTTCCTTTGTCGGGGTCTAAATTCTCTGAAAGGCTATCTTGTTCGTTCATTTCTTCAGTGTTTAGAGCATCATCTTCTTGCTCTTCTTCATTGTAATTCGGCTCAAGTAGCTTAACAGAATCAATTCTCCAAGTGGCAATGCGTTTTCCTTTTGCCTTAAATCCCTTTACAGAAATAAACTCATTTATGTCAATTTCTTGCTCTCCTCTGAATGCATCTTCCCCACCATAAGTAACCTTTACACGTGGATTTTTTTGGTCGGTGAGAACTATTAACTTGTTGTTTGGATTCTCTCCAACAAAGTTTTGATGTCGTTTTGTTGCCTCCATGTTGAAGCGTTTGATGTAATGATAATTGTTATTATCTGCATCAATCACCACAAGCGACCATACCTTGTGTTCGTTCCACTTCTCAATTATAAGAATATTGTCTTCGTAATGGTTGTTAGCATCAAAGTTGGTGATGTAGAACTCGCCATTATCAAGGACAATAAGTATTGAATCTTCTTCATTAAACTCGCCCAATAGTTTTCCGTGTTCATCGTAATTAAGGCGGTTAACATCAGGGTCGAACCACACTTTTCTGCCTCCTAAAGTGCTATGACCATGGCTCTTTAATCCAATTCGTTGAATGTTGAACTTAGTTAAGAGGTTTCCTTTGGCAGCTCTTCCTTTGATTAAGATGTCAGAGAAATCTTTTTCGATAAAGATATTACCTTTCTTTGAAGCAGGATCTAAAGTAACTTTGATGACCTCAGCCTCTCCATTTGGATTTGCAGTGAAGTACACAACCTTCGAATGAGGGGTGCCATTGGTGAGGTTGTAGTCACGTTCTCGGGTCATAGAAGTAACATTAAAACGTTTAATGTAATAGGGACCCTTCTTGCCATCACGATAAACAGCATTGTAGATGGTGCGCTTATCATTCTTTTTAAACACTTGAATGTGTAGCACATTCTTACCAACGAAAATCTTTTCAGCCACCTTTATAATCTTGTACAATCCATCTTTGTAGAAAATAATGATGTCGTCTATGTCCGAACAGTTACAAACAAACTCGTCTTTCTTGAGCGAAGTGCCAATAAAACCATCTTGCCTGTTGATGTAAAGCTTTTCGTTAGCCTCTACAACTTTTGTTGCTTCGATGGTATCAAAGTTTCTTATTTCAGTTAAACGCTGATGATCTTTGCCGTATTTATCTTTTAAGAAGGTGAACCACTCAATGGTAACATCTACCATGTGAGCCAGTTTATAGTCGATATCTTTAATCTCTTGCTTCATTTTAGCAATGAGCTCCTCGGCTTTTTCCTTATTAAACTTTAATATTCTCTGCATCTTTATTTCCAAAAGACGCAAGATATCGTCACGGGTTATTTCACGAATAAAGTCCTTTTTAAAAGGCTCTAATCGTTCATCAATGTGCTTAATGGCAGCGTCAACATTAGCTGCTTGCTCAAATTTCTTATCTTTATAGATTCGTTCTTCAATGAAGATGCTTTCCAATGAAGCGAAGAATAGTTGCGAAAGGAGTTCGTCTTTACGTATTTGTAGTTCCTTTCTAAGGAGTCCCATCGTTGAGTCTACACTGTGACAAAGCACCTCGCTCACGGTCATAAAGCGTGGTTTCTGCTCTTCAATCACGCAACAATTGGGCGAAATGTTCACCTCGCAGTCGCTAAATGCGTATAAAGCGTCAATCGTTTTGTCAGAAGAAACACCACTTGCAAGGTGAATTTGAATTTCAACTTCAGCGGCAGTGTTGTCGTCTACCTTCTTCGCTTTGATCTTTCCCTTGTCAATAGCCTTTAAGATAGAGTCGATAAGCGATGTGGTAGTTTTGCTATAAGGAATCTCTCGTATAACAAGTGTTTTGCTATCTAGCTTTTCAATCTTGGCACGAACTTTGACACTACCACCTCGAAGACCATCATTATACTTGCTAACATCTATAGATCCGCCAGTGGGAAAGTCGGGATAAAGTTGAAATTCCTCTCCTCTTAGGTAGGAAATAGCCGCTTGGCATATCTCATTGGGGTTGTGTGGGAGTATTTTTGATGACAAACCGACCGCAATTCCCTCTGCTCCTTGAGCCAAAAGAAGTGGGAATTTAGCAGGAAGCGTGATGGGTTCTTGATTTCTTCCATCATAACTTAGTTGCCAATTGGTTGTTTTAGGGTTAAAAACAACATCTAAAGCAAATTGAGAAAGACGTGCTTCAATGTAACGAGGCGCAGCAGCTCGGTCGCCAGTGAGTATGTTTCCCCAGTTACCTTGCATGTCAATGAGCAGGTTTTTCTGTCCCATTTGTACCAAAGCGTCGCCAATTGAGGCATCACCATGTGGGTGAAACTGCATAGTATGACCAACAATGTTAGCCACTTTGTTATATCTTCCGTCGTCCATGCGCTTCATAGAGTGCAAAATACGACGTTGAACGGGTTTAAGTCCATCTTCAATGTGTGGCACGGCACGTTCTAATATAACATAAGAAGCATAAGCTAAGAACCAACCTTGATACATTCCGCTGAGGTGATGCACTGCTGATGCATCAAGACGGCTCGCTGGTGTGTAGTCGGAATGACTCTCGTTGTTTATTAGTTCTTCTTGATTCTCGCTATTGTTGATATCGTCTTTATTATTACTCATGCTAAAAATGAAAAGCTATTAGTTAACTCTAATTTAACGCAAAAATACAAAGAATATCCGAAAAAAAGGCTTAACTTTGCCCAATAATTTAATTTTTAGAATTACAATGGCACAAGAAGATATTTTCAAGAAGATTATTTCGCACTGTAAAGAATATGGTTTTGTTTTTCCAAGTAGTGATATTTACGATGGTTTAGGAGCCGTATATGACTATGGACAGAATGGAGTTGAACTTAAAAACAATATCAAAGAATATTGGTGGAAGAGCATGGTGCTCCTTCATGAGAATATTGTTGGAATCGACTCGGCTATCTTTATGCACCCAACTATATGGAAAGCATCAGGGCATGTCGATGCATTTAACGACCCTTTGATTGATAATAAAGACTCAAAGAAACGCTATCGTGCAGACGTTTTGATTGAAGATCAAATTGCAAAGTACGAAGAAAAGATTGATAAAGAAGTGGCTAAGGCGGCTAAACGCTTTGGAGAAAGCTTCGATAAAGAGAAGTTCTTAGAAACAAATGCACGTGTGTTGGAATTAAACGAGAAGAAAACCGCTCTTCATACACGCTATGCTGAGGCTATGCAGGCATCTAATTTAGAAGAACTTAAGCAGATTATCATTGATGAAGAGATTGTAGATCCAATTAGTGGAACAAAGAACTGGACCGATGTACGTCAGTTTAACCTTATGTTCTCTACTGAGATGGGTTCAGTTTCAGATGCTGCAAACAAGATATATTTGCGTCCAGAAACAGCTCAAGGTATCTTTGTTAACTACCTAAACGTACAAAAAACAGGTAGAATGAAATTGCCATTTGGTATTGCTCAAATAGGTAAAGCATTCCGAAACGAAATCGTTGCACGTCAATTCATCTTCAGAATGCGTGAGTTTGAACAAATGGAAATGCAATATTTCGTTAGTCCTGGCACTGAATTAGAGCACTTTAATAAGTGGAAAGAGCTAAGAATGAAGTGGCATCAAGCACTTGGTTTTGGTGCAGAAAACTATCGTTTCCACGATCATGAGAAGCTTGCTCACTATGCAAATGCCGCTACTGACGTTGAATTTAAGATGCCATTTGGTTTCAAAGAAGTTGAAGGTGTCCACTCAAGAACCAACTTTGACCTTTCACAACACGAGAAATTCAGTGGTAAATCAATTAAATATTTTGATCCACAAACCAACGAAAGCTATGTACCTTACGTGATAGAGACATCTATTGGTGTTGACCGTATGTTCCTTTCAATCATGTGTCACGCTTATACAGAGGAGACATTAGAAAATGGAGAAACACGTGTTGTACTGAAACTTCCTGCTGCATTGGCTCCAGTTAAGTTGTGTGTGATGCCTCTAGTGAAGAAAGATGGCTTGCCAGAAAAGGCTCGTGAGATTGTTGATAGCTTGAAATTCCACTTCAATTGCCATTACGAAGAAAAAGATTCAATAGGAAAACGCTATCGTCGTCACGACGCAATAGGTACTCCTTATTGTGTAACTGTAGACCACGACACATTGAAAGACAACAAAGTTACTTTGCGTTTCAGAGATACAATGGAGCAGGAACGTGTTGATATTTCAGAACTTCGCAATATAATTGAAGACAAAGTGAGCATCGTTAGCTTGCTAAAGAAATTACAATAAATAAAAAAATAAACCATTGCCACTATGGCTTTGGTTTATTTTTTTGCTCTTTTTTAGACGGATAGCAATCGCCTTAAAAAGCAAAGGTAAGTTGAAAGGAAACTATAATTGAAGAGATAGAACCCTTTGGGCATTGCCCTTATAAAGAATAAAAGCTAAACTTTTACATAGGAAGATAAGAACAAGCAAGTAGGAGTGAATTCCTCTCAGATCTTATCATAATGTAAGAGTTTAGCTTTTTTATTGCTATCTCTTTTAAGGGGGAATAGCTTTCATTCCCTTTCTGATATTTATCTCGATTGAATAGGAATTAATAGAACAATCGAATTAAAAAGTTTCCGCCTAAAACAAGCCAGATGTAAAGGAAGAAAGCCAAAAGGAAAGGACGTAAGCCCGATTGCTTAAACTTAGCAAAGGTAGCATCTAAACCAATAGAAGTCATAGCCATTGTAAGTGCAAAGGAGCCAATAAGATTGATAATCTTTGTGACTTCAGTATATATACCATTCCAACCACCTGAAGTAGATAGCGATGTTAATATTGAGTTGAGCACAATAATACCCATAAAATAAAAGGCAAACCAAGGAATTGTGATGCTTTTCAAGCTATTTCCTTTGGCAATAGAACTACCAGAGCGCACTATTATGCTCAAGCATAATAGCACAGGTGCCAACATCATTACTCTGATCATTTTTGTTATCGTTGCCGTTGCCGTAATTGCGGGTGTCATCGCCGTACCTGCACCTAGCACATGCGCCACTTCGTGTATGGTAGAGCCAGTGTAAACACCAATGGCTTCGGCAGAAAAGCTATGAAATAATCCCATCCTATAAAGCAAAGGGTAGAGGAACATAGATAAAGTTCCAAATAAAACCACCGTTGCAATGGCTACAACCGTTTTGTGTTTGGGAGCTTGAAGTACAGGTTCTGTAGCCAAAACCGCTGCGGCTCCACAGATAGCACTACCAGAAGAGATGAGCAAACGCTCGTCTTTGTCTAGTTTTAGCCAGCGTCCAAGGGCATTACCCAATAAGAGTGTGCCACAAACAATAATGCAATCAATTGCAACAGCTTTGGCTCCCATCACAAATAAGGCATTGAGAGTGAGCTTAAAACCATAAAGAACAATACCAGTGCGTAAGAAATGTTTACTTGCTAACGCCAAACCACCATCCCATTCCTTTGGAAATAGAGGACGAACACTATTGGCTAACAGCATACCCACAACTACACCGAGGGCAATTGCACTAAGTTTTATGCTTTCAAAAAAAGGTAATTGTGCCAAGAAAGTGATGCCTAAGGCAAGTAAAGCCACAATAAATAGTCCCATATAAGGGGTGTTGATAAGTCTTTTCATTTATTCTTGAATTAATATAAATGTATGTTTTGTGTGCAAAGGTAGCTTTTTTTAGGAAGAGCTTTTATTATAGTGGGAATAAAGACCGTAGAAAAGTTGTAAAATGTAAGATATTTATCTTTTTATGTATTTCAGATGCATTAAAAGAGCATAAAAAACCCTTTCTTATAGATAAAAAGGTGATAAAAGTTCGTTTTTTAATTCTTTATACTTAACTTTGCTTCGAAATATAATTCGTTAAAGTTTTTAGTAATGTTCTGTTGCGTTTTAAAGATATTATAGCATAAGGCGTGTTGACATGGCAGAAACTTTATTGTAAAATAACCATAAAGCGAGTATTATTTGCTCATAAAAAAGAATACAAGAAATGAAGAAGTACACCTTATTATATAGTTTGTTATTTTTTGTAGCATGTTTATTTGCTATCAGTTGTTCAAATGACATTGTAGAAAAGGAAGAATTTCCTAACTGGCAAGCTACTAATAAAGCTTTCTTTAGTAAGACTCTTTCTCAGGCAAAGACAAGCATTGCAAGTGGAGATAATACATGGAAGATATTCAGAAGTTGGACTCTTCCTGGGGCAGATGCCAATTATAAGGCGGCAGATGATGAGCAAGTTGTGGTGAAAGTGCTTAAAAGTGGAACTGCAACACAACATCCTTTGTCTACCGACAGTGTGTTGGTGGCTTATAGGGCACGTCTTCTTCCATCAACAACTTATCCAAATGGATTTGCATTTATGCAAACCTACTTAGGTGGTTATAACGCACAAACAAATGGTTCTGTTATTCTTCCAGTTGTAGGAACAATCATTTCAAATAAAAATACACGTGTAGCTTTACCAGAAGGTTATTCAACAGCTATACAGCAAATGGTAGTTGGTGATAGATGGGAAGTATACATACCTGAAAATTTGGGCTTTGCAGCCATTGCAACATCGGCAATTGGGATTCCAAATGGTAGTACAATTATATACGATATAACACTGCAAGAAATCAATCCAACGAAAAGTATTCAGTAATACTATATAATATAATAAGGTAGAAAGAGGGTCTCTTTGCACTATAATCATAAGGTGTGAGAAGACTCTCTTTTGCGTTTCTATTTGGAATAATATTTTATTATGAATGAAAATTTAGCAGAAAGTTTTATATCTGTAATCTCTTAATAGATAAAGTTGAAACCAACAATAGATTATTCTGCTCGTTTAAAGAAAAGTTTAAATTTGCTCTTTATTTAAAATCATCATTCTTCAATAAATCATCGTTTCTTTCTTTGTGCTCCCAAAGCTATGCTTTTATGTTATAATAGCATAGCTTTTGTGTATAAAAAGAAGTGCTTTTATAATGTAATAACATTGCTTTTAATTTTGGCTTACTATAATATTAAATTCAAATAGTTTCTAAGTGGTTTTGTTTTTTATTTTAGAATTAGATTAATAGTAAAATCTTTTAGTTTTGAATGTAAAGTTTTGATATACGTCAAAAGAATGGGTTTTAATGAAAAAAAAGCGGAAATACTCTTTGTTGTGTGCGCAAACATTCTTAACTTTGCATCATCAAAAGGTTAGTAATATTGCCAATAGATTTGAAGTCTTGGTAAATAAGAATTGTATTTAGAGGTTAACAAAAATGCCGTGAGGCATTATAATGATACATAAAATAGTTTCATTTAGTAATTAGGTTTAAAGTTTTAAGATTGTTTAGGTAGATTAAGTTAGGTTAGTTTCAATAAGTAAAATAGATTGCTTTTCAACGGATATGAAACATTGATAAAAAGAAAGAAGAAATGAAACGATGATAAAACAGAGCAAAATAGGTAGAAAGTAATTGAAAAGACATAATTAAAAGGTTGCAGAAAGAAAGTAACGGGAAACCAGGATTATAAAAAAAAGAAAGATAATACTTTCTCACTGTGTTAAACAGTGTTGTTTTAATCATAATAGTGCCACGGAGGTGTTAAAATAGAGCATGTAAAGAAAGATGTTTTCATTGTTCTAGAGATATAAGAATATCATAACAACCTTGAAGAGGTATTTTAGAAATAGTTGAGAGATGCGATATCCAGAGTGATGGGTATCGTTTTTTTCTTATATAACTATTCTATATAAATCTATATACAGCGTTAGCAGAATATATTTCTAAATCAAGACACCTGCTTTTGCTATAATATTAAACAAAAAAATAAACTAGTAATAACAATATAATGTTATGTTTAATAGAGGAAAGAATGATGCTCTACTCGCTTCTGTGCGTGAAGGAAAAATACTTTCGCAAACCGATAAAATAAATTTAGTTGTTAGTTTAAGTGTACCAAGCATACTTGCACAGATAACAAACGTATTAATGTTTTATATAGACACTGCTATGGTGGGTGCATTAGGAGCCAAAGCGTCGGCAGCAGTGGGTCTTATGCAAGCTCCTTCGTGGCTTTATAGCGGAATAACAACGGCTGCAGCACTCGGCTTTTCAGTGCAAGTTGCTCACTTTGTTGGGTCTAGCGACTTTGAGAAAGCACGTCAAGTTGCACGTCATGGTATTGTGGTAACATTCTTATTAAGTATTGTTGTAACTCTAATAGGTGTTGGCATATCATCCCATTTGCCTTTTTGGTTGGGAGGTGGAAGTGATATTTCAAGCGATGCAAGCAAGTATTTTATGATTTATACATTGGCTTTGCCCTTTCTTCAATTAGGAGTTCTCTCTACAAATTTATTAAAAAGTACAGGAAATATGGTTGTTCCAAGTGTCATTAGTGTAATGATGTGTGTGTGCGACGTTATTTTTAACTATATCTTTATCTTTATTTTTAAGATGGGAGTAGCGGGTGCGGCTCTCGGAACACTGCTTTCTATTGTCATAGCTGCAAGTAGTGAAACTTGGTTCACATTTTTTCGTTCTTCAATACTTGCTGTAAAAAAACGTAAAGAACGTTTTGTGTGGCGCAGGTTGTATATCAAACAGGCATTGAAAATAAGTACTCCAGTTGCGGCTCAATATATACTTATGACCTCTGCACAGATAGTTAGTACAATGATTGTGGCTCCTTTAGGTAACTTTGCCATAGCGGCTCATACCTTTGCTATAGCAGCAGAGAGTTTATGTTATATGCCAGGGCTTGGTATTGGAGAAGCTGCTACAACCTTGGTGGGACAGAGTTATGGTGCTGGACAATATCAATTGTGCCGTAGCTTTGCCCGAATTACAGTTACATTAGGTATGATTGTAATGGCTTTTATGGGCTTCATTATGTTTATGTTCGCTCCTGAGATGATTGGTTTCATGTCTCCAGTGCCCGAAATTCGTGAACTTGGAATACAATCTCTTCGCATTGCATCTGTAGCCGAAATTATGTTTGCTGCTTCAATAGTAGGAAATAGCGTGTGTGTAGGTGTTGGTGATACTTTGAAGCCAGCAATAATGAACCTATTTAGTATGTGGGGTGTACGTTTAACCCTTGCTGCTTGTCTTGCACCAATATATGGTTTGAAAGGTGTTTGGATTGCAATGTCTATCGAATTAACCTTTAGAGGGTTAATGTTTTTGTTGCGTTTAAGTAAAGGAAGATGGATGAAACTGGCTCCAAAAGGAATATAAAGGATTTGCTATCGCCTTTTCTTTCACCCTATAACTATTAAATTATCTCAAAATAGAAACCTATTATTTGGTTCTTTACGTTAAAAATACTTCCTTTGCATATTGAAAACGTATATTCCTTATAATATAAATACAATATGATTTTAAAGAAAACGCTTTCTTCTTTATATATAAAAGTTTTATTACTTGCATTTCCTTTCATTGTATGTTTAGGTATTTATGTTTATACCGACCCTTTTATGGTGATTAAACATTATGATGATTATGATCATCCTACTGTGATGATACAGAGTGAAGGACCAATTGCTTGGTATAAATATAAAAGCTATCGAGACACAATGCATTATGATTCGTTCATTATGGGATCGTCTTGTACTATGGCATTTCAAACCTCTGAATGGAAGAAATATATCAAAGGAAGTCCTTTTCGCTTTTTTAGTAATAGTGAAGGGTTAGGCGATTTGTTGTTAAAGTTAGAGGCTTTAGATCGTCAACCCAATCAACCTATTAAGAATCTCTTAATCGTTGCAGAACCAGTGCTACTTAATCTCACTGTAGAACAACGAGGAGTGATGCATATTATGCCTCCAGAAGTGAGTGGAAGAAGTATAGCTTATTATCAAACAACATTCTTGCAAGGGTTCTTTCGAAAAGACTTTTTCACTGCATACATGACCTATCTCTTTAAAAAGAAATACGATAATAGCATGAATCGTATTATTAATAATGTAGGACAGAGTCGCACCCGTTATACAAATGATGAAATATTGCATATTCAAAATAAGATTGATTCGCTTGGAGAGCAATACTATCAAACTGAAGAATGGAAAAAATTGCGTGCTAATTTAGAAACGGCTTATGTGCGCCCCCCCATTATTAAAGCTCCACAAAAAGAGTGTTTACTACAAATTCAACGTATTTGTAAGAAGCATAATACTAATGTGAAAATTGCAATAGGACCAGATTTTAAACCTGGATATGTAAATTCTGCAGATGTAAAGCTATTGAAGCAAATCTTTGGAGAAAACAATGTGCTCAATTATAACGATGCAGCTCACAGCGAATACGCTCATTATTCGTATTTTTATGACTCTGCTCACTATAACACAAAGGTTGCAGAAAAGATGTTATATGAGTTATATCGCAATGATAAAACCAACTAAGTGGGTGATAAAGGGAGTAAAATACAAATAGATATAGAACGAAACTGACGTAAGAATATTATTGTGCTAAGAAATATTTACCATATAATTGTTCTTTATTCCTTAACTTGTGCTCATTAAAATGAAATATACTAAATATCAAATACTATAGAACAGAAGATATGAATTTTAAGAATATAGTTTTAGAACCATTACTTTTTTCTTTGACGCAAAGGCATCATTGCAATGCATATTGCATTAAAGAAGAGTTTTTTACCTATGAACGCTTAGCTCAAGAGGTAGCGAAAATAAGAACACTACTTGCTAATGTAAGCGATAAAAACGTAGGACTTGTTGCTAACGACGATATCTATACCTATGCATCTATTTATGCATTGTGGCTCGAAGGCAAGGCTTATGTACCCTTACATCCTGGTCAACCACTCGAAAGATGCTTAGATATTATTCAACAAGTGGGTATGACTGCGGTGTTAGATTCAAGTAAAAACACTCGTTATAGTGATATTCCTGTGGTAAATACCTCATTAGAAGGACCCAAAGACTATGTTCTTGAGGCTCCAAAAGTTGCCGAAGAGAGCGATTTGGCTTACATTCTTTTTACCTCAGGAAGTACAGGTCGCCCTAAAGGAGTGCAGATTATGCGAAGTAATGTTGCCGCTTTTGTAGACTCTTTTCATAGCTTAGGCTTTGTTGCAACACCCGAAGATCGTTGCTTACAGATGTTTGATTTAACCTTCGATATGTCTGTTCAATCTTATTTAATACCCATCTTAGGTGGTGCTTGCACCTACACTGTTTCGTATGAACGTATTAAATATCAAGCAGTGTTTGAACTTTTAGATGATCATAGACTAACAATGGTGTCGCTAGTGCCATCTGTTATCCACTATTTGCGCCCTTATATGGATGAAATAGAACAACCAGAGATGCGTTATTGCTTCTTTGCAGGAGAGGCTTTGCCCACTGATGACACACGAGAGTGGAGCAAATGTGTTCCAAATGCGCAAATATGGAACCTTTATGGACCAACAGAAAACACCATATACTGCACTGCTTATCTCTATAAGCGTGATGAACAAAACAAAGAAACAAACGGAACACTTAGCATTGGCTTTGCAATGAAGGGTACAGAAGTAATCTTTGTAGACGATGATACAAAGCTATTGCCCAATAATACCAAAGGAGAAATGTGCTTAGCAGGTTCTTGTTTGACCAAAGGATATTGGAAAGACGAGGAAAAGAACAAACAAGCGTTCTTTGAACATGATGGAAAACGATTCTATAGAACAGGAGACGTCTGCGCAATTGATGATGAAGGCGACATCGGTTATTATGGAAGAAAAGACTCACAGATAAAGATTCAAGGCTTTAGAATAGAGCTTGGAGAGATCGAACACGTTGCTCGTAGCTTCTATAATGAAGAGTTTGCAGTGGTAGCACTGCCTCTTTACGATGGAGATAACAACTGTTTTATTCATATTGTGATAGAAACTGCAACGCTCAACGATGAAGAAGGATTGATGAGTCATTTCAAAAAGCTTCTTCCTCACTACATGATACCTGCCAAAGTGCATGCAGTTGCAAAATTCCCTCTAAACATTAGCAATAAAATAGACCGCAAGCAATTGCTCAAAAGAATTAAGAGTGAGAGCTAAATTCTATACCTTCTTATTCCAAAGCATAGTAATATTCAAAATAATTCCAAATAAATAATATAAAAACGATGACACAGAATGAACTAATGGATGCTTTGCATTCAATTTTTAGAACAGTATTAAAGAACGATTCAATCACATTAACAGCAGAAACAACAGCTAATGATGTAGATGGTTGGGATTCTGTTACAAACGTAATGATTATAGATGAAATCGAAAAACATTTTGGTGTGAGCTTCAAACTACGTGACATCATCAAGATGAAGAACGTAGGCGATCTTTGCAATAAGGTTCTAGAGAAAATCGGTTAATATCATAACCCTTAGTAATTAGATAGAAATTGCATGCTAAAAGCATTCCTTTTTCTATCTAATAGCATTGTTATTGCAGGGCAAAAGCATTCCTTTTATTACCCACTCTAAAAGCTATTCTTTTAGAAGAGCATAAAGAGTGCATTGTGAAAGACAGGCAAGAGTTGTCTGCAAACAATGAAACCTCAGAATATTAAGCTGTAATCTCATCACAAATAAATATTCAATAATAAAATAAAGCATAATGGAATTTCTATCCATACCATTTTCTTGTACCCTTATTATTTCTTTTATTTTATATTATATAAGAGAAAATAAGAACTGGCAACGATTTATTTTACTTGCTACCAGTATTGTTTTTGTGGGCTTTTACCATTGGCAATACCTTGTGTCTGCAATCGGAATAACACTTTTAACCTTCTATATGGGTAAGTGGATTCATAAGAGTTTAGAAACAAAAAAGGCTCCTTATCTACTTGCTTTGGGTATTTCTATGCTGGTAGGAATATGGCTTTACACTCGTTATAGTATCGACTTGTTCCCACTAGGCATTTCTTTTTATACCTTTCAAGCCATCTCTTACCTTATAGAAACCTATTGGGAAGAAGAACCTGAAGACGATATTTTCGACTTTAGTGTGTATATGTTGCTCTTTATGAAATTCCTTTCAGGACCTATTGAGCGTGGATACGACTTCCTACCACAGGTGAAACAAGCCCGAAAGTTTGATTATGAAAACATAGTTCGAGGCATGTTGACAGTAGCTTGGGGTGCATTCTTAAAGCTAATGATTGCAGATAAGATCTCACCTTCAGTAGATAGCATTATGAATGATGTGCATGCGGCTACTAATTTACAACTCTTTGTAGGTACATTGCTATATCCTATTCAGCTATATGCAGACTTTGCAGGTTACACTCTTATGGCTTTAGGATTCGGAAGAATGTTTGGTTTCAAGCTATCTCCTAACTTCGATCGTCCATTTTCATCGCTTACAACAGGCGAATTGTGGAGAAGATGGCACCAATCTCTATCTTTCTGGGTGAGAGACTATGTATTTATGACGCTTTCAGCATCGCTAAGACGACTAAAAGAATGGGGAGTTTATTTCTCGTTGCTCGTTACTTTCGTGGTAATTGGTGTGTGGCATGGTGCTGGTTGGGCTTTCGCTATCTATGGATTGATACAAGGATTGCTCATTATGTGGGAGCGTTTCACAGAGAAGCCTCGTGCTGCTATTCAGCAAAAAGTGCCAAGTGCCCTCTTTAAAACGGTGATGGTAGTGCGTACCTACTTCTTCTTTGCCCTCTCATTGCTCTTCTTTCGCATTGTTGATGTTAGTAAAGTGTTGTATGTTTATACTCACGCTTTCAACATATCAGGTGCGAATATCAAGGAATTAAAGCTTGGACTTGACGACAAAGAGTGGATTGCTTTTGGTATCGCTGTTGTGATAATGTTCCTTCTCGACCATTTTAATGCCAAGAAAGATCTTATAACTTCTCTTCGAACAATATCGCCAATATGGCGTTGGATCATTTATTTCGCAATTGTAATCACCATTTTTAGATTCGGTTCTTTTGGTGTTGAAAACTTTATTTACGTGCAATTCTAATGAAAAAGAAACAAGATTTTAAGTATATTCTCTTAATTAAAAGTCTGTTTTTAGCAATCCCTTTTATTGCACTTATTGGTATTTACATTGTAAAAGACCCTTTTATGATATTAAGAGAGTATGATGATTACGATTGTCCTGAATTTGTGTTGAGTAATATTGGGCATATAAGTTGGTTGAAATTTAAAAAGAATAATCCTTCAAAACACTATGATTCGTTTATATTAGGGGCTTCTTGTACAGCTGCATTCCAGAGTAATTATTGGCGAGAACATATAAAAGGAAGCGTAATAAGACTAACCTCTAATAATAATAGTCTGTATGAATTGGTTGAGATGTTGGAAGCTTTAGAAAAGCAACCACATCAAGAAATAAATAATGTTCTTATCGTGTCAGAGCCTATTCTTTTAGCAGTTGACAAAGAGGAAGCAGGAGTTTTGCATGCACTTCCAACAGAAGTTTCAGGAAAATCTATGATATCTTTAAATATAGATTATTTGAAAGCATTCTTTGATATACCATTTCTTTCAGCCTATATAAAGCATAATTTCTTTGGAATATCAAATGATGCGACTAAACTTTATTTAAATGATAATAAGTGTTTTGTAGACCATTATACGAATGATGCTGTAGGAATACGTGCAAAGGAACAGGAAATTAATTTTAAAGGAGAATCTGTTTTCTATAAAGAAAGACAAGAACAATTTGCTGGTTGGGACGCGATGCCTCGCAAAACAATGCCTGCTTTATTTGAAGAATCACAGATAGCGTTGTTTAAACGTGTGAAAGCTATAGCGCAACGCCATAACACCAACTTGAAAATTGCTATTGGACCGAATCTTGAAACGGGTTATATGAATCCTAAAGATGATGCCATTTTGCGAAAAATATTTGGTGATAAGAATGTGGTGAACTATAATGTTCCAGCGCATAAAGATCTTGAAAAGAAAGAAAACTTTTATGATAAAGTGCATTATAGACCTCATATAGCGAAGCAGATATTGAGAGACTTATATGCAAATTAATAAGAAATAAAGGGACGCATGGTTAGAATTTGAAGCTAACTGTGCGTCCTTTTTGGTTGACATAGATTATTGTTTGTTATATTTTGGGTGTTTAAAGTAATAAATAACAAGCAAACTCTTGCGTATTTTATTTGAGTGTTGTAACTTCGTAACTGCAACAACGGCGGATTAATTTAGATTTTTAGCTTTTGATATATGTAAAAATAGAAGAGAAAGCCGTTGTTTTAAGAGAAAAAGGATGACAAAAATATAAACAATGTAAATGTTTAAGAAGATGACACAAGAAAAGTTTTTTGGTTTATTAGGTTGGGTTGGAATGGTGACAGCAGTACTTATGTATGTTTTTTACTTTCCACAAATACAGCAAAATCTTGCAGGAAACAAAGGAAGTTTTATTCAACCATTTATGGCTGGTGTTAACTGTACGCTTTGGGTAGCTTATGGTTTGTTCAAAAAAGAACGTGATTTACCTGTTGCTATTGCCAATTTTCCAGGTGTAGTATTTGGCTTTATTGCTGCATTTACTGCTCTATAAAAAAAGAATAAATAAGCTATAATAATATAAGATCATTCGAGTTAGTACTTGGTTGGTCTTTTTTTTATGTCTAAAATAAAGTTTTTTGTGTTTGAATAAGTCTTTCTTCTTAAATAGAAGAGAAATCGAATTAGATAGAAGTGAAAGTGGGAAAGCAATTTAAAACTTTACTTATAAATAGAAGAAAGGACCGTTTATAAAACCTCTTCATGATGAGATGAAATGCAAACATATTGCTTTTGCATCTTAATAGTAGTGCTTTTATCTTGTAATAGCAATGCTTTTTCTTTCTAAAAGCATTGCTATTTATTAAGATTTAGACACAGACGGAAGTCGAAAGAGAGTGGGGGAGCGATAAAAAACGACCAGCTTTGCGGTGCAAATACTGGTCGTTGTCTTTTAAATAGAATGAAATAAGTTGTTATAACTTATTAGATAGCATCTTTATTTCTTGAATTTTCGGTATAATTTCCAACCAAGAATAAGACCATCTACAATGCCTGTTCCTAACGATATTGCGCTTTGAATACGTTGTGTTGGTGTTTTGGGTCCCGATTTCTCAGGTTTAAACAGACCATTCCATAAGCGTTTCATTTCTTTTTCGTCGGCTTCTAATTGCTTCTGGAGCGTGTCTTTATATACTTCTAAATCGTTTAATGAGTTGTATTGTTTTGTCTTCGTGTCCATTTTTTGTTGTTTTTGATATTATCTATCAATTAATAACTCAGCTAAAAACCTCACTAAGGGACGCTCTATCCATCTTTTTCTATTAACAATGCATAGTAAGAAAATCAAGATATACACGCTTGTAACACTTAAGAAAGCAAAACTCAATCCTATAAATGTTGAAAGTGCATAAGCAATGGTGAACGAAAGATAGATAAGAACAAGCACTAATATAAACGAAAGAATAAAGATCATCGCCATGGCTGTGAATAATTTCACGACTTTTTCGGTGATGTCAATACGCCATAAATCACTTTTTGTGCTGAGATACCGTTTTAATATCTCAACAAGTTGTGCTATTGTTTCTATATTTTGGTCGTTAGAGAACATGCTTTAATTATCCTATAAGATCTTCTGGAGCGGCATCTTTAATGTCGTCTACTAAGTCTTCTACTTGTTTACGTGTAAGTTTAATATTGTGTTTGTCTAAAAAATCTTCTACAGCTCCTGTAAGTTTAGAGCGAGTATCTGTACCTTTTTCAGGAGCAACTAATAAACCTAATGCTGTACCTGCAATGGCTCCGCCAAGGAAAGCACATAAATAACCTAATGTTTTCATATCCTTTTTCTGTTTAAATTGAACTTTTCTTTGTTATGCTTATAACGCAAAGATACAAAAATAAAGCGTTTAATAGGTCTGAAAATGTAAGTTTTTTCATTAGAAACATAGCAATTTATTGTTGTTTAACAAACTTTATGCAGTTATCATTCAGTGTTTTATTATATATTTTGTACTTTCGCAAGAGAGTAAAAATGACATTATTAATTTAAATGAGATAAAAAGATTATGAAGAAGAATATCCTCTTTTGCGCTGGGTTATGCGCTGTTTTAGCTCTTTCAAGTTGTAAATCAAGTGAAAGTGCATATAAAAAAGCTTACGAAAAGGCAAAAGCGCAAGAGCAAGCTCAAAATAATAGTTCATATAATAACGATACTCCAGTGGTAACTCCAGTGGTAGAACAACCTGCAACACAAACAACTGTGGTTGCAAATACTGACAATGTTCCTGTAAGAACAGAGCGTGTAACAGTGCTTAATGGTGCTGGTTTAAAGAATTTTAGCGTAGTTGTGGGTTCATTCTCATTGAAAGCAAATGCAGAAGGCTTGTTAAATAGACTTCGTTCTTCTGGTTATGATGCTCAATTAGGCTTCAATCAAGATCGCAATATGTATCGTGTTATCTCTTCAACATTCGATAATAAAGCCGATGCAGTGCGTTCAAGAGACCAATTCCGTGCAACTTATCCAGATGCATGGTTATTGTTTAAACAATAAGAAATAAGTAGTTTAAAGAATATATTGGCGGTTTGGCGTGTTGCTTTGTGATGTGTCGAACCGCTCTATTTTACTTATTATGTCGAAGTTCGTTAATACTTATATTTCAAATTACGACATATTACAGCATAATTCAAAAGAAATACATTGTCACGAATACTCGCAATAGACTATGGTCAGAAACGAACTGGCTTGGCAGTCACCGACACTTTACAGCTTATTGCTAATGGATTAGATACCATCCCCACGCATATGCTGTACGAGTTCTTATGTGCTTATATCGAAAAAGAGCCTGTTGAAAGAATAATAATAGGTCTCCCTCGACAAACAAACGGTCTTCCTAGCGAAAATATGAAGCGTATTGAGCCTTTTGTTGCACGTTGGAAAAAGCATCAACCCAATGTTCCTATCGAGTATTATGATGAGCGTTTTACCTCGGTATTGGCTCATCGGGCAATGATTGATGGCGGTTTAAAAAAGAAAGCAAGGCAAGATAAAGCCCTTGTAGATAAGATTAGTGCAACAATTATATTGCAAGACTATCTAGAACACCGCCGATAAACAAATTAAAACAAATAGAATATGATATTACCCATATATGTTTATGGACAACCAGTGCTAAGAAAAGTTGCCCAAGACATCACTCCTGATTATCCTGAGTTAAAAGAATTGATAGCGAATATGTTTGAAACTATGGATAATGCAGATGGCATTGGTCTTGCAGCTCCACAGATTGGACGTAGCATTCGCTTGTCAGTTATCGACCTAGATGTGCTTAGTGAGCACTATCCTGAATACAAAGGGTTCCGCAAAGCTTTTATCAATCCACACATTTTAGAGGTAGATGAAGAGAGTGAAATGCTGACTTCGGAAGAGGGGTGCTTGTCTATTCCAGGCATACACGAGAATGTTGACCGTAGAACAAGAATACATGTGAAGTGGATGGACGAGGAGTTTAATGAGCACGATGAATGGATTGAAGGTTATCTTGCACGTGTAATGCAACACGAGTTCGACCATCTTGATGGAGTTTTGTTCACAGATAGAATTTCACCTTTACGCAAACAACTTGTAAAAAACAAGCTCACAGCCATGAGTAAAGGTAAATATCGTGCCGCATATCGAACTAAAGTTGCACAACGATAAATAGTTATTCAATGGCAATACGCAAAGTCTTTTTCCTTATTTTATTGTGTATTACAACCTTAAAAAACTATGCACAATTCAATATCAATCGCCTAATAACAAGTGGAGAGATTGCTCTTCACTACGAAGACTATGTGCCTGCCATTCAATATTTCAACAGAGTTATAGCTCTTAAACCTCATCTTTACGTTCCATGGTATGATAGAGCGATCGCAAAATATTATCTAGACGATAATGTGGGGGCTGAAAACGACATCACAGAAGCCATCAAATTGAATCCATATATCGATGGAATGTATGACTTAAGAGCGATAACTCGAATTCGACAAGCCAAGTATAAAGAAGCAATTGCAGACTATAATAAAGCCATTTCGATCGACAATAGAAACAAAAACTATTGGATGAATCGTGCAATATGCCTTGTAAACGATAAACAATACGACGAGGCTCTGTTACAAACCGATTCTATATCGAAGCAATGGCCAAAGGTTGCAACCACTTATTCGTTAAAAGCTGAGATCTATCTCAATAAGAAAGACACTCTAAAAGCCGAGAAGTGGCTCGATAAGAGTCTTGAACTCGATGCTTTCGACGCTTCTAGTTGGCTTACAAAAGCCTATATCTCGTTATCTAGAAGGCAGTGGAAAGAAGCAGATAAAGCCCTTTCTAAGTCGATACATCTCAAGCCTCAGAATGCCACTTTATATGTTAATCGAGCCCTTGCACGCATCAATATCAACAATCTTCGTGGTGCAATGGACGATTATGATAAGGCACTTGAGTTACAACCCGATAACTTCTTGGCACATTATAACCGAGGATTGCTTCGCATGCAACTAGGAGATGACAACCGAGCGATACTCGATTTTGATTATGTTATAAGTATAGAACCCAATAATATTCTTGCAATTTTCAACCGAGCAGTACTCTTAGACAAGACTGGAGACTTGAGAAAGGCAATTAAAGACTATACCACTGTAATAAATCAGTTCCCTAATTTCTGGACAGGACTTGCCTATCGTGCTCGCTGTTATCGTCGACTTGGTATGACAAACCTTGCAGAACTCGACGAATTTAAGATTTTCAAGGCTCAGATGAACAAGCATTTGGGCATTCAACAACGATGGAGTTCTGCGAAATTAAAAGCTACTCGTAAGCGAAATGAAATCGACTTAGAGAAGTATAACCAACTTGTTGTGGAAGACGAGAATACTGTTGAACGAGAATACGATAGCGAATATCGTGGAAAGGTGCAAAACAAGAAGACCGATTTGGCATTTATGCCGATGTTCGAGATATCTTATCTGCCTTATAATAATGGTGTAAAGGCATTCACTCCTTTTGTCGTTGAGTTGGAACAGCTCAACGCTCCTCACCAAAATGAGCAACGACTGCAACTCACCTGCAATGCTATGGCATTGACAGAGAAGAGTTCGAAGACTTATTTTGGATTGGTAGATAACTTGTCTTTGCAAATAGATAGCACCCGAGACGAGCGTAGTTTGTTGCCAAAATTGTTCCAAAGAGCCATTGCACACAGTGTGCTTCAAAACCCCGAAGCTGCCATTAACGACCTAACAACCATCGTTCAGGCAGACAGTTTAAATTGGTTAGCCTATTGGCAGTTGGCAGTTTGCCAAACAAACCTTAACGGATTTAATGCCACAAAGGGTGTAGACACACGTTTACAAGCCTCAAAAGCACTATCATTCTTCGATAAAGCGGTGGACATTCATCCTAAAAATGCGTTCTTGTTATACGACAGAGCCAACCTATATGTGTTGCTAAAAGAGAACAAAAAGGCGATAGACGATTATACAAAAGCCATTAAGTTAGAGCCATCTCTTGCCGAAGCATATTATAATAGAGGTCTACTTTACTTGCAAGAAGGCAACATTCAAGATGCCACAACAAGTTTAAGTAAGGCAGGAGAACTAGGACTTTACAAAGCATATAGCGTATTAAAACATTCGAAAGAGAAGAAAAAGTAAATTCTTCTCTTTCTTTTTTTATTCTCATCACTTTTCTTTCTTCCTCTAAAATCAATTCTTTTGCCTTGCAAACCCATTGCTTTTAGCCTTCAATTGCATTGCTTTTGAAATGCAATAACAATGATAATAAAAGCATGTTTTATCGTTTAAGCACATTTTTCTTGCAAGTGAGCAATAAAAGTAGTACTTTTGTGCCATTATTTATCATACAAAAATATGGCATACAATTTATTAAAAGGTAAACGTGGAATTATTTTCGGTGCATTGAACGATATGTCAATAGCATGGAAAGTAGCAGAAAGATGCGTAGAAGAAGGAGCAACTATAGCACTAAGTAATACTGAAATGGCACTTAGAATGGGTGAAGTGGACGAGCTTGCTAAGAAACTTAATGCCCCTGTAATTGCTGCAGATGCAACCAACTATGAAGATCTAGAAAACGTATTTACCAAAGCACAAGAATTATTAGGAGGTAAAATAGACTTTGTTTTACACTCTATTGGTATGAGTCCTAACGTTCGTAAACGTAGAACTTATGACGATTTAGATTATAATTGGCTCAACAAAACACTTGACATCTCTGCTATCTCATTTCACAAGATGCTACAAGCAGCTAAGAAACTTGATGCAATTGCAGAATATGGTTCAGTTGTTGCATTAACTTACGTAGCTTCTCATCGTACATTCTTTGGTTATAATGACATGGCAGATGCTAAGAGCTTGTTAGAAAGTATTGGAAGAAGCTTTGGTTATATATATGGTCGTGAGAAAAATGTTCGTATTAATACCATTTCTCAATCGCCAACTCCAACAACAGCAGGTAAAGGTATTAAAGATATCGACGACATGATGGACTTTGCAGATAAGATGTCACCATTAGGAAACGCATCTGCTGACGATTGTGCAGACTATTGTGTAACTCTATTTAGTGACTTAACACGCAAAGTTACTATGCAAACACTCTTCCATGATGGTGGATTCTCTAACATGGGTATGAGTTTACGTGCAATGAATCAATATAGTAAAGACTTAACTCCATTTGAAGACGAAAACGGAAAAGTGATTTATGGATAATCAACCCTTCCTTTTTATGGCTATTGAATGGTAGCAATTGAATAATAAGAAACTCCACTATGTTTTATACAATAGTGGAGTTTCTTTCTTTTTTATACATAAACTCTTTAGGAACATCATCTATTTTTATTTGATGTGACTTCTTTAATTGGTCGTGAACATGATTTATTCGTCAAAAAGAATGGCTGAACAATGTATGGTTTTTATGTTTGAGATCGGTATAGTCATGCCTTTGAGTCTTTTTTTCGTATTATAGTGAAACCTTCTATCTTATCCTTTTAGATTTAATTCGTAGCGAAAGTGAAGAAAGAGAGGCTGGACAGAGAGAGAAAATCAATATAATAATGTGTAAAAACATGAGGATTTATCAAAAGAATATACTACTTTTGCAGTCAATAAAATATAAAAACTAATTTGTTATGGTTAAAATTACATTCCCAGATGGCTCTGTTCGTGAATACGAAGCAGGCGTAACTGGTCTTCAAATCGCAGAGAGTATATCGCCAGCTCTCGCTCGTGACGTTGTATCTTGCGGGGTTAACGGCGAAACAACCGAGTTAAATATGCCTATAAACGGCGATGCTACTATTGCACTTTATAAGTTCGACGACCCTGAAGGCAAGAAAACATTCTGGCATTCATCGGCTCACTTGTTGGCAGAAGCATTGCAAGAGCTTTATCCAGGTATTCAATTCGGATTCGGTCCAGCTATTGAAAACGGTTTCTTCTATGACGTAATGACAAAAGATGGCGTTTCGATTAGCGAAAACGACTTACCAAAAATCGAAGATAAAATGTGTGAATTGGCTAAGAAAAATGAGCCAATCGTGCGTAAAGACATATCTAAGGCAGATGCTTTAAAAGAGTTCTCTGCTGACGGACAAGAATATAAATGCGAACACATCGACTTAGATTTAGAGGATGGAACAATCTCTACATACACTCAAGGTTCATTTACCGACTTGTGTAGAGGTCCACACCTTATGTCGACAGGAGCAATAAAAGCCATCAAACTAACAAGTGTTGCAGGTGCTTTCTGGCGTGGTGATGCTGAAAAAGACCAAATGACACGTATTTATGGTATCACTTTCCCAAAGAAAAAGATGCTCGATGAATATCTTTTAATGATTGAAGAGGCTAAGAAAAGAGATCATAGAAAGATTGGAAAAGAGATGGAACTCTTTATGTTCTCAGACAGAGTGGGTAAGGGTATGCCTATTTGGTTGCCTAAAGGAACTGAACTTCGTTTGAGACTTCAAGACATGTTGCGTAAGATTCAAAAACGTTTTGGATATCAAGAGGTGATGTGTCCGGTGCTAGGAGGAAAGAACTTGTATGTAACATCAGGACACTATGCACATTATAGTAAGGATGCTTTCCGCCCAATCACAACTCCAGAAGAAGGCGAAGAATACATGCTTAAGCCAATGAACTGCCCTCATCACTGTGAGGTATTTGCATGGAAACCACGTTCTTACAAAGATCTTCCTTTGAGAATTTCAGAGTTTGGAAACGTGTATCGTTATGAAAAGAGTGGTGAATTGCACGGCTTAACACGTGTAAGAGCATTTACTCAAGACGATGCTCACATCTTCTGTCGTCCAGAGCAGGTAAAGAATGAGTTCTTAAGAGTTATGGATATTATTCAAGCTGTGCTTAAAATATTTGACTTTAAGAACTTTGAAGCACAAATTTCTCTACGTGATCCTAACAATAAAGAGAAGTATATTGGAAGCGATGAGGCTTGGCACGAAGCAGAACAAGCTATTATTGATGCTTGTAAAGAAAAGGGCTTGACTGCAAAAACAGAGCTCGGAGAAGCTGCTTTCTATGGTCCTAAACTCGACTTTATGATTAAAGACGCTATTGGACGTCGTTGGCAGTTGGGTACAATCCAAGTAGATTACAATCTTCCACAACGCTTTAAGCTAGAATATACCGACGAAGATAATCAAAAGAAGACTCCTGTGATGATTCACCGTGCTCCTTTTGGATCGTTAGAGCGTTTCACTGCGGTATTAATAGAACACACAGCAGGTCATTTCCCATTATGGTTAACACCAGATCAAGTGGCTATCTTGCCTATATCTGAGAAGTATAACGACTATGCTCGTGAGGTTGCTAGATTCTTTGATAATAACGGAGTGCGTGCAACAATCGACGATAGAAATGAGAAGATCGGTAGAAAGATTCGTGATAACGAGTTGAAACGAGTTCCTTATATGGTGATTGTTGGAGAAAAGGAATCGGCAGAAGGTCTTGTTTCTATGCGTAAACAAGGTGGTGGAGAGCAAGCTACTATGACTCAACAAGAATTTGTTGACAGAGTAAATAGCGAAGTTGCTGAAATGTTAGAGGCAACAAATATTCACCCACAAGACTAAAAATACATTAAGAAACATACATGTCTCTACCTTATATATAATCAAGGAGAGGGAGAGTTACTAAGAACTCATCCTCAAAGAGATATCTATGTTTCTTATGATAATATCTATATAAAAATTTGGACAATAAGAATAAAAGAGTTAACTTTGCACTCGCTCATTATAAAATAGTTGAATGAAGAATGACAAAATGACCAATCAGTACCGCGTGAATGAGCAAATTCGCGCTAGGGAAGTACGTATTGTAAGCGACGGTGGAGCTGAAGTTATGCCTACACGTCAAGCGTTAGAACTTGCAAGGCAGCAAGGAGTTGATCTTGTTGAGATATCTCCTAATGCTCAACCGCCAGTTTGTCGCATCATAGACTATTCAAAGTTTCTTTATCAACAGAAGAAACATCAAAAGGAAATGAAGCAAAAACAAGCTAAAGTTGATATCAAAGAAATTCGCTTCGGACCTCAAACCGACGAACACGATTATCAGTTTAAGCTTAAACATGCTAAGGAATTCCTTAACGGAGGCAATAAAGTTCGTGCTTATGTGTTCTTCCGTGGACGTTCAATCTTATTTAAAGAACAAGGAGAAGTGTTGCTACTTCGCTTTGCAAACGACCTCGAAGAATATGCAAAGGTAGAACAATTACCAAAGTTAGATGGCAAAAAGATGTTCTTATACCTCACTCCAAAGAAAGCAGGAGTAGTGAAAAAGAGCCAACAAAAGATGGATCGTGAACGTCGAGAAGCTGAAGCAAGTGCTGCAGCTAAAGAGCAAAAAGAAAACGAAATTGTTGCAAATGGAGGTTTGTTTGCTAATGCAAAAGGCGGAGACAGCGCTCTAAAGAAACTTGCAAGCGAAGAATCTGAATAAGAAATTTTATACAACTAGGTGCGTAACGCCCGGTATATGCGTTGCCACTGTAATATATTAATTCATTAAATAATAAAAAAATGCCAAAAGTTAAAACTAACTCGGGAGCTAAAAAGAGATTTAAGTTCACCGGAACAGGTAAGATTAAAAGACGTCGTGCTTATCATCGTCACATCTTAACAAAGAAGACTAAGAAGCAAAAGAGAAATCTTACACATCAAACAGTAGTAGATAGTTCAGACATAAAGCAAGTTAAAGACTTGTTACGTCTTCGTTAATTAACTTTTTAGTAATCACATTTAAAGAAAGAAAACTATGCCAAGATCAGTAAATCATGTTGCATCTAAAGCA
>JBQMYA010000015.1:0-53346 GCA_052173735.1 Prevotella sp.
AAGATACCGTAATTGGTAATACATATAATGAATCTTTCAACTCTGTTAATTCTGATTCTAAATGTTTTAATCGTGTGGCATCCTTCTCTGTTGTTATAATCATTTTAGGTGAAGGCATACTCTTATAGGTAGCTATCACGCCCTGTAAATCTTTATCAGTAAACTGATGATGGTCATTATACGATAAAGATGTAATTTTATTTGTATACTGCTGTAAATCAACAATTATTTGTTTAGGCGAAGCAATACCTGTCAATAACAATACATTGGTGTCATTTGCTATTGAATTAAGAGGCTGTTGCTTGTCTTTAAACAATAATTTTAAGTCGCAATAGTCGATTGTTGTAAAAAATAAACTTTGATATGGATAGAGATCCATAGCCTTTGTAAGTACTCTAAACTCCATTGGTTTTAGATCTTTGGGGCACTTTGTAATGATAACAATATCCGCTCTCGACTTTCCTTCTTGTGGTTCTCTTAGCCGACCTGCAGGCAATAGCTTATCGTATATAATCAATCTGTGATAATCTATCAACAAAACATTTATACCAGGTTTCACGTATCGATGTTGGAAAGCATCGTCTAAAATAATAACATCAGTATCTTTTGTTTCCTCATCACTTGTAATTCGGTCTATACCATTGCATCTATTCTTGTCTACAGCGACATAAACATCAGGATATTTCTCTTTCATTTGGAATGGTTCATCACCGATTTCAAAGATTGAAGAGTCTTTTGTTGCAAGCTTAAATCCTTTACTTTTTCGTTTATATCCACGGGATAATACTGCCACTTTCACTTGATCCTTAAGTAAACGGACAAGATATTCAACGTGAGGAGTCTTACCAGCCCCCCCTACAGTTATGTTTCCTATAGATATAATGGGTATTTTATAGGTCTTACTTTTAAGTATACCTATTTCAAATAGTTGATTCCTGAATCGAACTGCAAGCCCATATAACCAACTAAAAGGCAAAAGCCAATCGTTTATTTTTATAAAATCACCTTCGATTCTCATAGTTCTGACTATTTAATGTTTAAAACATAAGGAAGTTGCGCCTGCATCATTTGGCGTTGCTTTACCACTCTTATCATAGAAAGAGGTTCGTATAAATCGCCTAAAGTCAGACGTAATTGTTCGTCAATATAGCTATTTCGTCCGCCTTCTTCCTTCAGAATATCTAGCCAAGAGCCTTGAGCGGGATAGTTGTTTGTGGTATAATTGCTTATTTTTGCTAGCTGTGCAGCCTTAACAATAGCCTCATTTAAACCTCCGAGCTGGTCTACTAAACGAATTTTAAGTGCATCTGCCCCCAACCAAACATGTCCTTGTGCAATTTCTTCTACTTGTTCTATGCTTAAACGACGACCATCTGCCACTCGCTTTCTAAATAAAGAATATCCTCTTTGTATCTTTGCTGTTAAATATTTTACCTCATCTTGACTTAAAGGACGAGCAAAAATATTACCAAAAGAACTATTCTTATTGGTTTGTATCTCATCGAATTTTACTCCTATTTTACCATTAACTAAGCCACTAAAATCGGGAATAACTCCAAAAATACCAATACTTCCTGTTAGTGTTGTTGGTTGAGCCATAATCCAATTGGCATTACAACTTAAGTAATACGCACCCGAAGCTGCATAATCGCCCATAGAAATAACAACTGGTTTCTTTGCCTTTAGCTCTGTAACTTGATGCCAAATTTGTTCAGAAGCGTATGCATCACCACCACCGGAGTTAATACGTATAACAACAGCTTTAACGTTATCGTCATTCATAAGATCCTCTAAATCAGTGCACATAGTTTGACTAACGATATCACTTCCTTGCGCAAAGAGTCCTCCAGCGTGGTTTTGCGTGATTGTTCCTTGTGCATAATAAACAGCAATCTCGTTCTTTTCATTTGAAGAAGTCTCCACTTGCTGCATATCAGAAAGACCTACTTGATTAATGGTTTCTGTGTGTTCTTGTCCTAATAATTTATTGATGATAGGTTTAATTTGATCGGTATAAACAAGACCATCAACAAGTTTATAAGATAATAGCTGTGTTGCAGACTCTAAAGCAATAAGTCTATCAGCATAAGCATTTAGAGAATCAACCTCTATCCCTCTAGTTTTTGCTATAGCTTGGCATAAAACTTGCCAAGTTCCATTAAGAAAACGATCAACTTGTTCTTTATTTGCATCACTCATTTGGTCTTCAGTATACATTTCTGTTGCACTTTTATACTTACCTACCTTTATGACATTGTATTTCACTCCCACTTTAGCAACGGCATCTTTTATAAACATTGGCTGAGCAGCAAGACCGTGCCAATCAAGCATTCCTTCTGGATTTATAAGTACTTTATTAGCTACAGAAGCCACATAATAAGCTCCTTGTGTGTATTCATCTCCATAAGCTACAATCCATTTTCCTGATTTTTTAAAATCAAGAAGAGCATTTCTAACTTCTTGAAGAGTGGCATAGCCAGAGCTTAGTAAACCTGCTTCTATGTAAATACCTTTTATATCATCATTATCTTTAGCCTTTTGAATACCTGAAAGAAGTTGATTTAAACCTAAAGAATTGACAGTATTGCCTGTTATTTGTCCTAATATATTCTCTTTAGTTTGTTCTTCTATAGTACCTGAAAGATTAAGTACAAGCACCGAATTCTTTTTAATTGACACTTTAGAACTAGATGAGGCAACCATTCCTGCTAAAGAAATCATTGACATTATGAATACAATAACGGTAAAAATGATTAGTCCTGTAATGGTGGCAAGTACTGATTTGAAGAAACTTTTCATAGACTTTTTGTTTTATGCTCTATTAAATGATGTAGAAGTTTATAACAGTGCAAATTGAAAAGAAATGCTTTCACCTGCACATAATAATGCAAATATAGCAAATTATTTTAATAGTATAAGTATTTATAGCGATAAACTTTCACCTAAAAGAAAGTTATTTCTACTTTTCTTATACTATTATTTGTGGTTTTTCTATTAGTCTTTACAATCTTAAGCCAATAGAATGAAAGTAAAAAGATTAGCCTATGATGGTGAATTTGGCAAACTTAAGTAGCAATTGTTTGGTGCCTATATTCGCAAACTCTACTGTTGCTTTGGCATTTTCACCTGTTCCTTCTAATTGTAAAACCTTTCCTTTGCCAAATCGTTGATGCTCAATTATTGCTCCAATGTTCAATTCTCCTGCCGAAGTAGATGTACTTTCAACCTTTGTTTCTGTGTTTGTTGGATTGATAAGACGATTCACTTTAACTAGTCTTCCACCCTCTTTAACCAATCGTTGCTTAAATCTTTCTGAGAAACGATCAACCTTTGGTTCAGGTTTTCGTAGTCCAACAATACGTGGTTTTGCATCTGCCATAAACTGAGATGCCACAGGGTTACTATTTTGAGCATTCATTCTCGAATTATTTTGTATTGATATTGCATTGTAAGAGCTATGCTTTAATGAGCTAAAAGCATTGCTATTATCATCAAATTCGATATATTTTTTATCCAATTCTTCTACAAATCTACTTCTATTGTTAAACTCCACATTACCAAAGCGATATCTATTTTTAGCAAAAGTAATAGTACAACGTTTCTCTGCACGTGTGATAGCAACATATAAAAGACGTCTTTCTTCTTCTAACTTACGCAAAGAATCGCACATCATAGGACTGGGAAAGATGTTCTCTTCCAATCCAACAATGAAGATATTGGGATATTCCAATCCCTTTGAAGCATGTATCGTCATCAATGAAACTTTATTATCTGTATCGTCGTTTGAATCAGAATCAGACAATAAAGCAACCTGTTGCAAGAAATCAGGTAATCCAATTGAATCTCCCTCTCCTTCTTCTTTACGAGCATCTACAAACTCTTGAAGACTATTAATGAATTCTTGTATATTCTCTTGACGTGATAAACCTTCAACATCTGTACTCGAAAATATGTCTGCAGTAATTCCACTTTCTTTGATAATCTGCATTCCTAATACAAAAGCATCTTTTTCATCGAGTAGCTCTATAAATCCCCTTATTAAGTTAACAAATCCAGATAGTTTTGTTATTGTACCCTTATTAAGAGATACATTGTATTTTGCAGGTGAAGAAATTACCTTCCAAAGGCTTACATTATGTAAACGAGCAGCATCAATAACCTTTTGAATTGTAGTGTTTCCAATACCTCGAGTAGGATAATTAATAATTCTTTTTAAGGCTTCTTCGTCAGAAGGATTAACCACAAGTCGAAAATATGCAATAACATCTTTTATCTCTTTTCGTTGATAAAAGCTGAGTCCTCCATAAATAACGTATGGAATTTGCATCTTTCTTAGTTCATCTTCAAAAGCTCTACTCTGCGAGTTCGTGCGATATAAAATGGTAAAATCTTTATATTCCTCGTCAAAATTACGTCGTATTTTATTAATATCTCTACAAACGATAGACGCTTCTTCTCTATCTGAGGCAGCTTCTTTTACAACGAGTTTCTCCCCTTCTTCTTGCATACTATAAACATCTTTGGGGATTTGATGTTTATTATATTTAATCAATCCGTTTGCAGCTTGAACGATATTCTGTGTTGAACGATAGTTTTGTTCAAGTTTAAAGAGTTTTGAATCCGGATAAACTTTTTGGAAATTAAGTATGTTATCGATGTTAGCACCACGGAAACCATATATACTTTGCGCATCATCTCCAACAACACAAATATGTTGTTTTTCTTTGGTTAATAAGCTAACAATCTGTTGTTGCACCGAGTTGGTATCTTGATACTCGTCTACTAAGATATAAGAAAAGAGGTTTGCATACTTTTGTCTGATAGCTTCATGCTCCTTAAATAACCTATAAGTGTTCATCAATAGGTCGTCAAAATCCATGCAATTGGCATTAAGACATCGTTGAGTATAAACCTTATAGATACTGTGTACCAATGGAATATTATCTCTTTTATCTCGTTCAATAAGTTCTAAATCTGATGCATATTGATCCGAAGAGATAAGCATATTCTTTGCCATACTTATTCTAGAAGAAATGCTTGCGGGCTTATATGTCTTATCATCTAATTGAAGTTCTTTCACTATAGTTTTAATTAATGAACGTGAATCGCTTTCATCATAGATGGTAAAGTTACGTTGAAAGCCTATTTCAGATGCCTCACTACGAAGAATCCGTGAAAAAATAGAATGAAAAGTACCCATTTGTAATTGACGTGCAGACTGCTCTCCTACCAAAGTTGCTATTCTTTCTTTCATTTCATTAGCAGCCTTATTAGTGAAAGTCAAAGCCAGAATAGTCGAAGGCATAAAGCCTTTTTCTATCAAATACGCAATTTTATAGGTTAGAACACGTGTCTTTCCAGAACCAGCTCCTGCTATAACCAGTTGGGGTCCTGATAGATATTCAACCGCTTCTCTTTGCTTTTCATTTAATTCATTCAAAAGATTCATCCTTTTATATGTTATTTTTTAGTTTCAAGAACAGTTCAAATTATAAGTAATAACTATTTTTCTTTTGGGTCTTCTCCTTCTTTTGGCATCAAAGGAACATGTCGCATTTGAACTAAAATTTGTCTTTGTCGCTTACGAATATATGCACTTGGCAGAGCACTATTGAACTTAATGGGATTAGGAAGCGTTGCTGCTATAAGAGCGCAGTCGCTTCTTGTTAGTTCGTTTGCATCAGATTCAAAATGGTATTTAGCAACAGCACTGACTCCATAAATACCCTTTCCCATTTCAATCGAATTGAGATATACTTCCATTATACGTTGCTTGCTCCACATAAGCTCTATTAATGCGGTAAAATACACTTCAAATCCCTTTCTAATCCACGAGCGACCAGGCCATAGGAACACATTCTTTGCAGTTTGTTGAGATATGGTACTTGCACCCAACTTCTTGCCTTTTTTCTTTAAATTGTGTTTTGCCGCTTTCTCTATCGCATCATAATCAAATCCATGATGCATCATAAAGCGCTGGTCTTCACTTGCGATAACGGCAATAGGCATATATTTTGATATTTCAGAAAGAGGCACCCAGGAATGATGTATGCCTGTTCTCTCATCATCTCCCAAATGTTGTATATAGCGTATAATCATCAAAGGAGTGACGTATACGGGCATAAAACGATATAAAACCACTGCAAGAATACTACTTCCAAAGAATAATGCGAGTGTCCAACGTATAATTTTTTGTACTTGTTTCATAATAATAAAAGAGGAGCACTCGCTATGGCGCTCCCCATTTAAATGCTTTTTATAAATAAGTTCTTATTCTTCTTATCTTAAAGTACCATTGTTAGCTGCATTAACCATTGCTTGACTTGCATACAAATACACTTCAACACGACGGTTTTGTTGACGTCCACTAGCTGTAGAATTACTTGCTACTGGCTCAGAACTTCCTTTGCCTTGTATATTTTTGAATTGAGATGCAGTTACACCACATGATTCTAAGTAGCTCACAACGCTACGAGCACGACTGTTACTTAAAGGAATATTTATCCCATCGTTACCCGTAGAGTCTGTATGTCCATAAATATCAACATGACAATCTCTGTTTTCTTTCAATATAGTTGCAAACTTTGCAAGATCGCTCTTACTTGTTTGACTTAATACAGCCTTATTTGTTGAGAATAAAATTCCACTATCAAATGTTACTTTAACAGCCTTTAAACCATTTGCATCTGTAATTTCTTCAATCTTTGCGCTTTTTACTTTTGCTGCAGTTTCCTGGGCAACCTTATCCATATGACGTCCAATAATAGCACCAGCACCAGCCCCTACAGCTCCACCGATAGCTGCTCCTACGGCTGTATTACCTGCAATTTTTCCAATAATAGCACCTAAAACGGCACCACCTCCAGAACCAATAAGCGCACCTGTTCCTTGTTTTGTCTGACAACTTAATACAGTTAAGCAACACATACCAAGTGTTATTACTTTTACTTTCTTCATAATTTACCATTAAAATTAATATAACTCATTGCAAAGATAATTCTTTTTTATCACAACCCATTTATTTACCAACATTTTTTTGTACTTTTGTAGCCAATATTAAACAATACAATAATATTAAAATAACTTATGCCAAAGGAACTAAAAGAACTCACTAAAAGAGCCGAAAATTATAGCCAGTGGTTTAATGATCTTGTCATTAAGGCCGATTTAGCAGAACAATCAGCTGTTAGAGGTTGCATGGTTATCAAGCCATATGGATATGCTATTTGGGAGAAAATGCAACAACAACTCGACAAAATGTTTAAAGAAACAGGTGCCCAAAATGCATATTTCCCTTTACTTATTCCTAAATCATTCTTAAGTAGAGAAGCAGAACATGTTGAAGGATTTGCAAAAGAATGTGCTGTTGTTACTCACTATCGTTTAAAAAATAGCGATAGCGGTGCAGGAGTAGTTGTTGATCCATCTGCAAGATTAGAAGAAGAACTAATCATTCGTCCTACATCTGAAACCATTATATGGAACACTTACAAAAATTGGATTAAATCTTGGAGAGATCTTCCTTTGATGTGTAACCAATGGTGTAATGTAATGAGATGGGAAATGCGTACTCGTCCATTTTTAAGAACATCAGAATTTTTATGGCAAGAAGGTCATACTGCTCATGCTACAAAAGAAGAAGCAGTTGAAGAAGCACGTAAAATGTTAGGTGTTTATGCTACATTTGCAGAAAAATGGATGGCTGTTCCTGTTCTTCAAGGAGTGAAAAGTGAAAGCGAAAAATTTGCGGGTGCTCTTGATACATATACTATTGAGGCAATGATGCAAGATGGAAAAGCACTTCAAAGTGGTACTTCTCACTTTTTAGGACAAAACTTTGCGAAATCATTTGATGTGACATTCTTGAATAAAGAGAATACAGCTGAATATGTATGGGCTACATCATGGGGAGTATCTACACGTCTTATTGGTGCTTTAATCATGACTCACAGTGACGATAATGGTTTAGTACTTCCTCCAAAGCTTGCCCCTATTCAAGTTGTTATTATTCCTATTGCAAAGGGAGAAGAACAATTATCTGCTATCACAGAAAAGCTTCAACCAGTTATTTCTAGACTAAGAGAAAGTGGAATCAGCGTTAAATTAGATGATAGTGATAACAAACGTCCTGGTTTCAAGTTTGCTGATTACGAATTAAAGGGGGTCCCTGTTCGTCTTGTTATGGGAGGAAGAGATCTTGAAAGCAACACTATTGAAATTATGAGACGTGATACTCTTGAAAAAGAAACAATTTCATTAGAAGGTATTGTAGAACACATCATACAGCTATTAGATAATATTCAAGATAATATTTTTGAGAAAGCTCGTCAGTATCGAGATGAAAGAGTGTATGAATGTGAAAACTATGAAGAGTTTAAAGAAAAGGTAAAAGAAGGCGGATTTTTCCTTTGTCACTGGGACGGTACAGCTGAAACAGAAGCAAAGATCAAAGAAGATACACAGGCAACTATTCGTTGTGTGCCCTTTGCTTATGAACAAACAGAAGGCGTGGATATGGTTTCTGGTAAGCCATCTAAGTATCGTGTTATCATTGCAAGAAGTTACTAATACAATGTTAATAATATCTAACAATGGAATGGTTAAACAATTTATTTACCAACACTGAGTCGGTTGCTCATATTGCATTGTTGTTTGCCCTTGTAATCTCTATCGGAGTATTATTAGGTAAAATAAAAATTGCAGGCATTTCGCTTGGTGTTACATTTGTACTTTTTACAGGTATCGTTGCAGGACACGTTGGGTTTACTGCTCCCCTACCTATTCTTACTTTTGTACAAGACTTCGGTTTGATTCTATTTGTATTCTGTATCGGTCTACAAGTAGGTCCTGGTTTCTTTGAAAGTTTTAGAAAAGGAGGAGTAACGTTAAATATGTTATCGACTGTAACGATTCTTCTGAACATCTTAGTAATGTTTGGTTGCTATTATCTTTTCTTCGATACATCTAACCCACAAAACCTTCCAATGATGGTAGGAACACTCTTTGGAGCTGTAACTAACACCCCTGGACTTGGTGCTGCCAATGAAGCTTTGGTCTCTGTGTTCCCCAGTGAAGCTACACGTCCAATGATTGCAAGTGGTTATGCTTGTGCTTATCCTCTTGGAGTACTTGGTATTATCGGAGCAACTATTGCGATTCGCTATATCTGTAAGATTAATCTTGAAAAAGAAGATAAGAAACTTGCAGAGGCGGAATCAGACAATCCACATGCAAAACCACACCAAATGTACTTACAAGTACGCAACTCTTTCATCGTAGGAAGAACCCTTAAACAAATATCAGAGTTCTTGAATCGTGAAATGGTTTGTACTAGAATGCTGCAAAACGGAACTATTATTATTCCTAACCAAGAAACCATTTTCAACTTAGAAGATGAGGTTCTTATCGTATGCGCAGAAGGAGATTATGAGGCCATTCAAGCTTTCATTGGTCCTGAAATTGAAGCTAAATGGAAAGAAGATCATCAAGCTCAACCTATGATTTCAAGAAGATTAATTGTAACAAGTCCTGCTATCAATGGTAAAACTCTTGGTCGTTTAAATCTTTCTAGCATTTATGGAGTGAACGTAACACGTATTACTCGTCAAGGAATGGACTTGTTTGCCACTAGAGATCACCGTTTCCAAATTGGTGATAGAATTATGGTTGTAGGACCAGAAGATAACGTAAATCGTGTAAGTTCATTGGTTGGTAACTCAACTCGCCACTTAGACGCTCCCAATATTGCAACTATCTTTATTGGAATTATTGTTGGTATTATCTTCGGAAGTATTCCTATAAGTCTTCCCAATATGCCCGTTCCACTTAAGTTAGGTATTGCTGGAGGTCCATTAATTATCTCTATTCTTATTGGTCGCTTTGGGTATAAATTCAAACTTGTATCTTACACTACAACATCTGCAAACATGATGTTGAGAGAAATTGGTTTGGTTCTCTTCCTTGCATGCGTAGGCATAAAGGCTGGAGCACATTTCTGGGATACTGTTGTACAAGGAGATGGATTGAAATATGTTTACACAGGTTTTATTATCACTATTATTCCTATCTTAATTATAGGAACAATTGCCCGTATGAAATACAAGTTTAATTATTTCACTATTATGGGAATGCTTGCAGGTACATATACAGATCCACCTGCATTGGCATACGCAAACCAAATTAGCAATAGAGAGGCTGCATCTATTGGTTACTCAACTGTATACCCATTAACAATGTTCCTTAGAATCTTTACAGCACAATTGATTGTACTTTTCTTCTGCGGATAAAAGTATTTAAATAAAATATAAAGGACTATATCGATTTGATATAGTCCTTTTTTATGTATGAAATCTAATAGATAATATTTCAACCACCTCCCATACTGCCAATGTAGCATTAGTTATAGTGTCGCTCCTTTTAATCCTCCTACTACCTTTAATTGCTTTATTGTCTACTTTTAATAAATGTGTCATATGCTATAGGCCAATAGTAAACTTACTTTATCACTTTAAGAAGAGGATATATAGTTATGTTTAAATAGAGGTTGTAAAATAAAAACTATTGAATTATTTATAGAAAAGTATTGAGTTTGCAAGATAAAAATAATGATATTGAAGTACGATATCAATGTTTTTCAATACAATGAACAATAAAATTCTATCCTTTTTCCTATCCCAATAGATTAGGATGAATATATAATAAAAAAAAGTCTAGTGCTGTGTTCCTAAAAAGACATCAAGCACTAGACCTAATAATAATATTTACACTATTTTTATTATGATGAGATTAATCTAAAGAAAGTTCTTTTTTAAACTCCTCTATCTTTTCAAGTGCTTCCTTCACGCAACGTTCATAGCAACCTGCACACTTCATTTCGCCTTTCACTTCAAAGTAGAATTTAATCTTAGGTTCAGTTCCTGAAGGACGAACACTTACCTTATCACCATTCTCGCAGAACCATTGTAGAACGTTACTTGTATCTGGCATCTCTAGTTTTGTAACATTTCCGTTACCATCTGTTTGTTCTAATTTAAGGAAATCTTTTGTAATTACGATTGGAGAATCGCCTAGTTGCTTTGGAGGATTGTTTCTAAAGTTTTCCATCATCTGCTTAATTTCATCTGCACCAGTCTTTCCTGGACGAACAACATTAACAGTAAACTCATGTGAGAAACCATATTCTAGGTAGATTTCCATTAGCAAGTCGTATAGAGTCTTACCTTGATCTTTAGCGTATGCGCAAATTTCTGCGAGTAAACACATTGCAGAAACAGCATCTTTATCACGCACAAAGTCTTCTGCCATGAATCCATAACTCTCTTCACCACCACCAATATATTGTTTAACTCCTTCGAATTCTCTAATCTCTCTAGCAATCCATTTAAAGCCAGTGAAGCAATCTATCATCTCGACATTGTTCTTATCAGCAATCTTCTTGATAAGTTCTGTTGTAACAATAGTCTTCACAATGAAATCATTTGGTTGCATTTTGCCTGTCTTAATTCTGTTTGTAATGATGTAATAAAGGAAGATAAGACATGTTTGATTACCATTAATAAGAACCCATTCTCCTTTATCATTCTTACAAGCCATACCAACTCGGTCTGCATCTGGGTCTGAAGCCATTACAATATCTGCATCAATTTCTTTTGCATCACGTAGCGCAAGAGTTAAAGCTTCACCGTTTTCAGGGTTAGGACTTACAACTGTTGGGAAGTTTCCGTCTTTCACCATTTGCTCTTTCACAGTGTAAACTTTTTCAAATCCCCATCTCTTTAAGCTCTCAGGAATAAGAGTTCGGCCTGCACCATGTAATGGAGTATAAACAATTTTAAGGTCTTTATGGCGTTCAATAACGGCAGGATCAATACTTAAAGTCTTTATTCTATCTAAATAAAGATCATCAATTTCCTTACCAATGATTTGAATTAGGTCGTTGTTTGCACCAAATTGAACATCTTCAATCTTCACTTTTTCCACCTCATCAATAATACCTTTATCGTGAGGAGCAAGCACTTGAGCACCATCATCCCAATAAGCTTTGTAGCCATTGTATTCTTTTGGATTATGACTTGCAGTTAGATTAACACCTCCTTGACATTTTAATTCACGAATAGCGAACGACACTTCAGGTGTAGGACGTAAGTCATCAAATAGATAAACCTTTATTCCATTGGCAGAAAAGATAGCTGCAACAGTCTCAGCAAACAATCTACTATTGTTACGACAATCATGACCAACAACAACAGAGATTGTTTGTTTATTTGCAAAAGACTTCTTAAGATAATTAGCAAAGCCTTGAGTTGCCATTCCAACAGTGTAGATATTCATTCTATTAGAGCCTGCTCCCATGATACCACGCAATCCTCCAGTACCAAATTCAAGGTCTTTATAGAAGCTATCTATTAGTTCTGTCTTGTCAGAATTATCAAGCATAGCTTGCACTTCTTTTCTTGTTTCTTCATTAAAAGAAGAAGACAACCACTCTTTTGCTTTGTTTTCGCAAGAAATAATTAGTTCTTGGTTACTTTCCATAATTGTATGTTAATTTATTAATTGTCGTATTTTAAATCTTATTGTAGCAAAGATAATCATTTTTATTCATACTTATAGCATTATTACAAGTCTTTTTCGTATTTTTGCACCATTCAAATAACAAAGGTAACAGAAAGAAATGGAATTTTATTATAAAGGTGTTCTCATCGCAATTAGTACATTTATTATCATAGGAGTGTTTCATCCTATTGTCATTAAAGTAGAATATTATTTTGGAACAAAACTCTGGTGGGTATTTTTAGTAACAGGAATATTATCTGTATGCGCAGCTCTTTTCATTAAAGATGTTTTTATTTCTTCTCTATTTGGAGTTCTTGGTGCTTCATTATTATGGTCTATTGGAGAAATCTTCGACCAAAAGAAGCGTGTAGAAAAAGGTTGGTTTCCTATAAATCCCAAAAGAAAAGACGAGTATTCAATTCGTAAAGAGGATAAAAAAGAGTATCAATAACAATTTTAATTATATCCTTCTATAAATGAAAAGCGAACTTATTGTTATCGGAAAAACCGTAGATAAGCACATTATTGCTTGCATAGAGGACTACAACAAACGTATTTCTCACTATATGTCGTTTGGTATTACAACAATACCTAATATCAAAGACACAAAGAATATGAGTGAAGATGTACAAAAAGAGAAAGAAGGTGAGATGATATTAAAAATGATTCAACCTTCTGATCATGTTGTATTATTAGATGAACACGGTAAGAGTTTCCGTAGTATTGAGTTCGCAGAATGGATAGAACAAAAACAAATTCACGCCCGAAAGCTTATCTTTGTGATTGGAGGTCCTTATGGATTCTCACCCAAAGTTTATGAAAGGGCAAATGAAAAGTTATCTTTTTCTAAGATGACTTTCTCACATCAAATGATAAGACTCATCTTTATTGAACAAATATACAGAGCTTGTACGATCATTAAAGGTGAGCCTTATCATCATGAATAACTTTCTTTTGGTTATTTTTATTCGTAGGCTGAATTAATCCGATGAATAGTCGGAAACTATTTTACGATACATTGAATAAACAGTTGTACGTGAAATATATCCAATCATTATATTATCAAGTGTCACTACTGGTATAAAGTCTAACGAAGAATTATCGAACTTTGCCATAATCTCTTCCATTGGGTCTTCTTCTCTCACATTTGTTGTTAACGATGTCATAATCTTTCCAACAGTAAAACGCTGATATAACTCTGTTCTAAACATAAGATGCCTAATCTTTGTTATATCTATTTCGCCCAATAAAACACCCGAATGGTCGGTTACAGGCATAAAACTTGTATCACTCTTGCTTATCTCTTTCACCAAGTCCCCTAAGGTCATATTAGGATAAACCTTTACAAAGTCTTTAATAATCAATGAATTTAGATTCATTAAAGTTAAAACAGAGCGATCGGTATGGTGTGTAATCAATTTACCTTGATGTGCCAAACGTATTGCATAAATACTATGGGGTTCGAAGATACTTATAAACATTACCGACACCAAGGATACAATAATCAATGGCATAAACAATTGATAGCCGCCTGTTATCTCTGCAATTAGGAAGATTCCTGTTAATGGTGCATGCATAACTCCAGCGATAACACCTGCCATTCCCAATAGAGTGAAGTTCTTTTCAGGAAGATATAAGCCTATTTGATTGGTGTTCCAAAAGCGTGAAAAAAGAAAACCTCCAAAGGCACCAATAAACAAAGAAGGTGCAAAAGTACCTCCACAACCACCGCTTCCGTTGGTAGCTGATGTTGCAAATACTTTAGTTAAAACGGTTAATGCCACATAAATTATGAGCAAGTTACCATGTCCATAGAACAGTGAATTGTTCATTATCACATTCCAATCGGCTTCTGTCCTACCACTTAACAATACATTTATAGCGCTATATCCTTCTCCATAAAGAACAGGAAAGAAGAAGATTAATGAACTTAAGATGATTCCTCCGAGTAAAAGACGAGTGTAACGATACTTCTTTAACTCTCCAAAGACACCCTCACACGATGCCATTAGGCGAATAAAATATAAGCTTATAATTCCACAAAACAATCCAAGTAGAACACTCGCAGGTATTCTATCTACACTCCAAGCACTATCTAAGGCAAAAGAGAACATAGATTCTCCACCACGAAAGATGTAAGTAAAACAGGTTGCTGTTACACAAGAAATAAGGATTGGCATGATAGATGCCATAGAAAGGTCTACCATTAAAACTTCAAGTGTAAAGACCATACCTGCAATTGGAGCCTTAAAGATTCCTCCAATTGCTGCAGAGGCACCACAACCAACAAGCAACATCATTGTTTTCTTATCCATATAGAAGAATCTACCCAGATTAGAACCAATGGCAGAACCCGTTAAAACGATAGGAGCCTCAGCTCCAACAGAACCTCCAAAGCCAATAGTTATAGCAGAAGCAAGTACTGATGACCAGCAATTATGACCTTTTAAACGAGATTGCTTGCTTGAAATTGCATACAAGACACGTGTTATACCATGCGAAATATCATCTTTAACAACATATTTAATGAATAAAGTTGTAAAAAAGATACCTACAACAGGGAATACAAGATATAGCAAATTGTAAGATTCTGTTGTAAATTTTGAGGTTAAAACATGCTGTATTTGTTCTATCAACCAATGAAGAACTAAGCCTGCAAACGATGCACATAATCCTATAAGAAATGCAACGATCAGGATAAGTTGACGTTGGGGAACATGATGATGCACCCACATTATTATTTCTTTTACTCTTATTCTATAATCTTTTGTAGACTGTTTCATTGATGATATCAAAAAAATAAGAAGAAATTGGAATAGTTCTCTCCTATTCCAACATTATGTATTAGAATATGTATTTAAGAAAATGCGTTTTCAAACGATCGTTCTTATCTTTTAAAGGAATTATTTTTAGCTTATAATAGTTAATTTTTACTACTCAGAAAGATTTCTATTACGTCCTAAAACGAGTGCTTTATCCCTTTAAAAGATCATATTCATCTGCAAATTATTTGCGGATAATTGTTACTTCACCTGTTTTTGTTAACTTAATAATGCTAGATGGTGCATGAGGGTTATGCTCTTGACGACGTGTCCAACATATATAATCAACTCCATCTATTATTTCTTGAGCTATATCTCGATAATTTGGAGCTGTTGGTTCACCGCTAATATTGGCGCTAGTACTTACCAATGGCTTTTGAAAACGATAGCATAATTCTTTTGAAAAAGCTTCTCTTGTTATTCTAATTGCAATGCTTCCGTCTTCTGCAATCAAGTTAGGTGCAAGATTAACAGCATCATCTAAGATAATAGTTGTTGGCTTATCTGCTAGTTCCATCAAGTCCCATGCTACATTAGGGACATTCTTTACATAGCGTTGGACACGTGAATCAGAATCTACTAAACAAATCATTGCCTTAGAGTCTGCACGTTTTTTCAAGTCATAAACTTTGGTCACAGCAGCTTCATTAGTTGCATCACAACCAATACCCCATACAGTGTCTGTTGGATAAAGTATTAAGCCACCTCTTTTTAATACTTCTATTGCGTTTTTTATATCTTCACTTTGAGTCATTTCTTATAGTTTTTTATACCACAAAGGTAATTAATTATTAAAGCAATTCCAAATAAATTGCCAATCATTTAAGAATGTATTGCTCTAGATTTTTAAATCCATTTAAGAAGTCTTTTGCATTCATTTTGCGCTTACCTGCAAGCTGTAATTCTTCAATAGATAAATAATTATTAGTTGTTGCAACAAGTATTCTACTTTTATCTACCACAATTGTTCCTACAGCTTCTTTAGAAGTTTCGTCTGTTCTCATTGTTTTAAAAATCTTCAAGACCTCTTCTTTTCCTTTTTCCTCTTGTTCTTTATTGTACAACAGTGTCCAAACACCAGGATAAGGAGACAGCCCTCTCACAAAATTATATACCTTTTCATCTGATTGATTCCAGTTAATTTTACATGTATCTTTGAAGATTTTGGGTGCAGAGTGAAGTTCCTCATCTTCTTTTTGTGGTGTTGTTGGAATATCTTTTCCATGCTCTATTACTGCAATTAGAGTGTCTACAGCAGCTTGTGCACCTAAATTCATCAAACCATCATACACATATTCTACATCAGCAGTTACAGGAATATCAAATTCTTTTTGTAGAATCATCCTGCCAGTATCTATCTTATGGTCTAAAAAGAAGGTAGTAACACCCGTCTTTTCCTCTCCATTTATGATCGCCCAGTTGATTGGTGCAGCTCCTCTATACTGGGGAAGAAGTGACGCATGCACGTTAAATGTACCATAAGGAGGCATATCCCAAACGCTTTCAGGTAACATTCTAAAAGCGACAACCACTTGAATATCGGCATTATACGAACGTAATTCTTCTTGAAAAGCTTCGTCTTTCATTTTTATTGGCTGTAAAACAGGAATTTTTTTACTACATGCATACGTTTTTACAGGTGAAGGTTGTAACATACTTCCATGTCTTCCTACAGGCTTATCAGGTTGTGTTACGACTGCAACAACATTAAATTGCTCTTCAATTAGCTTGTCTAATGTGGCTACAGCAAACTCTGGTGTACCCATAAAAACAATTCGTAAATCTTCTTTTTTCATCACTCCCATTATTTATATGATGTAATAATTTCTATTTAATTCGTTCTATTATGGTCTTAAGACCTTTTATTTTCTCATTCTTAAGTGTTGCAACAAGAGCATCAATCTTTTGCCTTGATACTGCAGCATAACAATATCTTTCTCCAACATCAATACGTCCTACATCCTCTTTGCTTAGATTTCCTTTCTTACATAGAAAGCCTAAGATATCTCCTTTGTTTACTTTATCCTTCTTTCCTTTACCTATATATAATGTAGCCATTGTAGATTGAGGAACTAAAGACTTTGTTTCTGCATATTCAAAGAGTGCAGGTGAGTCATTAACATAAGCAGGAATGGTTTCTTCTGGTGACAAAATAAAGAAGTATTTACCAACATTATTCCATCTAGCAGTTCTACCTATGCGATGAATAAACGTATCTTCCGTATCTGGAAGATGGTAATTAATAATGTTATTTACATCAGCAATGTCAAGTCCTCGAGATGCTAAATCGGTAGAAACAAGTATATTGTTTGATTTATTTGAAAAGAGAAAAAGTGCTGTTTCACGTTGTTTTTGCTCAAAACCTCCATGTAGAGCACTTACACAAAAACCTTTATTAGAAAGATATTCATACACTCTGTCAACACTTTCACGATGATTTAAGAACACTATAGAGCTCTTATCACCTAGCGATCTCAATAAGATTGAAAGCGTTTCAAGCTTATCTTTACTAGTGCTTGTTACGTAATAAGGTTCTATTCTATCGGTAGGTTGATTGTCTTCATGGAGAAAAAGCAGCTCTTGAGTGTTATTTTTACGTGCAAAGAGATATAAGTCGGGAGAATTTGTGGCAGATAATAAGATACGACGACGTACAAAAGAAAGACTATCTACAAGTATTGTCATCTCCTTTCTGAATCCAACTTTAAGACACTTGTCAAACTCATCAATCACAAGTGTTTTAACATTATCTATGTCAAAGTTATTTTTGTCGATGTGATCGTTCAATCTTCCTGGTGTACCAAAGATTATTTGCGGTTTTAATTTATTAATTTCCCGATGTTCATCCATTGTTGCTCGCCCCCCATAACAAGCATAAGCACGAACTTGATTAAGTCCTCTTTTTAGGATATCAGTTGTTTGTATTGCCAATTCTCTACTGGGTACAACAACAATTACTTGCACAGAATCAGATGAAAGGTCTATCTTTTCAAGTATAGGAAGCAGATAAGCTAATGTCTTTCCTGTTCCTGTAGGGGAGAGAATGACAATATCTTTTGATGTATCTTTAATAGCTTTATAGGCTTCTTGTTGCATTTCATTCAAAGCCCTAATCTCTAATTTATCTAAAAAACGTTGTAAATAATCTTTATACTGCATTGCCTTCATTTTTATTTTCTCAATAACTTATCTATTTCTTCAAACTCTTTTCCCATATTCAAGTTTAGATATATGGTGTAGAGAGCTACTGCCCATTTATCTTTATCTTGTGGTTCTCTTTTTCTATATTCCTCTAAATAGCCTAAAGCTTTTGTATATAAAGAGTTTATTTTCGATTTATTTTTACCTATATTCCCTATTTTTGTACTCAAATCTTCAGCCTTATTAAAATAAGAAAGACCAATATTTAAAAGTATTCCAGAGGTTGTATCTTTCTCTTCTAATAGCGATTTACAAATATCAATACATTGATCATACCTCTTTAAATGATATAGTATAGAGCTTTTAGCAAATCGAAATGAACAATTTAAGCTATCAATTGCAAGAGCTCTTTCTACCAACTCGAATCCTTCAGAATAATTATCTTCATCGGCATAGAAGGAAATTAGCCTTGAAAAGAAGAAAGGAAAAACAGGGTATTTACTAAACCCTTCTTTCAATGTTTGCTCATAACGAACCGTATCTTTATTCATTTTATAGATATCTGCAAGATATTGCAGTGTATTAGCATAATGAGTTGAATCTGTAAGTGCTAAAGGCGTATAATAAAGAGCCTTATTTGTATCTTGTATTTTATATCCACAAAACACAGTCCAATAAGCAGCTTCAGACAAATATTTATCTTTTTGTGGAAGATTATTTGAGCTAAATATTGGGTGTTTTGCTGTAGTTATATAAAGACTCAATAAATCAAAGCCATTATTATAGTCTTTCTTGCGAGTAAAGAACACTCCCCCATTAAATAAATTTGCCCGAATACTCAATAGCATGTTAGCATATTTATCACGAGATTTGTTTATTTCTTTTTCGGGTCTATTATCCTTCACCTGAATAGAATCTAAACAAATAGCTATCTTGAACATTTCTGCTATATTGTTATAGAATTGAGTTGTATCACAAGGATGTTTTAGATAAAGGGCTTCATTACCATTTAAATATCTCTTATTCAAGACTTCAAATAATGTATTCCACACCTTATCATTATGTATATTGGCAGAATCCTTAAGCAAGTTCCGCATTATCTGTTCTGCTTGATTTAAGTTATTTGATTTCTTTATCATTTGTTTCACTTGAGAAATTTCTTTCTTCTGTGCCATGAGTGATAACGAACACCCAGCAAATAATAACATGACCAATAATTGTATTCTTAACTTTTTCATCTTTTTATACTATTTTTCTGTAGGCATTATTTTTGCTAACGATTTTAATGCCACTTTATCTTTCAGTGCATAAAGAACTACATAAAGTGGATTTCTCCAATCAATCTTCTTATATTCTGGATCTTGCTCTTTAACTAGTTCTAAGTTCTTACGCGCCAAATTTAAGTTATCTCTAACCTGTTTTTGTTGTTCTTGGGTTAAACGCTTCCCGCTTTCTTTTATATTATCACGATATTCAAAGGCTTTAGAGCTATAACTTATACCAATGTTATATAACAAGTGAATAGACGATCCACCTAACTTTTCTGCAGATGTAAATGCTTCTATTGCTTCATTCCATTTCTTTTTAGTCATCATAATTTCTCCCCACAACAACAAAACCTGTACATTTTTAGGATCACGCAAAAGCTCTTCGTTTGTAAATTGTTCTAGCTCCGCAGCATATTGTGGTTGAGATAGATATTCGATTATCAAGTGAAAGAAAAGCGAATTATTGGGATTTGTTGTGTGAAGATTTAGTAAAGCCAATAGATATACTGTCGAATCGGTTGGCGTTTCTATTTTTTCTTTCATACACAACACTTTTAACTCTGCAGACTTTTCTGCCCAATCTTTAAATAAGAGCGACTTATCTACATAAAAATCAGTATCTTTATAGTTTTTAATTGAATAAAAATGTGACGCTGTATTATAAAATATTGCACCCAAATTATCTTGATTTTGTTTAAAAAGTGGCGACGAAGCACTTTCTATAATCACGTTAGTGATGTACTTGCGAGTAGCAAAACTCAAGGCTGTATCTTGTAGTTTAAAAACTAACTTTGTTCGAAGAGTCACTAAACGATCTTTATTTTGCGCAACATAAGCACTGTGAACTGCATCTTGTTTCTCACATTCTAATCCTAAAAGAATGGCATTTGCCACTTTCATGTAATATTGATTAGAATCTTTCTCTAAAGCTATACTGCTCAAAAGACTATTCAATTGCTCATTTATTTTCGATGTTCTAGTTTGCTTCTTTTGTGGAGATGCAAATAGCATAATCACATTGATCATCAATATTATAATGAGTTTTATTCGTCTTTTCATATAAACTATTTTTAAAGAGAATGTCTATTGCATTGAAAGGACATTCTATCTATTTTTCGCTTTCTATATGATATTGTAAATGTTTCATTGAATGCCCCCCCCAACTAGAATCATTAACATATTGGAAACCTACTTTTGAATAGAGCTTTTCAGCTAAAGGATTATTACAATCAACTAATAATCCTACATGATTAATATGGAGATTACGGGCTTTTTCTATTGTTGCTTTAAGTAATTTTTGAGCAATCCCTTTTTCTCTAAATGATTTTTTTACAGCTAAACTATCAACATATAACTCTCCTTCTTGCGTTTCATCGTTCATGTCTGCAAAGTCTCTGTTAAATCGTACCTTTGCTATTTCAATAAATTTAGAACGCAAAAAACGTAAATCTTTACCATCATAAGACACGCATATTCCAACAACATCGTTATTATGCAAAGCAACTAGAGTGTTTGTATAGCTATATTGCGATTGTTCATCATTCACCAAACAAATCATTGCTTGTTTAAAATCATCAAGAGTTTGATTCTCTCCAACAAAAAACAGACAACACTCATCTGTCATTGCAATCATGATTAATTGTGCAATAGATTCCGCTTGTTCTTTTATTGCATATTGAATCGTTGTTTTATGTATTTCGTTCATTTATATTCTTTTATCCCAAACAAAGATAATAACTATTCTTTAATTAAGCAAGTTCATGCAGTGTGTTTTTCCCTTTCATCAGCTTTATCATCTCAAACCATGTATAACATCCTATAAAATGAATGTTTTTACGATATAAAAGTAATACTATTAACATGTAAAAACAATGCAATTGAAACACAATAACAATGCTTTTATAGGACTATTAAAATAGAATGTAAAAACAAGCTTTTAACGTTTATTTCAAAGGAGATAATCTTTTAAAAGTTATTGGAATTGAAATAAATTAAATTAAATAAAACAAGAATAGCTGTAAGAATACTTTTACCTTTGAACTTGAAACAAGCTCAAGTTAAGGAAATAATGTATTTACAACTATTCTAATAATAAATAAAATATTGTATATTATTTAGTCTGCAATGCGTTCCAATTCATCTAACCATAACTGCATAGAAGCATCACTAGGCATACGCCAATCGCCTCTTGGACTTAGATTAACGCTACCCACTTTAGGTCCATCGGGTAAGCAAGAACGCTTGAATTGTTGCGAGAAGAAACGGCGAATAAAAACTTTAAGCCATGTTTTAATGGTAGTGTGAGAATAAGATTTGCCAATATTTTTATCACAACAAAAGGCATTGCATGCTAAGTAATATATTTTTTCTGGGGTAAAACCATGACGAAGAAAATGATAAAGAAAGAAATCGTGAAGCTCATAAGGTCCCACTAAATCTTCTGTTTTCTGTTTGATTTCGCCCGATTCATTAGCAGGAATCAACTCAGGACTAATTGGAGTATGTATAATATCAAGCAAGATATCTTTTATATTTACCATTTGTGGTAGTGTCGCAACATACTGAACTAGGTGCAATATCAAAGTTTTGGGCACACTTGCATTCACACCATACATACTCATGTGGTCGCCATTATAAGTTGCCCAGCCTAAAGCCAGTTCGCTTAAGTCACCAGTTCCCACAACAATAGCATTAAGTTTATTGCTTAAATCCATCAATATTTGTGTTCTTTCTCGTGCCTGCGAATTTTCATAAGTAGCATCATGAATGCTAATGTCGTGTTGAATATCTTCAAAATGCTGAACAACACTTTTTGAAATATTTATCTCTTTACTTGTTATTCCTAGTTTATTCATCAACTCAAGCGCATTGTTATAGGTGCGATTGGTTGTTCCAAAACCTGGCATTGTTACACCTATAATACCTTTTCGATCTAAGTTAAGCTTATCAAAAGCTAAGATACAAACTAAAAGAGCCAGCGTCGAATCGAGTCCTCCACTAATTCCAATAACCACACTCTTACCTTTTATGTGTTTCAAACGCTTAACTAAACCTAGAGCTTGTATATTTAATATATCACTAAAAATTTGTTCTCTATCCTCACCTATAGGTATAAAAGGATGAGCATCAACTAATCTTTCTAATTTAAAAATATTCACTTGTCGTTCAAAACATGATACTACATTAATTTGTTCAAGACCAAGTTCAGGAGAACGTTGTGCATTAATATAAGTGGTGTTATCTCTTCTTTCATTTCGAAGCATCTCAATATCAATCTGAGTAGTAATCATTTGACTTTCAAGAGAGAAACGTTTTCCTGAAGCTATCAATCTACCATTTTCATATATCAATGCATTTCCACCAAAAACAAGGTCTTGAGTGCTCTCACCAAAACCACCCTCACTATAAATATAACCACAAATGGTACGAGCACTTTGTTGAGACAATAAACTTTTTAAATAATTATGCTTTCCGATAAGCTCATCGCTAGCAGATAGGTTGAATATAATATCAGCTCCAGCCAGTGCTAATCGGTTGCTAGGAGGAATGGGTGCCCATACGTCTTCGCATATTTCTACTCCAAATAGAACACCATTAGTAGTGCGAAAAAGTTGTGGTTTTGCTGAAATTAGAAGCTTTTGATCCGCAATTACAATCTCTGTAGGACGTAAGTCTTGTGAAGATGCAAACCAACGTTTTTCATAAAACTCGCCATAGTTAGGCAAATAAGTTTTAGGAATAACCCCAAGAACCTTACCTTTTTGTAATACAACTGCCACATTAAGTAATAAATCACCCACTTTTAATGGAAGACCAATAATAGAAATAAGATTAAACAGTTTTGTTTGTTCTATATAATAACAAAGTGCTTGCTCTGCTCCATTAATCAAAGTTGATTGCCTAAATAAATCTTGACATGTGTAACCAGTAATTGAAAGCTCAGGGAAAACTATAATTTCAACATGTTCTTTTTCTGCCTGTTCTGCTAATTTTAGTATCTCATTGATATTATATTTGCAGTTAGCAACTTCTAAAGTAGGAGTTGTTGAGGCAACTTTTATAAATCCAAAATTATTCATTATTTAATTGTTATTTGTGTTGCACCATAGCCATATTCTTGAAATGATGCGTCTTGAATATTATTTTGTTTATACTTATAGCGTAGTTCGTTGATGATAGCATTACGTAGAATGCCTTCACCTTTACCATGAATGAATACTATCTTTTGACCTTTTTTACGACGATATTCCTTTAGTTTTTCATGGAACACATTGAGTTGATAGTTTAATATATCGGTACTTCCCATTCCGGCAGTCGTTTCCAACAAAGCATCTGCATGCAAATCAACCACAACAATGTCGTTACCTTCTATATCTGTTTTTCTCTTTTCAAAGCGACTTGATTGTTTTTTTCCACCTTGTTTACTTGTTGAATTGGTAATAATGACATTGGTATTATTGAATGTTTCTGTATGTTTCTTAATCTTTTCAACAATATTTTCTTGCTCAACAACTATTGTTTTGGGGCATACATCCTCTTTTACTATTGTATAAAGCAATGCATCTTGGTTGAAGAAATCATTTTCTTTAAAAGCATTCTTCTTAAAGAATTTCACCGCATCAATACGTATTCTACTATCAATAGTTGGCTTAATTAAAAAACTTTTATCTTCTTTATAAGCAAATAATTGCACAGCAACGTGGGCATAGTTATTTAATTGCTCTTTAGATATTTCTTCAATAAATATCTTAGTATTAGCTTCTACAACACCAATAGAAGTCAAGATCCAATTTTCTTCTTTTGCTACTAGATAAGAATAATTAATGTTATAGTTCGAATCATTTACCAAATAGCATTTGAAAGTGGTGTTATTATTAAAGTCTTCTTTAAGTGGAAGAAAGGCTAAATAGGCAGAAATCTTGTTTCCTCCCTTTCTTTCTTCGATGTGTTCCTTAAAGGTTATCTCTCTATCTGCAGGGTCGTAATCAAGAGAAAAATCATCAAATATCTCTTCATCTTCATGTTGTGACAACATAGACTTAATAGAGCGATTATCTAACTCATCTGTTATTTCTCCTTTATTTACATTTGTTACGCCGATAACCTTTGCTGTACTATAATCATCGCTTTGTACAATTGCAATATCATTTAATTGCATTGGAATTTCAAATCCGTCTTCGTCTTCAACCAATACAATATTATTTTTCTTAAAAGCAACAATCTTTCCTCCTCCTATTTCATTGAGGAATCTTACTTTATCACCTATTTTCATGTTTTAATTTTCCGTTTAATTAATTATGGAATCAATAAAGAACTATCGCCATAGCTCAAGAATCTAAAGTCATGTTCTAAGGCATAGTTATACACTTTGTGCCAATTATCACCAATAAACGCACTTACTAACAAGAGAAGAGTGCTTTGAGGCTGATGGAAATTAGTTACAAGCATCTTTACTATTTTATATTCATAGCCTGGAGCTATCATAATTTGAGTACTAGAATGGAGTGTATCTAAATCGTTATCTTCTAGATATTTAATGATAGCATCTATGGCTTCAAGGGCTGTTATGTTTGCAGTTTGTTCATAAGGATCCCATTGTTTTACTGGTAATTGCTCGTCGGTTAAATGGGGATTATTACGAAGTTTCAAGCCTATATAATAAAGACTCTCTAGTGTTCGCACACTAGTTGTACCCACCGCTATAGCTGACGCATTGAACTTACGCAGTGTTTCTAATGTTGATTTGCTTACACTTATATATTCAGTGTGCATATCATGCTCACTAATTAACTCACTTTTTACAGGCTTAAAAGTACCTGCTCCGACATGGAGGGTAAGCTCTTCACGAACAATTCCTTTTTTATCAATTTCAGATAGCACATCTTTAGTAAAATGAAGTCCTGCGGTTGGGGCTGCAACAGAGCCTTTTATTTTTGAATAGACTGTTTGATATGTGGTCTTATCGCTTTCTTGTGTATCTCTATTTAAATAAGGTGGAATGGGTAATTCTCCTATAACATCAATTAATTCAGCAAAGGATAAAGAGGCATCATCCCAACTTAAATGCACTTTATGACTTGCTCCGACTTGTTCTAAACGCTCTGCTTTGATGGCAACAGAATGTCCATTTATCTCAATCTCTTTAGTTAAAACACCTTCTTTCCATTTTTTAAGATTACCGATCATACACACCCAAACGCATTGTTCTTTTGTTTGAAACATCAATTCGTAATCGAATGGTTCTGCAGGCTCAAGCAAGAAGATTTCTATATGTGCCCCACTCTGCTTTTGAAAATGCAATCGTGCTTGAATAACTTTTGTGTTATTAAAAACCATTAGAGCATTCTCTGGAAGAAAATTCACTATATTATAAAAGATGTCTTCTACAACATTACCTTTATTGTATATAAGAATTTTAGAGTGATCACGTTCTGCCTTTGGAAATTTTGCAATTCTTTCATCAGGCAATTCATAGCTATAATCTTTTATAGATATCTCTTTTATATTCATTTTAGCTTGTTCTTTATTTTCTTTATAATATTATACAAAATACAAAATACCTCTAAATATGGTATAAAGAATGATTAAACACATAACAATCAAAACCATTTCAATATCTGAGATGGCATATCCTGTGGAGGTATATTGTGTTGAAAAGAATGATTTCTTAAATAATAACTTCTTACATACCTTATTATATAAGATGTAAACAAATATTCCTATACAACCACCATATAGTAAACCAACTAATACATCTGATGGAAAATGTACACCTAGGTATAGTCGTGTATAGCAATTAATAAATGACCAAATAAGCATAAAAGCTGTGAATAACCTATTCTTTATCAGCAATGAGAAGAACATTGCAATAGAAAAGGTATTCGCTGCATGTGCTGAAAAGAAGCTAAAACTATTCTCATAGGTTCCTGGAACAATATCTAACAATTGCTTTAGTGAGGAATCATTGATCGGACGCAATCGTTCTGCAAGTGGTTTTACAAGCAATTCGATTACTCCTCCATCTAATACGAGACATAAAGTAGCACCCAATACAATTAAACCAATTTGCGCCATGGTTTCATTATTCTTCACTACAAGATAGAAAAGAGCAACATAAAAAGGAATCCAGGTAAGCCCTGAAGTCCAAGCTTGCATCATTCCATCTAAGAATAGCGAATTACTACCATTCAAAAATAACAATATTGATCGGTCTATATTTATTAATGTTTCAATCAAAATATTCTCCTTTTCTTTATTCTAATACAATAATTATGGTTCAAATACTTATATTCTTTCTAATAAAGAAGCTTTTATCCAACCTTTTCTACCATCAGGTAAGCTCACTTCAAACCAATTCTTTATATCTGAATCAACTATCTTTACTTTTGTTCCTTCGTGCAATATAATATCTGTTTTAGCAGAGTTGTTTGGGGTTTTAAATACTTCTACCCTTGAACTCATTATTATTGCTTCATTATGTTCACCTAACTTTTTTTGTTGTTGATAAGCAAAAAGATTTGAAAGGATAAATACTACAATAGAAAACATTGCTATTGTAAAACTAATCTTTTGTATTTTAAGCGATGGAACATAGCGATATACCAAGAACGCAATAACAAATAAGCATAAAGTTAGTAATGATAAGATTGCCCACCCTGTTGTAGTTATTGCATTGATGACATTATAATAGAATGAAACCAAAGGCGCTTGACTCTCAGGAACGAAGCTATCTACCAACTTAGAATTTACAAATAGCAAGTTAGCTCGTATTCCTTTATCATTTGGAGACAAACGAAGTGCACGTTCATAGTTTAATACTGCTAATGCAAGATTATTGGTTTTATAATATGCATTGGCAAGATTATAATGCAAAGTTGTAGACTCTCCAATCTTCAAAAGGTCTTGATATTCTTTAATTGCTTGCATATAAATTCCCTTTTGATAATTATTATCAGCAGAATCTTTCATACTTACAAGTCTACTTTCTGAGATTGTTATTGCTTGAACCTTTACATTTACAAATGAAAAAGCAAGCAATTGTAATCCCAAGAATAAGAGAATAGCTTTTAATACAGTTGGGGTTGATTTCTTATTACTTATGGCATCATCAATATTAACGATAGCATCTGATGCGTATTCGTATGTCTTTGTCATATTTCCTTTTTTATCTCCAGGTGCAAATCGTGCGTATTCACATTCATCTAAAGCCTTTATAAACAGTGAAATAGCATTTTCATTAACTTCTAAAGAAGAGAGCTTTTCGATAATATTATCACGAGTAAGCATCTCTATTGGCATATTTAGCTTATTACCTACATATTCCCAAAGAGCTTTTAGCACTTCATCATAGAATGCATTAGCATCTTCTTTTTGTAGAAGAATTCGAGCTTTTTTTAAGCGTTTGGCTGCTTCTTTGCTCGCTTTCTTATTCTTTTGTCCTAAAACATCTAGATTATCTATTTCTTGTTTTCTTAAGAATAAGAATGTAACGACAAAGATAAAGAGGATAAGTCCATGTAGACTGTAGAACAAAGAACTTGCCCAGAAAAGATTTTCTGACTGGAAATCATCTATATCTCCCTTTCGTATTCCTTGAATATCTGTTAGTTGCTCCCCATCAAAGCTTTCTATACGATTTCTATTTTCAGCGCCTTTCTCTACCTTTATATTTAAAGGTGTTGTTTGAATTGTTTTATAATTCTTAACAGAAGTATCATAGTACACAAAAGGAATGGTTCCAATTGTGTAGTTTCCTTGATTTCTTGGGACTAAAATATATTCATAAATCATTTGTCCCTCAACCCCTCTTGAGGTTACTTTGGTCTTATCTATTATCTTAGGATCATACTTATCAAAGTCTTTAGGTTGCTCAAATACAGGCTGTTTCAATAGCTTTAAATTGCCAACTCCATTCACAACAACTCGTAAGACAACAGCATCTCCACTCTTTACTACTTTTTTATCTAAAGAAGAAGATATTGTAAATGAACCTACCCCACCCGAAAAGTTAGCAGGTTTATTGGGTAATGGAAGGACTGTAATAGACAATGATGGAGCTTTTATAGCCTTTTTTATCTCTGTATAATTCGCTCCTCCATTCAAGAATGCCTCCATAGGATCTAAGTTGTCAATTCTTTGTACCACAGTTCCATTGTAGGTTATAGATGGAATCTCTAACTTTCCAGTCACTTGAGGGAACATTACATATTGACTCCATGTGACACAACGATAATTTTTACCATTAACTCTTTCTACATGGAAGCTCTTTTGCTGTGGAAGAGGAATTTCTTGAGTATGGAACCCCGTAAGTTCTGGCATCTTTCCCTCCAACTGTGTTAGATCAAGAAGGGTATAAACTTTATACGTTAGCAATATCGGTTGTTGCTCATAAACGGTATTTTTGTCTGCACTTACTCTGATAAATAAGTCCTTGTCTGTTACTTTTCCAGTTGTTCTTCGTGGTGTTGCCTCTTCATCATAATCATTATGCATATTAGGGGCGCCCGAATTGCGAGTTGAAGTACCACTAACCACAATTGTAACAAGTTTTGAATGAATTGTTTTTCCCGACAAAGTTGCAGTTGAAGGACTTATAGTATAACTTCCATTCTTTGCTGCATACAGTGTATAAGTATAGGTTACAGAAGATGAACTACTTACCTTTCCATTGATATTTTGTACACTTGACTGCATAGAAGTGTACGGACCAGTTATAAGTTCAAGTCCATTTGGAATTGTACCAACCTTAAATCCGTTTACATCTTGAGTAGAAATGGTAAAAGCTACACGAAAGTTTTCTCCCGCTTTTACCTGTCTTGGTGCTGAAACTTGAATTATTTGCGCCAAAACAAGCTGTTCTATTAATGATATAAAGATAAATAATAATAATCTCTTCATATAACTAAAAATACCTTATTTCAAATATATTATTACCAATTACGTTCTAACTTTCTTGTCGAAGATTGACGCATTGCTTTCTTTAATCTATCTTGTGTCTCCTTTTCTTTCTGCATAGCAGCATTCAATAGTTGCTCAGCATTATCTTTACTCATCTGCTCTTTGGGCTGCTGTTGATTGTTTTGCTGCTTATCTTTATCGTCTTTCTGATCTTTTTTCTGCTGCTCTTTATTCTTATTATCTTTGTTTTTATCGTTTTTATTCTGCTGATTTTTATCGTTATTGTTATTCTTTTGGTTCTTTAGTTGTCGTTTACACAACTCCAAGTTATAACGAGTTTCATTATCAGAAGGATTGTTTCTTAAGCTTTCTTTGTATGCTTCTATGGCCTCAGAGAATAACTGTTTCTTTTGGCATATCACTCCAATATTATGAAATGCCATAGCTCTTCTCTTGGGATTTGCTTCTATTTTAGAAGCATTTTCAAATTGAACAACAGCCGAAGAGTCTTTTTGTTGAGCCATAAAAGCACAACCTAAATTATAAATAGCTTGTGGATTACGACCATTTTTAGCAGTAGCTTTACGGTAGTCAACTTCTGCTTGTACATAATTCTGTTGACGAAAGGCTTTGTTTCCCTTTCTAATATCTTTACGTTCGTTTTGCGCTTGGATAGTAGAAGCAAACAAAAGAACGAGAAATGTTATAATTATTCTATATCTCATTATCTCTTAAATAAATTGAATCGCTTAAATAATGGATTCTTACGTTCTAACAAACACACTTCTATTAATAATAGAATAAACGAGAAGAGGGCAACAAATTGGAATTGTTCATTATATTCTGAATAAACAACAGCATCTGAATCACCCTTTTGAAGCTTGGACAATTCATTATTTAATTGCTCTTGTGCCAAGCTAGTATTATCAATATGAATATAAGTTCCACTACCTGCTTGAGCAATTTCTTTGCACATATTCTCATTTAAAGCAGTCATAACCGTCTGCCCGTGATTATCTTTTAAATATTCACCATTACCTAATGGGATTGGAGCACCTTTACTATCGCCTACCCCAAGTATAAAAACATTAACTCCTTTTTCCTTTGCTTCCTTCACAGCTTCTAATGCTCCGCCTTCATTATCCTCTCCGTCTGTAATAAGAATAATAGCCTTTCCTACGCCTTTTTGTTGTGTGAAAGAACTAAGAGAGACTCTAATTGCACGAGCAATGTCTGTTCCTTGTGCTGAAATTAGATTGGGAGTAATATCGCTTAAGAACATCTTTGCAGACACATAGTCGCTTGTTATTGGCAATTGCACATAAGCTTCTCCAGCAAAAACTACCAATCCAATCTTATCATTGATAAAACTATTGATAAGATTCTCTATCATTAGCTTACTTTTATCTAACCTAGAAGGTTGCACGTCTTGTGCTAACATAGAGTTACTTATATCTAATGCAATGATAGCTTCAATGCCATTGCGTTTCTCGTGTGATATTTTTGAGCCAAACTGTGGACGTGCTAAAGTCAATATCAATGAAGATAAAGCTGTAATAAGCAACAAGAACTTCACCCAAGGACGAAACCTTGAGACATCAGGCATAAGCTCTTTCAGTAAAGTAGGATTGCCAATACGACTTAATTTCTTACGTTGAACATACCACATCATTATCTTCATGATAATCAAGATGGGTATAATCAGCAACAGCCACAAGTATATAGGGTTTTCAAATCTAAACATCTTATCTATGAAAATTATTTATCTACCTTTAATATTAAGGTATTCTACGTAGAATAGTCAATCGAAGTAAGATTTCTAACAATAAAGATAAAATTGCAATTAAAGCGAAAGGCTCATAAGCTTCATATCTTTTTGAGAACTTCTTCACGTCCATTTTTGTCTTTTCTAATCTGTCAATATCGTTATATATCTCTTTTAATTCAGCATTATTGGTTGCTCTATAAAAACCACCATCAGTGCTTTGAGCTATATCTTTCAATGTTTTTGTATCTATTTCAGCTGGAACATTAACATATTGTGTTGTTCCTCCCACCGTTACAGGATAAGGAGCGACAGTATTTGTACCCACACCTATGGTATAAACACGTATTCCTAAGCTCTTAGCTATCTGTGCTGCAGTGAGCGGAGAGATATCTCCCATATTGTTAGAGCCATCGGTTAATAATATAATAACTTTGCTCTTAGCTTTTGACTCTTTTAATCTTGAAACCGCATTGGCCAATCCCATGCCCACAGCAGTACCGTCAGCGATAAGTCCTCTCGAAGCTATATCAGTACGAACTCCTTGCAATAGATTCAATAAAGAAGCATGGTCGGTTGTCATTGGACATTGGGTGAATGCCTCACCTGCAAATATTGTCAATCCAATATTATCGTTTGCTCTATCTGAAATGAACTCCGCAGCCACCTTTTTCGCAGCTTCCATTCTGTTAGGTTTAAGATCCTCTGCAAGCATTGAAGTAGAAACGTCCATTGCCAACATAATATCTATACCCTCAACAGATTTATTTCCCCATGAATTATGGGTCTGTGGGCGAGCCAAAATAATAACAATACAGATGAAAGTCACTATTCTTAAGAACACAGGAAGATGCAAGATGCGCATTCTCCAGCTTTTCTTTATAGAGTTATAAGCATATGTATCGCTCATTGTGAATGTTGGCTCACTCCTTTTACGATAAAGGATATACCACAACAAATAAGGTATAAGCAACAATAAGAGCAATAAATATTCTTTATTTACTAATTCCATGTTTCTTAAAATAATAATTGCAATAAGCTATTTACGATATAGACAAACAAGATAACAACCACGATAATAGAGCCTGCAAGGCCTATTTGCATTGCTGTTCGTTGTTTCTTGCTGCGTTCATCGTTTTCTGTTAACTTTGGAACAATACGCTCTTCTATTGGCATATCACTCATTTTGGTGTTATCAATAAAGTGTATTGCATTCACTAAATTGAGGTCATTCTCATTAATTTGTGCCGAATACTTAGCAAATTTCACAAGGTCGGCAGTTTCAAAGAGTTCTTTTAATTCTAATAACATCTGATTATCACCCTCTTTCTGAAGATGTTCTATGATCTCAGAAGTGGTCATTTCCATAGCATTAAAGCCAAAGCGCTCTTCGATATAACGACGAAGTGTATCTGTAAGCTTTGTATAATACTCTTTTTGATTAGACGAAACAGTTAGCTTATCTTGCTTTATCTGCTCAATCTTTATCAACGCTTTCTTGTGAGGAGGAAGATGTTTTACCACCTTTACACGCACAATTATTGGCTTGTTTTGCTTCAAACGTACCCATAGATAAATACTTACAACGAGTAAGAGCACTAATAATAGACTACACCAAAACATCTCTTTCCAATCATTCCACGAGAAAGGATTGTCTTGAACGTCCTTAGGTGGATAGAATTGGTTAAGATGTAGGGTATCAACATCTACAGTAATAACCTTTAATGCCAATGAATTGGTTGTGTATTTCTTACCATTTACTTTTATCCAAAATGATGGAATAGGATATAATTTTTCATCAAAACTAGTTAAAGTGAGTCTCTTCGACACTTTGATAAGATTATCTTCTAATTGTGTCGTATCTGCCTTTTCAACATGCAACAATTCTAATCCAGGCACAACATAATGAGATTCTTTCAATGGTTGAAATTCTATTTTGTCGCTATTCTTGGCCGTTACACTTAGAGTTACATGTGCTTGTTCGCCTATAAGTATTGCAATAGAATCAATAAAAGCATCCACTTTAACTTGAGCTGTTGCCCCTATTGCACTAAATATCAATATTATAGATAATAAATATTTCTTCATCTTGGAGTTGTTAAGATATCCTTAGCTTCTTTTCTTGAATAAGATTAAGAGTGCTTTTACATAATCTTCGTTTGTTGCAATTGATGTCCAATCTACCTTATTTTTGGCAAATACCTCTTGAAGAGCCTCTTGTCTATCTGTCCAATATTGTGTATGAGCTCTTTGAATAGCCTTTGAACTAGTATCAATAATCATCTCATGACCCGTTTCTGCATCCCTCACCTTCATCAAACCCACATGGGGAAGTCTTTTTGCACATTGATCATATACCTGAAGTGCTACTAAATCGTGCTTTGAACGAGCCACTTGCAACTGGCGAGAGAAAGACTCTTGCGTATAAAAGTCGCTCAAAATAAAGGCGGTGCAATGTCTTTTTACAATCTTTGTAAGATATTCTAGTGGTACAGAAATATTGGTTTTTTTACTCTTAGGCTCAAAGTTAAGCATCTCTCGTATGATATATAAGATATGCTTTCTACCTTTTTGAGGTGGAATATATTTTTCGATTCTGTCTGAAAAGAAAATAACTCCAATTTTGTCGTTATTCTGTATTGCACTAAAAGCAATGGTTGCAGCAATTTCGGTAGCCATATCTCGTTTTAACATGCCTGTTGTTCCGAAATCTAAAGAACCCGAAACGTCTACCAAAAGCATAACAGTTAGCTCTCGCTCTTCTTCAAACACCTTTATATAGGGTTTGTGAAAGCGAGCTGTTACATTCCAATCAATATCTCGAACATCATCTCCGAAGTGGTATTCACGCACCTCAGAGAAAGCCATTCCACGTCCTTTAAACATAGAATGATATTGACCTGCAAAAATATTTTGGCTCAGTTCACGAGTTTTTATCTCTATTCTGCGAACCTTTTGCAATAAATCTGAAGTATCCATTAAGGAACCTCCACTCTATTAATTATTCTACTTATAATTTCTTCGCTTGTTACATTCATTGCTTCGGCTTCATAAGAAAGACCGATTCTATGGCGCATTACATCGTGAACAATTGCTCTTACATCTTCAGGAATTACATAACCACGACGTTTAATAAATGCATACGCACGAGCAGCTTTTGCTAAATTGATACTTGCACGTGGTGAACCGCCATACGTTATCATATTCTTTAAATCTTCTAAGCCGTACTTTTCAGGGTAACGAGTTGCGAAAACAATGTCTGCAATATATTGTTCTATCTTTTCATCGATATACACTTCCTTCACGACATTACGTGCATTAAGAATTTCTTGCACTGTTGTAACGGGGCTTACTGTAGGTAAACTTCCTTGAAGATTTTCTCTTATAATAAGTTTTTCTTCTTCTATTGTAGGATAGTCTATCACCACTTTAAGCATAAAACGATCGACTTGAGCCTCTGGAAGTTGATAGGTTCCTTCTTGCTCAATTGGGTTTTGAGTTGCCATTACTAAGAATGGATTAGGCAAAGCAAACGTTTGTTCACCAATTGTTACTTGATGTTCTTGCATTGCTTCCAACAAAGCACTTTGAACTTTTGCAGGAGCACGGTTAATTTCATCCGCTAATACGAAGTTTGCGAATACTGGTCCTTTTTTAACTTGGAACTTTTCTTCTTTTTGAGAGTAAATAAGTGTACCCACAACGTCAGCAGGAAGTAAATCAGGAGTAAACTGAATACGACTATAATCGGCATGAATCAATTGGGATAAGGTTTTAATAGCAAGCGTTTTTGCCAAACCTGGAACTCCTTCTAACAAAATATGTCCATCACTAAGCAATGATATCAAAAGAGTATCTATCAAATGTTTTTGTCCTACTATTACTCTATTCATTCCTGTAACCAAATTGGTTACGAAACCGCTTTGCTGTTCTATGAGAACATTTAGTTCTCGAATATCAACTGTTTGTGCCATTTTTTCTTTATTATTTAATGTGAAGCAAAATTACAAAGAATGACTTGGAAACGAGAAGAATTGCCTATAAATAATATTAAATAAAGGCTCTAGCGACGACAATTCAACGATAAAGAATGATATTTTATCTACAAATTATAAATTTTTGATCCCCAAAAAGTCTAATAATGTTATCTTTCCTTATCTTGTACCCAACAAAACCACTACAAGAGAAGTTCTTAATTAAATATTATTTAGCATATAAGTATACTTAATATTTTAAAATATCCTAATTCAAAAGAGGACTTCTTCTTTATTTTGAGCAATAAAATAAAAGAACAAACATAATCACATAGATTTTCAAATTACAAGAATACGTTTCCAATTAAATTCATATTTTAAATACCAGATACATAAATAATAACATCAATATAATAATACAACCATCTAAAATACAGAGATATACAAGAAAAACAAAATAACCACTTAATTGATTTTTTATTCAAACAAGTTTAAAACAGAATGCTTTTACTCTTCAAAAGCAATGCTATTAACTTACAAAAGAAATCCTATTACAAGATAAAAGACCTGTTTTTCCTCCTTATCTCACCCTATTCCTGTTCACATATGCAGTGTTTGTAGAAGCTAAAAGCTATTGTTTTATAGTTATTTACAATCAAAATCTTCCTTTTTTATCAATAGACATACAACTAAAATAATCAAAATTACCCACAAGATGTTCCAGAATCAGAATTATTTCCGCAAGCTAATATCATAAAAAAGTTTAATTTAGCAAACTTAATTACACTTTATTAAGTTCACCTTTCTTTACTTTTTGCTTTTTAATAAGCCTTATAAATCTCATTATTATCACAAGAATAAGCTCTGTATATTATCATTTATGGTTTTATTTATTTAAATTTGCAAGACTTTTATTGGTATATAATATAAAAAAGACAACAAAATGATACAGCAAAGCCCAAACATTTCCCCAAAGAAACCTAGCAAAAAGATGCGTTGGTGGCATAAATGGGGAGGATTATTCTTCACTTTCTTTTTACTAATGTTTTGTATTAGCGGTATAATACTCAACCATCGAAAGGCATTTTCGTCATTCGATATTCCACGCAGTATTCTTCCTAAAGCCTATCATTACGACCATTGGAATTTAGGTGCAGTAAAAGGTGGACTTCAACTTAACAATGATTCAGTTTTGTTCTTTGGTTCTAATGGTATAGGTCTTTATTCTTCGAAGAACGAAAGTTATATTCCTTTTAACGAAGGATTAAAGAAAGGTGCTGATAATAGAGTAGTTATCAATATCATTAAAACAAATAACAATACAATTATTGCATGCGCAAACTTCGATATTTATCAATTAGATACAAAGAAAAAACAATGGATTTCACTATCAGAATATCTTCCAATAGATGAGCGTATCACAGATATTGCAAATAAAGGAAATAACCTTATTGTTCAAACTCGCTCACATTTATATGTTGCAGCTTATCCTTTTACAAGTTTTAAACAAGTTACAATAAAGGCTCCGAACGATGAAAATATACAAAATGGTTTATTTAGAACAATATGGACACTACATAGTGGTGAACTATTTGGACTGATAGGAAAATTATTTGTTGACCTTTTAGGGATCATAGTGATTATTCTTTGTGTCACAGGACTTGTCATAACATTTTGCCCCAAATTGATATCACTTAATAAAAATAACCCTAGTAAAGTTCAAAAAAGCAGAAAGGGCTTTAATTTAGCAATGAAATGGCACAATAAAATTGGTGTGACGATGTTGGTATTCTTACTTATTCTTGCTTTAACAGGTAGTTTTCTTCGCCCTCCTTTACTTATTCCAATTGTAAGAGTTAAGCACTCTCCTATTCCTTTTACAACTCAATATACCTCTAATACATGGAACGATAAATTAAGGACCATTCGCTATGACAACGTCAATAAACAATGGTTGATTTACACTTCCGAGGGGTTCTTCCAGTTGAAGACCCTTAATGATAGTCCTAAGCGCCTCAGTTCCGCTCCTCCTGTAAGCTTTATGGGAGTTACAGTGCTTGAGCAACAAGATGCAAACAGATGGGTTGTGGGATCATTTAGCGGTTTATTTGAATGGAATACCCAAACAGGAGCAATACAAGATCTTTATTCAGGAGAACCTTTTTATAGCGTTTCGGCAGATGGAATTCCCACATTTACCAACTCTGTAGCTGGCTATTATAAACCAAAAGATAAAGAAGCAATTGTATTTGATTATGGAAGAGGTGCAGAAAACATCAATCTTGAGCCTACATTTATACGAATGTCACAAAGTTTTCATCAAGCAAGAATGTCGTTATGGCACGTTGCTTTAGAAACACATGTGGGCAGAATATATTCGTTCTTACCTCAAATTGTAGTGATGTTATTCATCTTCTTATCTGGAGTTTTCTTGATATCTGTTCTCATCTCAGGATATGTTGCATACAGAAAGATTCACAAGAAAAAATCAAGCAGAAAAGAAATACAGAATAAATAATATACCAAAACCAATACAGAAAGGCTATTTTATGCTTTATATTTTGGGCGAATCGAAATAAATGCCTATTTTTGCGAGCGTAGTTTTATGTCAAATAATATTACATTAAATAAATCAAAACTATCTAGATATGAATAAAAAGATTATTATTCCATTGATTTTATTAGTATGTATCCTTGCAGGTGGAGTGATATACTTATACACTTCGCTAGCAGAGCAACAAAAACAAGCTCAAAACATGCAAGAATTAGCAGAGCTAGATAAAAAGGAAATGGAAAACGAGTATCAACAATTTGCCAACCAATATGGTGAAATGCGTGCTCAAATTAGCAACGACTCTATTGTCGCTCAACTAACTGCTGAACAAGAAAAGACTCAACGTTTGCTTGATGAACTTAAACAAGTGAAAAGCGATGATATAAAAGAAATTACCAGATTAAAGAAAGAACTTGCTACTGTTCGTGCCGTTCTTCGTAGCTATGTTATGGAAATTGACTCTTTAAATAGACTCAACCAAAACCTAACTGCAGAGAATGTTCGTGTTAAAGGACAATATGAAGAGGCAACAAAGCAGATTGAAGGTTTAAATACTGAAAAGGCTTCATTATCTCAAAAGGTTGCTATTGCGGCTCAATTAGATGCTATTGGTATTTCTGCAACTGGTTTAAATAAACACGGAAAGCCAACAAATAAGCTAAATAAGTGCAAAACACTGCAAGTAAACTTTAGTATTGCAAAGAATGTTACAGCACCAGGAGGAACCAAAACTATTTATGTTAGAATCACATCTCCTACTGGTAGTGTTGTAGGTAATGAAAGAACCTTCTCTTATGAGAATAGAGATATTCAATGTTCAATGAAGAAAACAATTGAATATAATGGTTTAGAAACTCCAATATCAATGTATTGGAACGTTAATCAAACCCTTACAGCAGGAACATATCAAGTTAGTATCTTTGCAGATGGCAATATGATTGGCTCTAGAAGCTTCACTTTAAATGATTAATATATTCAAGATGAAATTAAGAAAAACCATTAGTTTGGTTGCAATAACATTCGTCTCAACAGCAATATCAGCACAAGAAACGCTGTCTTTAGCCTCTTGTAGAGATCTAGCTATTAAGAATAACCATCAACTTCAGATAGCAAAGACAAAGCAAGATATTGCAACCAACATGCGAAAAACTGCCCAAACAAAGTATCTACCGCATGTAGATGTTGTTGGAGGCTACACTTTAACGAGTAAAGAAGTATCGCTATTAAATAACGATCAAAAGGCTTTGTTACAGGATTTAGGTTCTACAATAAGTGGAAGTCTTAATTCAAATCTCACCTCTTTACTAACTGGTTTAGCTCAAAGTGGAGCTATCACTCCACAAATGGCTCAACAATTAGGAGGTTTATCACAACAAGTTGGGCAATCACTTACACAGTTTGGAAATCAAGCAGGAGCTCATTTCGTTGACGCTTTTCGTACTGATACCAGAAACTTATGGACTGGTGCTGTTGTAGTTAAGCAACCTATATATATGGGAGGTGCCATAACGGCAGCTAATAAGTTAGGAAAGATAAGCGAAGAGCTAGCAAGTAACAACATAGATGCTACCGTTCAAAACACCATTTATGAGGTAGATAAAACCTATTGGTTGGTTGTTTCGCTCAAACAAAAGCAGAATCTTGCAAAAAGTTATCTTCATTTGGTAGAGAAACTCAATGAAGATGTACACAAAATGATTAAAGAAGGCGTTGCAACAAAGGCTAATGGACTGAAAGTTGACGTGAAAGTGAATGAAGCAGAGATGCAAGTTCTACAAATAGAGAATGGTCTTTCACTTGCAAAAATGCTTTTATGCCAACTCTGTGGCTTACCTGTTGATTCTTCAATAATACTCGAAGATGAGAATAAAGAAAACCTTTCTTCTACAATTTCATCAAAAGACATTTCTGAAGAAGAGGCATTTTACCATCGCCCAGAGTTGAGAATGTTACAAAACAACTTTGATATTTCTGTACAGAAAACCAAGATTACGAAGTCAGCTTATCTTCCTCAAGTTGCATTAACGGGTGGTTATCTCATCTCTAACCCTAGTATTTTCAACGGATTTCAAAAGAAATTTAGTGGTGTTTGGAATGTAGGAGTACTTGTAAAGGTACCTGTTTGGAGTTGGTCGGAAGGTGTTTATAAAACAAGAGCAAGTGAAGCCGCAAGTAGAGTCGCAGCTCTTGAATTAAAAGAAGCAAAAGAAAAGATTAGTCTTCAAATAACTCAAAGCAGATATAAACTGAATGAAGCAAACAAAAGACTTGCTGTTGCTTTAAAAAACATCACCAATGCTGATGAAAACCTTCGTTGTGCCAACCTTGGTTTCAAAGAAGGAGTGATGGAAACTACCGATGTTATGGCTGCACAAACAGCATGGCAACAAGCACAAACAATGAAAATTGAAGCAGAAATTGAAGTAAAATTAGCCCAAGTAAACCTACAAAAGGCACTTGGTTTATTAAAATAAATAAAGAAAAAAGCAATGAAAGGTCAAAAAAAATATATGTTCGTATCCTTGCTAACCTTTATCGTTGTAGTTGTTTTAACTGCAGTGATTGGTTTTATTGCATTTGGAAAAGAACCCGAAGTTATTCAAGGTCAAATCGAAGTATCTGAATATCGTGTTTCATCTAAGCTCCCTGGACGTATAGTTGAATTGAGAGTTAAAGAAGGAGACTTTGTTCGTAAGGGAGATACCCTTGCTATTTTAGAAGTACCTGAAATTGAAGCACAACGTAAAGCCGCTGATGCAGGTGTTGCTGCGTCTGCAGCTTTCAATACAATAACAGACAAAGGAGCACGTAAGGAGCAAATACAAGGAGCTTACCAATTATGGCAACAAGCTCAAGCAGCACAAGAAATTACAAAGAAATCCTATACAAGAGCTCAGAACTTGTTTGACGAAGGTGTTATAACTGCTCAAAAACGAGATGAGGCTTATGCTGCTTATAAGGCTGCTGAAGCTGCTGTTCTTGCAGCAAAGAGCCAATATGACCTAGCAAAGAATGGTGCAAGAGCTGAAGAAAAGGAAATAACAAGAGAGAAAGTAAAAATCGCTCAAAGCTCTGCAGAAGCTGCTCATTCACTTCAAAAGGAGACTGTTCAAATTGCACAATACGATGGAGAGATTAGCGAAATCTATCCTAAAGTAGGCGAATTAGTTGGAACTGGCTCTCCAATTATGAGTATTGCTATCTTAAAAGAGATGTGGGGTACATTCAATGTCAGAGAAGATCAACTCCAAGACCTCTCAATGAATTCTAAATTTAAAGTCTTTATTCCAGCCTTCAACAAAGAGGTTACCATGCAAACCTATTACTTAAAGGACCAAGGAAGTTATGCAGCATGGCGTGCAACCAAAGCTTCTGGACAATATGATTTAAAGACTTTCGAAGTAAAAGCGCGTTTCGTTGATAGCGTTTCGGGTGTTCGTCCAGGTATGTCACTCGTTATTAAGCGATAAACGGCAATATTTCTATTGAATTAATGTTGTATTAGTGTGAAATCGGATAATTGCTTTAAAGCTCTTCAAAGAGTCATTTTATATCAAATAGATAAGATGGTTCACAATAAGATGTACTTATTGTGCACTATTGTTTTTCCTTTATTTGTAATTGTTTTCTTTACGAGTGTGATGCAAAAAGGACTTCCTTCGAAGCTTCCTATTGCTGTTGTTGACCAAGATAACTCAGCAACAACACGCAAGCTTGCACGTACTCTGAACACTATTCAAGAGGTGGAAGTCGTTAATCGCTATGCAACCCCTCTAGAAGCACGTAAAGCAATGCAAGAAGGAGCTATCTATGGATATTTCTATTTCCCACCTAAAACAACACAATCACTAGTGGCTGCCAAGCAACCTAAAGTGTCGTTTTATTATAATTCGAGTTACTATCTTGCTGGCTCGTTCTCATTTAAAGCAATGAGGACAATGACTGTATTGGCAAATGCCTCTGTTGGTTCGGCTAAATTAACTGCTTTAGGATACACACAAAAACAGATAAAGGCTGTTTTACAACCCATTGTCATCGACCCACACATCATCAATAACCCTACAATGGACTACAGTGTGTACCTCAATACCACGTTTATCCCTGCTTGTATTGGTATCTTTATTCTTTTAATAACCGTATTTTCACTAGGTAAAGAAATCAAAGACAGAACCACAAAGAGATGGTATAGGCTGGCTGGAGATAACTTTAGAATTGCATTATTAGGTAAGATGATCCCTCAAACCATTTTGTTTTGTGGAATAGCTATCATTTATACCACCGTATTATATGCTTATCTAGACTTCCCATACGCTTGTAATACATTCACATTATATGCTAATGCCATATTATTTGTATTGGCTTCACAGGGGCTAGGACTCTTTTTCTTCTTCCTATTCCCCACCCTTCGCATGTCAATGAGTATGTGTTCTCTATGGGCTATGCTTAGTTTCTCTATCAGTGGCTTTACTTTTCCAATAGAAGCAATGGACGCTCCATTCCAAGCTTTTGCTTGGTTGTTCCCCGTTAGACACCATTTCAGCATATATCAAATGATTGTTTTGAATGGATATCCCATTCATTATGCATGGAGTCATTATTTAGCTCTCATCATATTTACGCTTTTACCAATTAGTATTCTTCCCAAATTAAAGAACATTTTACTTACTTATAAATATATTGCGTAGGACAATGAGTAGAAAAAAGCATAAGAATGACTTGCGTACTTTTATACATTTCCTATTTGAATGTATAAAGCATGAGATACAAACAATAATGAAAGATGGTGGAGTGGTTATGTTCTTTATCATCGTTCCTATTGCATATCCCATTTTATACTCGTGGATGTATAACAACGAAGGAGTGAAAGAAGTTCCTACTGTCTTTGTAGACCAGTCGCATAGTTTTCTTAGTAGAACCTTTATTCGTAATTGTGATGCAACCGATGGTATTAAGGTTGTAAAGATTGTTAGCTCCTTAAACGATGCACAAGAATTACAAAGACAACAAGAATGTCATGCTATTGTTCTGCTTCCTGAAAACTTTGCTCAACAAATTAATCGTGGAGAGCAAGGAATAGTCTTGTTTTACGCTGATTTAAGTGGTATGTTTTACTACAAAGGAGTGTACTCTGCCCTTACTGATGTATCATTAGAAATAGGTAAAGACATTAAGATTTCGAGAATGAAGACCTATACAGATAAAGATGAAAGCATAGCTTCATCTCCTTTAGAGTATGAGTCTGTTTCACTATTCAACCCACAAAATGGATATGGAACATTTATTTTGCCAGCGGTATTAATTCTTATCATTCAACAAACAATGATTCTTGGAGTTGGAATATTGTCGGGTACAAGACATGAAAGAAGAGTATATACAGGAAGAATTATCACCAAAAGAACTGTTATAGGTGGATTTGCTAACACTTTAGGTAGATCTTTCTCTTATTTCTTTATCTACATTGCTACCACAGCATACACCCTTTTACTCATTCCACATATATTTAAATTAGTACAACTTGCAGATAGTTCAACCCTTATACCCTTCCTTTTGCCCTATCTTTTGTCTGTAACATTCTTCTCAATGTTAATTTCTAGATTCGTAAAAGAAAGGGAAAGTATTATACTTTTAATGGTATTTACTTCTATGCCATTCTTATTGCTATCTGGAATATCATGGCCTACAAATGCACTACCAGGTTTTTGGAAAGTCATTTCATGGTGTATCCCCTCAACATTTGGTATCAATGGGTTTGTAAAAATAAATTCTTTAGGAGCAAACCTCAATGATATCCGTCCAGAACTCATTGCATTATGGACTCAAGTGGTGGTATACTTCATCATAAATATAGGCATACAGCTATTTATGCCTCGAAAGACTACCAAGAAATAGGTATTTTGATATACAACTCTTTCATTTTTTATTCAAAACAATAATAAATACTTATCTTTGCATAAGTATATCTGTTATCGTGCTAAAGAAAATAGAAGATGCAGAAAGTAGATAAAGAGTTATTGGAAGTTATACAGCCAATAGACTAAGTTCTTTACATTATGAGATTAGCAGACTTAAAGACTGGAGAAAAAGGTATCATCATAAAAGTCGTAGGACACGGTAGTTTTAGAAAGCGAATAATAGAAATGGGCTTCATCAAAGGAAAGGAAGTTGAAGTTCTTTTAAATGCTCCTCTACAAGATCCCGTTAAATATCGTGTTATGGGCTATGAGGTTTCATTGCGTCGCAATGAAGCTAAAATGATTCAAATTGTTACTGAAGAAGAGCAAAATATAAGTTCTTTAGAAAATAAAGAAGAAGAGATTAATAAAGAAGAACACAAGAATCTCGACCCACAAAAGCTCTTAGAATATTCTGAAGACAACTCTCTTGCGTCTAAAGTAAAGCAAGAACGTCGTCAAATAAACATTGCTTTGGTGGGTAACCCTAACTGTGGTAAGACTTCATTATTTAACTTTGCATCTGGTGCTCACGAACGAGTTGGAAACTATTCGGGCGTTACTGTTGATGCAAAAGAAGGTAAAGCTTTTTTTGAAGGTTATCAATTTAACATTGTAGACCTACCTGGAACATATAGTTTATCTGCCTATTCGCCCGAGGAGCTTTATGTAAGAAAGCAGTTAATAGAAGAAACTCCAGACGTTATTATCAATATATTAGACTCAAGTAACTTAGAAAGAAACTTATATCTCACCACTCAACTCATTGATTTGAACCTAAGAATGGTGTGTGCCCTTAATATGTATGACGAAGCAGAGAAGAGAGGTGACAACATAGATTATAAGCACTTAGGAAGTCTATTTGGCGTTCCTATGGTTCCAACAGTATTTACTTCGGGACGAGGAGTTAAAAAGCTATTTCACATTATCATCAACACTTTTGAGGGAGCCGATTACTTAGACGACAAAGGACACCTAAATAAAGAAGTTGCAAAGGAAATAAAAGAGTGGCATGATACTTATCATTCTTCTGAAATTCATCACGAACACGATGAAGACTTTGCATCAGGTGAAATCCCAAAGAATGTTACTTCTAAGCATATTCATATCAACTATGGCCCAAATCTAGAAGAAGGCATAAGTAAAATACAGCAAGAACTAAAACAAGATGATGATATTAGGTACTTGTATTCAACTCGATATCTTGCTATAAAGCTATTAGAACAAGACAAAGAGGTTGAAGAATATATCACCAAGACAGCAGCAAACAGCGATAAGATTATTCAGCTAAGAGATGATATTAGCAAGAATGTTGCCAGCGAACTTCATGAAGATAGCGAGACTGCTATTATGGATGCGAAGTATGCTTTCATTCATGATATACTGCAAAAGGCAAACTATAAAATAGGAAAAAAGGAAAATACCTATAACTTAACGCATAAGATTGACCACATTATAACCAACAAATGGGTTGGAATTCCTATCTTCATAGCTATTCTTTGGCTGATGTTCCAAACCACCTTCACGCTTGGTCAATATCCTATGGACTGGTTAGAAGAAGGAATTAACTTACTTGGAGGATTTATTACCAGTTCTATGGAAGACGGACCATTGAAGTCTATGCTTGTAGATGGAATTATTGGAGGTGTTGGAGCCGTTATTGTTTTCTTGCCACAAATTCTTATTTTGTATACATTTATTTCGTTCATGGAAGATAGTGGATACATGGCAAGGGCTGCATTTATCATGGACAGACTTATGAATAAGATGGGATTGCATGGCAAATCGTTTATTCCTCTTATCATGGGCTTTGGTTGTAACGTACCTGCAATTATGTCTACACGTACAATTGAAAGTAGACAGAGTCGTTTAGTCACCACACTCATTCTACCTTTGATGAGTTGTTCTGCCCGACTTCCTATCTACATCATGATCATTGCTACTTTCTTTGCACCTAAATATCGCTCATCAATAATGATTTCTCTATATGTTATAGGAATGCTTATTGCCGTTATCATGAGTAAGATATTTACAAAAACGATAGCAAAGAACGAAGATACACCTTTCGTTATGGAGCTTCCACCCTATCGTTTCCCTACCTGGAAAGCCATTGGACGACATTCCTGGGAAAAAGGTAGACAATATCTCAAGAAGATGGGGGGTATTATTCTTATTGCAAGTATCATTGTTTGGGCACTAGGTTATTTCCCTCACGGAGATAAATTAAACGAGGCTGAACGACTAGAACAAAGCTATATCGGCAAATTAGGAAAGGCTGTAGAACCATTATTTAGAGCACAAGGCTTTGATTGGAAGCTAGATGTTGGACTACTTGCAGGCACTGGAGCTAAAGAAATTGTCGCTTCTACAATGGGAGTGATGTACACTTCTGATAGTAGTTTTAGCGACGACAATAACTTTAGTAACGACACAGTTAAGTACTCTCGATTGTATGCTCAAATGAGAGCAGACGGAATAACACCAATTTCGGCATATGCCTTCTTATTATTCGTACTACTCTACTTCCCTTGTGTAGCAACAATAGCTGCCATAAAGAACGAGACAGGTTCGTGGGAATGGGCTCTCTTTACGATATTCTATACCAGTGCACTTGCTTGGATTGTGTCTGCTGCATTCTATCAGATAATGAGTCGTATCTTTACCTTGTGATATTTCAAATATAAAATATAGGAAGACAAAAAGCCTCCCATTAATTACTTTTAATATTTTACAGTGATCATACTAAAAGTACAAAGTTATTCATTTTTAGTATAGAATAGTCATGTTTATTAAGTATAATTTATTAAACAGATCTCAAAAGAAGAACTTATTGGTACCCTAAGAAGTAGGTACTTTCCTAAAATGATATGGTACTTTTCCTCTTAGCAAGCGTCTTCATAAAATAAAACTTCATCCCTTTTTGTAAAATTACAAAAAAAGGACGAAGAGAATTAATAAAATTTCCTCTTATGAAGAAACTTTAAAATATAAGCAATAAATAACTTTTATTCTATCCACTCTTCAACTTCAGGAGAGAATTTCATTGGTGTAAGCATCAAAGTACCATCTTCCTTATAACCACCTCCAAAGTTTAGCGTATATATATATTTCTTACCTGGCTCCCAAGCTGTTCCTCCAAATGGAACATACAACTTACCATAATTACTTGAATTTCCTACCAAGAAAAGACCTTTCTGGGTTATCTTTAATTCTAGTTCAAGATAACATTCATGATTTGTTTCCGCCGTAGAAATAGGAACTGCTGTCGTTTCAGTAGTTGTCCATTTTTTTGCAGTTTGAGGTAAAATCAATAAAACTCCATCAGATTTTGTTATATCTGTTAATGTCGCACCATTAATAGGAGCATCATTTGTAGGAGAATTGTTAACTGTACCTACAATATAATCTGCATCAGCATTTCCTGTAAGTTCCCAACTTCCTTTTTCAGATCCATTAGCAGTTTCAGTTCCAGGAAAAGTAAACTTACCACTTTTTTTAATATTATGCACTTTTATGCTTTTTATCCTTACTGTCATATCATCCATTGCTTTTCCCTTAAAAACAAGTTGAGACAATGCATGCTTAAACTTTAATGGTACAGTAGCATCACTAGGTTTAGAGAATGCCAACTTAGAAGCATACATGACATCTGCTTGTTCGGAATTAGTCTCTGAAGCCGTATAAGTGAAATTCAAAGCAGTACTTGTACCAAAACCAGGAATAATATTACTATGTTCTGCAGGACTAATTGCATAAATGTTCAAAGCTGATGAAGGCCAATAAAAGATTTCCGATGAAACAGCATAATCCCACTTAGTACCATCATAATGAATTTTTACCCCTCTCATATACTTTGTTGCATCAGTAAAAGCCCATACCTTGAAATCTGTAGATGTTAGATTAGCAGAAGTTATAGGGGCAACCCTACTAATTGGCATATTATCAGATAATGCATTAAATACAATCTTTTCTCCTTTACTTTGCTCAATTATTTCATCTTTAGAGCAACTTGCCAACAATAATAATGCTGCAACAGCAAAAAAATACATCTTTTTCATACTTTCTTTATTTTTTTATATTTCTAGTTAAATTTTACATGTTAATATCTATATAATCAGCCTCCCATTCTTCTGCACCTACAATTAATCCACCTCCAGCAGGTAGAATAGGAAATAATAATTCTATTTCTTTTTCTATTATTAGATTTATTTTAACTGTATACTGCTTTTCACCTTCTTCTATTACAATGAGATCCCCCACATTAAAAGACACACTACTTATACCCGCATCTGTGCGAAAATAGAACGTTAGAACCTTATCTTCAGACTTAAAGGCTTTCGAATGAAGTCCAAAAACAAGGAAACTACCATTAACCTTTCCATTATCTATTTCCCCATTAAAATATACTGTGGAAGGACTAGAAGGAAAAAGTCCTGTACCCATAAATAAAGATCCTACAACCCCTGAAAATGTTCCAATAACACTTTTAACTTTACCTAAGTTTTTTATACCTCGTATCTCGTAAGATAACTTCGCAACAGCAGGGCGAGGAGTAAGTATTATCTTGGTTGCGTTTTTTCCCTCCTTTTTTATATGCACCTTTTCAAGAAATGCACGACATATCCAATCGGGTGTGTCGATCAAAGAATCCTTTTTTATATTCATCTTCCTATTATGTTCTTGAGAATTGAAGAGCAATTTACGTCTTTGAGTATAAACTTCAAACTCAGAAAATGAAGATTCTTGTCTATAGAGGATGTTTTCTGTATCTATATTAAAGCTCACCACTTTGTACTTTCCCTCTTCAATAAATATTTTTGTATTTTCAGAGGCACTTACCCTAGAAATATCGAAGATATAAGGTTCAGTACGATGCCTATTATTAATAGGATAGAAATATACACGCATTGCACTAGGTATATTACTAATGTTTTGCCAATTAAATATAAGGTATACAGGTTGCTTATGAGAGTACCCATAACAGAGTTCTTTGTGTTCACATGATGCAAAAAAGAGTAGTATCAATTTCACTATACACATAAAGATAGTATGTTGTATTTGGCTTTTCATTGAAAACCTCCTTTTGCTTTACGTTGACGTAAGCCATGCATAAAGAGCCATACTAGTGATACTTCTGCTTTAGTAGGACCTACCCAAAATCTGTTCTTCGTCGCTTTCCACACATAACAATCATCTTTTGGAAGATATTCTTTATAACGCCCAGTTAAACAACCGACCCCAATGGAACAGTCCAAATTAAGAAAGGAGGCTATAGGCAATGAGTAACCATAAGAAAATCCATAGTGAAAGTTCCAACGATCAGATAAATATCCACGCTTACCTAACTCAAAATCGTATGTAAAGGTACCTGTATAAACACCTACATAGTGCCCTATAAGTCGTTCTGTAAGTTTTCTTCCAAACCATTTACGTACTTCCAACTCTCCTCCATAAGTGCGCCAAAAGTAATGACTGTGATTATTTTTCCACCACGCATATCTCCATGTAAAGGATATAGATATATTATTTCTACTATAAAATTCTACCCCCAAATTGGGAATAAGCAAAGCATTATAAAGTAGATTTGATTTTAACACAACATTAATAGAAGATGGGATTTTAGATATAAACGACATGTTTATTGAAGAGTCACATATAAAAGGTTGAGGGAAAACGTCTATATTTGAAGCTCTCTCTCCTTTTTGAAAAAAGTCATAATTTCTTTTCTGCTGAGCATAGAGACCAGCATAATAGCCAAGTAAAAATAAACATATAAAACAATATTGTTTCATCGAATTAATTAGCTTCCTTTATATAATAGAAAAGAGTAATTATGTTGCAAAGGTAGTATATTATTTTTTATCATACAACTTTATTTTCTTATTTTAAATAAAATAGTATTTTTACAAATACAAATAGTAAAATAATTTGATTTTCAATATTATATCTCTTTCATTTATTATTTCAAATATGGCATAATATGGATATTTTGACATTTCACTTGAAACTCATTCTTTTTAATATTTTAGTCATTGTAGAATTGGTTGTTTATTACATTTGTTTTCAAATATTGAAATGATAATAAATAAAAGATATATGATAATTAAATATTCTTTACTCTAAAATTTCGTATGTATGACAAGGAAAAAGACTAGAATATAAAATTAAATGATCACAAAAATAAATTTTAAACATTGAAAGGGTCGTTTATAACTTTTATAATATGAAAGATAAAACAAATTTACCTCATAAATAAATACAAAGAAAAAGTAATATAAAAAGAGAACCATTTATCTCTATCATACACTTAGTATAAAAAATATAATTATGTTACACAAGATAAGTTAGCACATAGTCTGGTGTTACAAAATAAGACACCATCTTTTTCTCATTTGTTTTAAGATTAATTATATTTAAAGAAGATTCTGATATACTCTCAACTTTCATCTCATTATACATCAAATCATTCAAAGAGAAATATTTATAAAGAGTTTCCTTTGCACTCCATACTAAAAGGAGTTGTTCTATTGTAGTAAAAGACTCATCACATCGTAGAAATTTTGAACGAATCCTTGCTATTCTACCGCTATAATACTCAATGTCTACAGCAACAACGCTAAGAATACTTAATAATATACAGACATAACCTTTTGTATGACTAATACTAATAAAAAAGCCATCTAACAAAGGTTGTCCTTTGCTATTATGATCGATGACTACAGAAGGTGTTTCGAGATATGAAATTAATAAGGCATAAGTTGCCATTACCTCAATACGTCGGCTACTACTTTGATAATTCTTATTTGAAATTGTCTTAAGAACATTTTCTGGCAACTGATTTTTCAATTGCTCCTCTGTCTCTGTAATCTTCCATAACAAAAGAGTAGTATGAGAATTGATTTTATCTATGGACAATAGTGACATAACAAATTAAGAATGATGTAACTATGCTTGATTATTTGTAGAAATAGTGATCTTCACCTTACTGATTCGACGTCCATCAACCTTTAATATCTCAAATATAAAGTTGCGATATTCAATACGTTCATGCATTGTTGGGAAGTCACCTTTTATCTCTAACAACAAACCTGCTAAGCTATCAGCATCTCCTTCGATTTCAGAAAAGTAGTCATCATTTACCTCTAAAATCTTGGTTACATCACTTAAAAGAGTCTTTCCATCAAAAATATAAGTGTTATAGCTAAGCTTGCTATAGCTTGTATCTTCCTCATCATATTCATCATTGATTTCTCCTACAATCTCTTCAAGTATATCTTCGAGTGTGATAAGACCACTTGTTCCACCAAATTCATCAACAACAATAGCTATATGAACCTTATTCTCTTTAAAATCTTTCATCATATCATCGAGGCGTTTGGTTTCAGGTACAAAATGAGGAGAACGCATAAGTGTTTGCCACTTAAAATTTACGGGCTTAGCAAGATGTGAAAGAAGGTCTTTAATATAAAGCACTCCTTTTATGTTATCGTCGTTATTTTGATAAACAGGAATTCTACTATAATTGTTTTCTACAACACTTTTCAATACATCTGCAAAAGAAGCATTAATATCTAGAGCAACAATATCTTGACGACTGGTCATTACCTCCCTAACTGTTTCATCACCAAAACGTACAATGCCCTGTAGCATCTTCTGCTCTTCTTTTATATCATTCTTGTCTGTTAGTTCCAAAGCATGTTCGAGTTCATCAACACTGAGCATTTGCTGATCATTCTTAATCACTTTGGAAGCCAAGAAACCACTACGCAAAAGAATAGTTTCAAACATCCAGAAAAGACGTCTAAAGAATAGAATACCGTTCACAGAACGACGACAAAAGGCTAAAGGATTCTCTCTACTATATACTTTCGGTATGATTTCTCCAAATAATAACAGTAAGAAAGTCAATAAAACAGTAACAATTAAAAATTGCAACCAATAGGCTTTTTCTCCAAAAGAGACCATCGAAGTGAATATATAATTACATAACATAATAACGGTTACATTCACAAAGTTATTGGTTATCAGAATAGTTGCTAATGTTCTTTCACTATCATCTCTAAGCATGCTGATTGCTTTATCTTGCTCTGTATGCTCTTCTGACAATTCTGATAGGTCAGAAGGAGACAAACTAAAATAGGCAATTTCAGATGCACTGGCAAATGCTGATAAGCCAAGTAAAATAATGGTGATAAGAATTGCAATGACAACTCCTAAAGAAATTGGATTAAAGGAAATATCTGCTAATGCTTGTTCTATCAAAAGAAAATCCACGTTTTGGTGTCTTTAATATTAATAATTAAATGCCAATATACACACTAAAAGGGTATATTGGCATCAGAAGTATCTGCTTTTGTATTTGTTTCTTCAGTTTTTTGAGGTACATTCAGCTCGCTTTCACATGAGTGTGGACGTGAAGTTAAAAGCTCCATATTATCTACATAGATTTCAGGAACAGTTCTTCTAACACCTCGTTGGTCATCATAAGAACGATAACGAATCTTTCCTTCAACATATATTCTATCTCCTTTATGAACAAATCGCTCAACAATCTTTGCTAAACCTTTGGTAAATATAACATTATGCCAATCAGTTCTATCTGGAACTTTCGTTCCATTAGGTAAAGTATAACCACGCTCTGTTGTTGCTAAAGACAGTTGCGCAACAGCCTGATCAACTTCAAAATAACGTATTGTAGGTTCTTGTCCTACATTACCTATTAACATAATTTTATTCATAAGAATAACCTTTAAATAAAAAAATTAAATCTTATCTACTATTTCCACATTCCTAGATAGACAAAATTAAAATTCTTTCCTTTTGCTGAAGGGAATTGTGAACGTCCATCAACTCTTGTTTTTAAATAATCAACAATACGGTTGTAACAATCTAAACCAGATGTTGCCTTGCATTGAACAACAAAATGTGTGTCTCTATATTCAAACTTTCCTGTTGTTGGAACCATAACAACACGTTTAAAATCCAATGAACCTTCATACCAGCCATCGCGTATTTCATTGATTTTATTCATTGCAGTGTTCATTATTTCACGACGCTCTTGCGCAGGAACTAATACTGGAATAGGATGTAAAGCTTTCTTTTGTTTAAAATCCATCATCGTTGCCGCTGTAGTCTTTATAACAATAAAATAGACACGTTGACGAACTTTATAACGTTTAGGATAATATACATCACTTGCAACATACTCGCGAATGTCTGCTTCCATATCTGGATTCATACCAATTTCAGGTATAGAATAAAGAAAATCTAGTGCTTCTTCGATATTGTATACTAATGTTTCATTATCGAAATAACGCAAATATAAATTCATTGAATATATGTTTCTCTAAAATAAAATAAGAAATAAAGAGCGGAAAACGAGACTCGAACTCGCGACCCCAACCTTGGCAAGGTTGTGC
>JBQMYA010000016.1:0-52169 GCA_052173735.1 Prevotella sp.
AGAGCGTCAGATTCCGGTTCTGAAGGTCTTGGGTTTGAATCCCAACGGAGTCACAAAGTAAAAGGATATCATTTGAGAGGGTATCCTTTTATTTTTTTATAGTTCAACAAGTGCTTTTGAAAAGCATTGACATTGTGTTACAAAAGCATTGCTTTTAGCTTGTAATATCAATGCTATTATATCATAATATCACTGCTATTGAAATGCAAATAATAGAGCTTCTATTTCTATTAGTATTCTAGAGCAAATACAAATGATATTGCAATGCTTGTTTAATTTGTCGAATGAAGAATGTTTTCTTGATTTCTTTGGTAGAATAGTAATAATATAATTTTCAATAAAAGGAGTTTTTTAGCAATAATTTTGAGTCGGGTATAAAACTCAAACGATGATATTGATTTGGGAAATCATCCCAAAAGAATAAGTTATATATTTAAACTTGAATATAATCCTGTTGTTACATAAGCTTATTTATTGTAAAATAGTAAATGGAGAACTTTGTATTAAGATTACAAGTTGTAATAAAATACATAAATTTATTTTGTTGTGTGTTGTATAATTGTTAACTTTGTAACAAATCATATCAATAAAAACGAAATTAAAAATGAATATAGTAGAAAGGTTTTTGAATTATACTAAGTTCGATACTCAATCGTCTGAAGAGTCTGAAACCGTGCCTAGTACGGCAAAGCAATTGGTGTTTGCCGAGTATTTAAAAAAAGAATTAGAGCGTGAAGGCTTGAGCGATGTTGAAATGGATGATAAAGGTTACATCTATGCAACATTAAAATCGAATACCAAGAAAAAAGTTCCAACAATTGGATTTGTATCTCACTACGACACAAGTCCCGATTGTAGTGGTGCTAATGTTAATGCACAAATCATCAAAAACTACGATGGTGGTGACATAACTCTAGCTTCAGGTCTTGTTTCTTCAGTGAAAAAATTCCCAGAACTTAAAGCTCATGTGGGCGAAGACCTTATTGTTACCGATGGAACAACATTGTTGGGAGCCGACGACAAGGCCGGTATTGCCGAAATTATGCAGGCAATGTGCTATCTAAGAGACCACCCAGAGATTGAGCATGGCGACATAAGAGTGGGCTTTAATCCTGATGAAGAGATTGGAAAAGGAGCACATCACTTCGACGTTAAACGCTTTGGTTGCGAGTGGGCTTACACTATGGACGGAGGAGATTTAGGTGGATTAGAATACGAAAACTTTAATGCTGCAGGCGCAAAGATAGCCATTCATGGTGTAAGTGTGCACCCTGGTTATGCAAAAGGCAAAATGGTGAATGCCAATACTCTTGCTTTTGAATTTGCACAAATGCTTCCTGCAACCGAAACTCCAGAGCATACAGAAGACTATGAGGGCTTTTATCACCTTTATAGTGTAAATGGTTCTACCGAAAAAGCAATGCTTAACTATATTATTCGTGATCACTCTTTCGATAAGTTCGAAGCAAGAAAGAACTTTATAGAGTCGTGTGTAAAGGCAATGAACGATAAATATGGAGAAGGAACCGTTGAATGTGCAATCAGCGACCAATACTATAACATGAAAGAAAAAATAGATCCAAATATGCATGTTATTGATATTGTGTTGCAAGCAATGCAAGAAAGTGGTGTAGCACCAAAGGTGGAGCCAATTAGAGGTGGTACTGATGGGGCGCAATTGAGCTTTAAAGGCTTGCCCTGTCCAAACATCTTTGCAGGTGGTTTGTATTTTCATGGTCCTCACGAAACCGTTTCTATTCAGGTGATGGAAAAGGCAGTAGATGTTATTGTGCGTATTTGTGCCATTACATCTAAGTTCAACGACTAAGGTCTTAAATAATATTTATATCATTAAACAAGCGACATTGCTATTGAATGTCGTTTGTTTAATGGTTAAACTTATATAGAAGCCGATGCAAAAGGGCTTTCTAACGGTTAACTAATAACATATAGATAACACAAACTTAGGATAAAAATAAGAGAAAAATAGATGAGTAATATAGCCCCTTTAATAGGAGATTTGGGATTAATTCTAGTAGTTGCAGGCATTGTTACATTGCTTTTTAAACGCCTTAAACAACCTTTAGTGTTGGGATATATCGTTGCTGGCTTCTTAGTTGGACCCAATATGCCTTATACCCCTTCTATTGTTGATAGAGTAGACGTGCAAGTGTGGGCAGATATTGGTGTAGTTTTCCTCTTGTTTTCTATGGGCTTAGATTTCTCTTTCAAAAAGATTTTTAAGTTGGGAACAGCCCCTTTTATTGCTGTTTTAGGGATACTTGTCTCCATGTTCATCATTGGTTATAGCGCAGGTTGGTTGTTCAAATGGACGTCTATGGAGCGAATTTTCTTAGCTTCTATATTCGCAGTATGTAGTAGTTCAACCATTGTATATAAAACTTTCAATGAGCTTAAACTAAAACAGCAACGTTTTGCAGGCTTGGTTTTAAGTGTATTAGTAATAGAAGACGTATTAAGTATTGTTATCATGGTGATGCTTTCTGCCATTGCAGGAGGCGATTCGCTTAGCTCTATAGAGCTAATTAAGATAACAACAAAGATTGCATTCTTTATTATCTTATGGTTTGTTGTCGGTATTTATCTTGTTCCTATTTTCTTAAGAAAGACAAGAAAGATTATGACCAACGAAATTTTGTTGGTGGTCTCATTGGCAATGTGTTTCTTTATGGCTATATTCTCGGCTCAAGTGGGCTTTAGTAGTGCTTTCGGAGCATTCGTAATGGGGTCTATTTTGGCAGAAACAGTTGATGTTCACAAGATAATAAAGGTGGTAGAACCAATAAAAGACTTATTCGGAGCGGTGTTCTTCGTGTCGGTAGGTATGCTTGTTGATATGAAAATCCTTATCGATTATGCTTTGCCTATATTGAGTATTGTGGCATTGGTGATAGTGGGTCAAGCTATTTTTGGTACTTTCTCGTTCATGCTTAGCGGTAATTCGCTCAAGACATCAATGCAAAGTAGCTTCTCAATGGCGCAGATTGGTGAGTTTCCTTTTATCATTGCGTCGCTCGGAGTGTCGTTAGGTGTAATTGGAAACTTTATGTATCCAGTGATAGTTGCAGCTTCGGCAATAACCACTTTCTTAACTCCTTATGTCATAAAGAGCGCAGTTCCTCTTTATAATGGATTGGAACGAGTGCTTCCACGTAGATGGATGAAGATGATTAACCACATGAATGTGGGTACAGAACGTGATGCCTCGAATAGCTTGTGGAAGCCTTTTATGATAAGAATGTTGCGTATAGTAGTGATATATAGTATTATATCAACTGCGATAATATCGTTGATGTTAACCTTCTTTTTGCCCTTTATTCGCTCTATCTTACCTCATTGGTGGGCAAATGCAGTGTGTGGAGGTCTTACATTGATGTTTATAGCCTCGTTCCTTCGTGCTATTGTACTTGCACCTAATCATAGTGAAGAATTTAAAGTGTTGTGGAATGAGAGTCATAAGAACCGCTTACCACTTACATTTATGACTTTTGTGCGCATTGTTATCGCCGTTGCTTTCACCTTTTATATATGTAATTATTTAAGTAGATTCTCGTTTGCACTAATGATGAGTATTGCTTTAGTGATGGTAATATTGATGTTAATGTCGAGAAGATTAAAGAGTAGAACGATCAGAATGGAGCGACAATTTATTGAAAATTTACGTGCAAGAGATATAGAAGCTGTGGTGTTGGGACACAATAAGCCTTTATATGCTCGTAATTTGCAAGATAGAGATTTACATATTGCAGACTTTGAGGTTCCAGAAAATAGTCTTTGGATAGGTAAAACACTTGAAGAACTACAGTTAGCAAGTATCTTTGGAATTCAAATAAGTAGTATCTTGCGTGGCAAACACCGCTTGAATATTCCTGGAGGAGCAACTATTATCTACCCAGGTGATGTAATTCAGGCAATAGGTAGCGACGAAAAGCTAACTGCTTTCCATACAGCTATGAGCGAAGCATTGCTTCCCGACGATCTAGAAATAGAGATGCGAGAGATGAAACTCAAGCAATTAATTGTTGAAAAAGATAATTATTTGATTGGAAAAACAGTACAAAACAGTGGTATAAGAGACCGATTTAACTGTATGATTGTAGGCTTTGATGATGGAAATGAAGATTTAACTCCAGCTCATCCAGCACGAGAATTTAAAATTGGAGATGTGGTTTGGTTGGTAGGAGAACGAGAATCATTAAAAGAATTGATGTCATAAAGAAATAATTTATCGTACCTGTGCGATGTATTATTATGTAATGTATAGAACAAAATAAAAGCTCATGGTTTTAAACCATGAGCTTTTTCGTTGTATGTGTTTTCGATTTTATCAATCGATTGTTTGCATATTAAGCTTCAGGACGCTCTATATAAGCAAGTACATCGCCCTTTCTAATCTTCTTACCTTGCTTTGCTGCAATCTCAACAAGCTTGCCACCAAGAGCTGCAGGTATTGTTGTTAGCTCGCCCCAAGTAGTTAATATATAGCAGAATGCATCGCCTTCTTTATATTCTTTACCGATAAATGGCTCTACAGAAGGTGCACATTCGCCCTCACCATTCATCTCCCAGAACACTTGTCCTGCAACAGGTGAAACGATTGCGTCTGCTTTTGCATGCTTGAACTCTGCAAGTTGAGCAGGAGTTAGCTTGCTACCAAGTTTTGCATCTTTTGCTTTTTGAAGGTCAGCAAGGAAGTTTTTCTTTGCTTGTCCGCTCTTATAGTTACGATATTGTTCAGGGTGCATAGCCAATTCGAATAGTTCTTCGTCGTCTTGTCCATATTCCCAACCATTCTCGTCCATCTCTTTACGGAACTCATCAAGCTTATTTGTAAGTAAAGTACGTGGGTCTACTTCTGTAAATTCACGACCTTGTTTCTTAGCAAGTTCAACAATTACATCGTCAATCTTACCTGGAACTTTACCACTCTTACCAAGAATCATACCCCACATTGAGTCATCCATCATCACAAAGCGACCCTTTCCTTGCTCAAGTGTTAGCAAGTTCATCAAGGCAATGTTCTTTGTATATTGCGAGAATGGTGTAACTAGTGGTGGATAACCAACTCTTGGCCATACATAAGCAACCTCTTCGAATAGTTTAACAAGCATATCGTCTGTTGATAGAGGTGCTTCTCCCTTCTTAGCTCTTAGGTTATTGATGGTTTGTTGAATGCCTGCAAGGTCTGACATCATACTTCCCATCATACCACCAGGTAGACCTGACTCTAAAAGAAGAGAGCTCATGAGCATGTTATTTGGGTTAATAAAGTAGCCTAACCATTCATCAATGAACTCTTGAGTTAAGGCACGAGCACGCATATATGCGTTCATATTGATCTCGGGAACATCGAATCCTTCGTGTTTCAACATGCTTTGAACAGAAATAATGTCTGCATGCATCTTACCCCAAGATAGTGGTTCCATTGCACAGTCGATGATGTCTGCACCATTGTTACATACTTCTAGGATAGAAGCCATGCACAATCCAGGTCCAGCATGACCGTGATATTCAATGATTATATCAGGATGTTTCTCACGAATAGCCTTAGTTAGCTGACCAAGAAGAGCAGGTTGACCAATGCCAGCCATGTCTTTAAGGCAGATTTCCTCTGCTCCTGCTTCGATAAGTTGGTCTGCTATGTTGGTATAGTATTCTAATGTGTGGATAGGAGAAGTGGTAATACACAATGTTCCTTGTGGAGTCATACCAGCTTCAGCAGCCCATTTAATACTAGGAATAATGTTTCTAACGTCGTTTAATCCGTCAAATATACGAGGAATGTCAACACCTTGAGCGTGTTTTACTTTGTACATAAGAGCTCGAACGTCATCAGGTACGGTGTACATACGCAATCCATTCAAACCACGATCAAGCATGTGAGTCTTGATTCCTGCCTCATTGAAAGGCTTACAGAATGCTCTTACTGCATCATTAGGATTCTCTCCTGCCAATAAATTAACTTGTTCAAAGGCTCCACCATTTGTTTCTACACGTGAAAAGCAACCCATTTCGATAATAACAGGTGCGATTCTCTCTAGTTGATCCTTACGAGGTTGAAACTTTCCAGATGATTGCCACATGTCTCGATACATGAGACTGAACTGTATTTTCTTCTTCATATCGTTTATCTTTATTGTAAACTGTCTCTTGTTAACTTTTTGATTTGCCTGCAAATTTAATCAAAAAATCCCGAAACGCTTATCTTGTTCTTATTTATTTTAATTACTATAGCTCTAGCTAAGTTCTTTTTTATCTAGTTTTTGTTTATTGTTTTTCTGTTTATTTTAATTCTATGGTTGTGTATAAATGTTAATTAATAGATACTTGCTGAATAGATTTGAATTTTATTGATTACTTTTGTGTGTGATAAATACGTGGTTAAGTAACTCTAAATCATAAGTGAAAATCCATAAATAATTGATGAAAAAGAAAAGTATTGGATTGATTTGGAATGTCATTGTTCACTATAAATATTATATAGTGATAATTCTTGGTGTTCTTGTTGTTTTCATATTAGATGAGAATAGCGTGTTACGCCAGGTACAACTCAAATCCCAAATAGAGTCACTTAAAGACGAAATTGCAAGATATACAGATGAAAACAAAGAAGCAACACGCAGACTTCGTGAATTAGAACGCAATCCTAAAGCTATTGAAAAGATAGCAAGAGAGCAGTATTTTATGAAAGCTGATGATGAAGATATATTTGTTTTAAGTGATGATTAACTAAAAGTAAATAAATAAATGAAAAAGTTAAGTAAGCTAGAAGCTACATTATATATCCTAGGAGGTCTGCTCATGGTATTAGGCTCTGCAGGCTTTGTTTTTATGTTTCAACAAGGAATTGTCTGTTGGATATTCTTATTAGGATCCATTCTTTTCACTGCTATCCAAAGTATGCAGACCTATCAAGGGCGAAATGTAGTTATTATACGACTTAAAAAGATAATGAATCTGGCAAGCTTGTTATTTGTTTTCTCAGGAATACTAATGATAGACAACGCTTATCACTTCTTAATGCCTTTGTTTAAAAGCCATTCAGACAATGGTCATGTGCTTTATCTTACTTATGTTTACAATAAATGGGTGTTGCTTTTAATCATCGCTTCTATTTTAGAAATATACACAACACATCGTATTGATAGTGAGTTAAGACGTGAAGATGCTAATAATAAAAATCTATAAAACAAGTATTTAAAGACAGAAATAACTGTAATTTCATTTTAATATACAAGATATCGTTGTATATTTGTATAATTCAACGATAAAAATATCAACTAAAAATAAACCGAAACAATAAAAATAATCATCTTAATAGTATAAAACGAACAAGACACATTCATATGAAAAAACTCTGTTTTTTACTACTTGCACTTCTCCTTTTGGCATCATGTGCAGATTCATATAATATCACAGGATCTTCAAATATCTCTACTTTAGATGGCAGAAAGCTATATTTAAAAGTCTTCTCTGATAATGATTTTAAGAAAATAGATTCATGCGAGGTAGTTCATGGAACTTTTTCTTTCTCAGGAAAGTTAGATAGTGTTTGCATGGCAAACCTCTTTATGGACGATGAAAGCTTGCTACCTTTAGTGTTAGAAGAAGGAAATATAGCTGTAACATTTAATACTACAAAGCAAATTGTAGGTGGAACACCTCTTAACGATAAGTTATTTCAATTCTTTAGTCGATACAATCAAATAAAGAATCAAGAGGTAGAGCTTATTAGAAAGCACGATCAAGCCATTATGAATGGTAAAGATATGGAAGAAGTTGTGGTGGCATTACAAAACACAGCAACGCAACTTGCACAGCAAGAAGATAACCTTGTAACCTCGTTTGTTACCAATAACTTTGACAATGTTCTTGGTCCTGGTATTTTCTTTATGGTAACAATCGGACAAGAACATCCTGAATTAACTCCTTGGGTCGAAGATATTATGAGCAAAGCAACCGATCGTTTTAAGAATGATCCATACGTAAAAGATTATTATCAGAAAGCTCAAGAGAACCAAGAGATAGTGAATGGACTCAAAGACAGTGGTTATATGGGTAGTGCACCCGTTGGAACTGCTACACCAGCAACTCCTGTTCCCACTCCAAATGATTTGGCAAAACCAGCGCAATAATTTGTTATTAAAATATTTATTCAATGCGAATACTTATAAAGAATGGATGGATTGTAAATGAAGGTCGAACCTTTAAAGGATCGATAGTTATTGAAAATGATTGTATTCAATCTGTTCTCGAAGATAATTTAGATAATACTCCCCGTGGAACCTACGATAAAGAAGTAGATGCCACGGGGTGTTTTGTATGCCCAGGTGTAATCGATTCGCATGTACATTTTCGTGAACCAGGCTTAACAAACAAAGCAGATATCGCCTCAGAAACACGTGCTGCAGCCTTTGGAGGAGTGACTTCGTTCTTCGATATGCCCAACACTTTGCCTCAAACAACTGCCATTGAGGCTCTAGAAGCGAAGTTTGATATAGCAAAAGAGAAGAGTTCAATTAACTATAGCTTTTTCTTTGGAGCAACTAATAATAATGCTGATCTCTTAAAAGATTTAGACATTCATCGCATTCCAGGTGTAAAACTCTTTATGGGGGCATCTACTGGCAACATGCTGGTAGACCAACGCAATGCACTTGAACGTATCTTTGCCGAGTCGCCCGTGTTAATTATGACACATTGCGAAGACTCTGGCATTATAAGTGCAAACATGAAGAAAGCAAAAGCAGCGCATGGTGACGACCCAGATATTAGTCTTCATCCTCAAATTCGTTCAGAAGAAGCGTGTTGTGCCTCTTCTTCTTTGGCTGTAGAGTTAGCCAACCAAACAGGAGCACGATTGCATGTGGCTCATTTAACCACAGAAAAAGAACTCTCGTTGTTTGGAAATAATCCTAAAATAACAGCCGAAGCAGTTATACCTCATTTATTCTTCTGCGATAAAGACTATACGTCTTTAAAGGCATTTATTAAATGTAATCCTGCAATTAAAAAAGAATCCGATCGTGATGCTTTGCGTCTTGCCCTTACAACTGGTAAGATAACGACAATCGGAACAGACCATGCGCCACATTTATTAAGTGAAAAACAAGGAGGAAGTGCCTCTGCAATGTCGGGAATGCCAATGGTTCAGTTCTCCCTTTCTGCAATGCTTGAATTGGTAGATCAAGGTGTTTTAACGATAGAAAGAGTGGTAGAGTTGATGTGTCACAATCCTGCTAATTTGTTTGAGATAAATAAACGTGGCTTTATTCGTGAGGGATACAAAGCCGATATCATTCTTGTTCAACAACATTCTCCCTACACTGTCACTGAAGACGTTATACAAAGCAAATGTAAATGGAGCCCACTTATGGGGCATACGTTCAACTGGCAGGTGCAAATCACCATTTGTAATGGACACATATTATATAATAAAGGATACTTCGATGATAGCTATCGAGGAGAAGAAATATGCTTCCGTTCATCTCATTCCTAGTTGTTTCAACTTGCTAGCATAGTACTTTGTGTTTGAGAACAACTTATATACATTATAAAATTATCATTAACGAGAATATCATTAATAGTAAATTATATAATGTTGGCTAACAACTAACATTTTGTTTATTTATGATTGCACGCATACTAGTTCTATTATTAATAATCATCATAATACCAACGATGTATTTCGATTGGCGTTATTGGCGTAAAAAGAAAAACTTTAATTGGTTGAAAAGAGTGTTATGGTGGGTTCCAACCATTGCTATGGCTATTTATACCATTATTCTTTCTACCGAAAAAGATTTCATTCCTCACGACACCACTGCTCTTTATTGGTATCTTTTCTTATTGGGCGTGTGGACTATTCCAAAGACATTGGCAGCCATTTGCTCGTTCTTAGGCTGGATTTTGTGTCGTTGTAGCAAGTCGAAAAAGAACTATGGAAATCTACTAGGCTTCTTTTTGTCTATCGCTTGTATCGTCATTGTGATATACGCCTCTACTTTTGGAGTTAAAAAGTTAGTTGTTGAGCGTCAAGATCTTTATTTTAAAGACCTTCCCAAGGCTTTCGATGGATATAAACTAGTGCACATTAGCGACCTACATGTGGGCACATTCACAGGAGAACGACAAGCATTTCTTGCTCAAGTTGTTGACTCTGTAAATGCACAAAAGCCCGATCTCATTGCCTTTACAGGCGATTTGCAAAATGTTCAACCATCAGAACTCTACGAACACGAAAGTCTTTTAAGTTCACTTAAAGCCAAAGATGGAGTTTATTCAGTGTTGGGTAATCACGATTATAGCGAATATGTAAAGAAAGATGATGCCATAAAACGAGCTTATGAAAAAGAAATTGTTTCGTTAGAAAAACGCTTTGGCTGGAATCTTTTAATGAATGAGCATCGAAGCATACGTCGTTTAAACGACTCAATTGTGGTTGTTGGAACTGAAAACGATGGACTTCCACCATTCCCACACAAAGCAGATATCAAGAAAGCAATGCAAAATGTAAAGTCGAATAGCTTTGTTTTGTTTTTACAACACGACCCTTCTGCATGGGACAGAAACATTCTTCCCAACTCACATGCACAGCTAACTCTTTGTGGTCATACCCATGGTGGCCAAGTGTCGATAGGCTCTTTGCGCCCAACCATGTTGAAATATAAAGAAGATAGTGGATTATACCAACACGATAAGCGTATGTTATATGTCTCAACAGGAGTGGGGGGAGTTCTTCCTTTCCGCTTTGGTGTGCCTCCAACAATAACAGTTATAACCTTACATACAACAAAATGAAACTCTTATATCGCATTTATCAGCTTTTTATAGCATTTCCTCTCATTGCTATTACCACTTTGCTTACAGCCTTGACGACCACTATTGGTTGCACAATAGGTAACGGAAACTTTTGGGGTTACTATCCTGGAATGATATGGGGACGTGTTGTTCTCGCTCTACTTCTTTTGCCAGTGAAGGTTGAAGGACGTGAACATTTAAAGAAAGGACAATCTTATGTTTTTGTAAGTAATCATCAAGGAGCTTTCGATATCTTTTTAATTTATGGCTATCTTGGTCGTAATTTCAAATGGATGATGAAATATCAATTGCGCAAAATGCCCTTTGTGGGTCGTGCTTGTGCAGCTGCTCACCATATATTTGTAGATAAACGCACACCAAAGAAAGTGAAAGAAACCATCGATCATGCACGTTCTGTTTTGCAACAAGGCATGTCTTTAACGATATTTCCAGAGGGAGCACGTTCGTTTACAGGGCACATGGGAGTGTTTAAACGTGGCTCTTTTAATCTTGCCGACGAACTTCAATTGCCAATTGTACCCATAACCATTAACGGCTCGTTCGATGTTATGCCTCGAACTCGTGACATGCGTTGGGTGAACTGGCACCCTTTAAGACTCACCATTCATCAACCTATTGAGCCAAAAGGTCAGGGAACAGAAAATATTAAAGCTCTACTCGATGAGAGTTACAAAGTGGTGATGAGCGGATTGGTAAAAGAGTATCAAGGATTTGCTGAAAATCCCGACCAATAAACCGCAGAGAAAACTATCGAAGAGTATATTCTTTTAATAAAATAAACCCCATAAAAGTGGTGTAATTGCAGAGCTAATGCAGTTGCACCACTTCTTTTTAGGGACTTGTGTTCTGCTACTTTCGATGCAATAATGAGGTTTTTCTGTGTGTCGTTATTATTCTTGAAAAATAAAAGCAATGATTTTGCATATCAAAAGTAATCTTATTACACTCTAAAAGCAATGTTATTGTAATGTAAAAGCATGCCTTTTGTTTTGTTGGTTGTATCTTGTTGATAATCAATGTGAAACTATATTGTTATAATAATGTATATAAATTCTATTTATCTGATTTTATTTTAAATCTAATTATAGCTTTCAATCATTTCTTATCCTATTCTGTCTATAATCCAATAATGTCAATAATTTAAAGTATATGCCAATGAAATGAACGAAAATAATGTTGATGTAGAATCGCTTTCAAAGCTTATTCCTGTGTTAGACGATTATATTCAGAAATTGAAAGAAACAGAGTGATGTTTTAGATAATGAATAATTCTAATTGAAAGTGAGTGTGTTTATTCTCAATATATTTTCTTTTTTCTTGTTGCAAGCACGTAAAAAAGGACTTAAAGATGGTGGTTCTCAATAAAAAACGCTAACTTTGCAATATATAGTTATGTGTATGAATCAAAGCGACAGCATTGTAATCATTCCCACTTATAATGAAAAGGAGAATGTAGAAAACATCATTCGAGCAGTATTTGCATTGGAAAAATGTTTTCATATATTGATAATTGACGATGGAAGTCCCGATGGAACCGCATCAATTGTTCAACGTTTGCAAGCCGAAGAGTTTGCAGATCGACTCTTTTTGATAGAACGTCAAGGTAAATTAGGATTAGGAACAGCCTACATAACAGGCTTTAAATGGGCATTAGAAAACAACTACGACTATGTATTTGAAATGGATGCCGATTTCAGTCACGCTCCTTCTGACCTTCCACGGCTATACAATGCATGTGCACAAGAAGGCTATGATGTAGCAATTGGCTCACGATATGTAAGTGGAGTGAACGTTGTGAACTGGCCCATAGGACGAGTGTTGATGAGCTATTTCGCATCAAAATATGTTCGTTTCATCACTGGTTTTAAGGTACACGACACCACTGCAGGATTTAAATGCTATCGAAGAAAGGTGTTAGAAACCATTCCTTTAGACCAAATAAGATTTAAAGGCTATGGATTTCAAATCGAAATGAAATATACAGCCTATAAAATTGGTTTCAAAATAAAAGAAGTTCCTGTTGTATTTGTGAATCGACAAGAAGGTGTTAGCAAAATGAGCGGAGGCATATTTGGTGAAGCTTTCTTTGGAGTGATGCGCCTTCGATGGGACGGTTGGTTTAGAAAATATCCCAAGATAAGCCATTAATAGCAATAATAAGCATGAATCGAGTTTGTCGATTCATGCCCTTTTCTTTTTATAAACATTATTGTTTAAATAGTAGTATTTAATGAAACTTAGCGACATAGCTACACTCTATGGGGCTTTGCCACAAGCTGTTGCCCTACGTAAAACACTCAGTGATAACGCAACAAACACCATTTGGCTAAAAAATATCAAAGCATCTGCAGTTCCTTTGTTATTTGCTTCGGTTGCACCCAAAGCACAACAGGTTTTTGTTTTCATTCTTTCTGATGCCGACGAAGCAGGCTATTTTTATAACGATTTAGCGCAAATAATGGGTAAAGAGCAAGTAATGTTCTTTCCATCTTCATACAGAAGAGCAGTGAAATATGGTCAGCACGACCCCGCAAGCGAGATATTGCGAACCGAAGTACTTGCAACTCTATCTGCAAAAGAAAGCTCTGACGCCCTTAACAAACAACCTTTATTTGTTGTTAGCTATCCCGAAGCCATCGCAGAGATGGTTGTTTCGAAGCAATTGATAAGCGACAAGGTCGTAAAAGTGGCAGTTTCGCAGGTGATAGATCTTGTTGAATTGCGCAAAAGACTATTAGAATTGGGCTTTAACGAATGTGATTATGTTTATGAACCAGGTCAATTTGCCATCAGAGGGAGTCTTTTAGACATCTATTCGTTTTCTCATGAATATCCTTATCGTGTCGATTTCTTTGGCGATGAGGTCGATTCTATCCGCACATTCGATATCGAAAGTCAGCTATCTCGTGATAAAAAAGAAAGTATTGAGATATTACCAGAATTGTCAACAGAGACCAATGAGCGAGTTCCTTTATTGCGTTTCTTGCCCAAAGGGGCTATCGTGGTAATGAAAGATCAATCGTTTGTGCATCAAACAATAGACAATATCTATCGTGAAGGCTTTACTTCTGCTGCTATAACAGAGCGTCTTTCGGGTGCAACAGAGCAAGAACAAGCCGAAATACAGCGTGAATTGTGTCGTGAAAACATCTTATGTAGTGCTTCGATGTTTGTTGATGACATTTCGAAAGTAAAGCGAATAGAATTTGGTTCATCTCCTGTTGCTGTTCCAAATGCCACTCTCGAGTTTAATATAACGCCTCAACCGCTCTTTCATAAGAACTTCGAATTGTTGAAAAAGACCTTCGAAGACTTTGTATTAAAAGGCTATAAACTCTACATTTTTGCAGATAGTGCAAAGCAACAGCAACGTTTATACGATATTTTGAATAGCGAAGTAAACGATAAAAACGAAGCAGTTAAAGTGTCAGAGATAAAGAAATTAGACTTTATTTCAGTAGATAAGACCATTCACGAGGGCTTTATTGATAATGATTTAGGGGTTTGTTTCTTTACAGATCATCAGATATTCGATCGTTTCCACAAGTATAATTTGAAGTCAGATGGCGCCCGTGCGGGTAAAATGGCATTGACTTTAAAGGAATTACAAGAGATGGAACCAGGCGATTTCATTGTTCATGTAGACTTTGGTATAGGTAAATTTGGTGGATTAGTGCGTGTTCCAAGTGGCGAGAGCTATCAAGAAATGATTCGAATTATTTACAATAACAATGATAAAGTAGATATTTCGATTCATTCTCTCTATAAAATCAGCAAGTATAAACGTGGAGATACAGAGCAACCACCACGCCTTTCAACCTTAGGAACAGGTGCTTGGGAACGTATTAAAGAGCGAACTAAGAAGCGAATAAAAGACATTGCTCGTGATTTGATTAAGCTTTATGCCAAGAGAAGACATGAGAAAGGCTTTGCTTTTAGTGTCGATTCGTTCCTACAACACGAGCTTGAAGCCAGCTTTTTATATGAAGATACACCCGATCAGCTAAAAGCTACGCAAGAAGTTAAAGCCGATATGGAGAGCGGAAGACCTATGGATAGGCTCGTTTGTGGTGATGTTGGATTTGGAAAGACCGAAGTTGCTATTCGAGCAGCATTCAAAGCGGCTTGCGACAACAAACAAGTTGCGGTGCTAGTGCCTACAACAGTGTTGGCATATCAGCACTTTCAAAGCTTTAGTTCACGCTTAAAAGGATTACCAGTAAAGGTTGATTATCTTTCAAGAGCACGCACAACAAAGCAAACAAAGCAAGTTCTTGCCGACCTAGAGAACGGCGATTTAAACATACTTATAGGCACTCACAAACTCATTAGCAAAGCAGTTAAGTGGCACGACCTAGGTCTTTTGATTATAGATGAGGAGCAAAAGTTTGGCGTTTCGGTGAAAGAAAAGCTTAGAACCATTAAAACTAATGTCGATACGCTAACGATGTCTGCCACACCTATACCACGAACACTTCAGTTTTCGTTAATGGGAGCGAGAGACATGAGTATCATCCGCACTCCTCCTCCTAATCGTTATCCTATTCATACCGAGCTTTCCGAGTTCTCATCAGATGTTATTCGAGATGCAATTAACTTCGAAATGAGTCGTAATGGACAAGTATATTTTGTGAACGACCGTATAAGTAACTTGCAAGAGCTATCGAATCTTATCTTAAAATATATCCCTGATTGTCGTGTTGCGATAGGACATGGACGCATGCAGCCTGAAGAATTAGAGCAAATAATTATGGGCTTTATGAATCATGATTATGATGTTCTGCTCTCAACAACTATCATTGAGAGTGGAATAGATATCTCTAATGCCAACACAATCATCATAAATGATGCACATCGCTTTGGTTTATCCGACCTACATCAAATGCGTGGACGTGTAGGAAGAAGCAATAGAAAGGCGTTTTGCTATCTTCTTGCGCCCCCAAAGAGCCTACTAAAGCAAGATGCTAGGCGCAGATTAGAGGCTTTGGAGACCTTTTCTGAATTGGGAAGTGGCTTTAGTTTGTCGATGCAAGACTTGGATATACGAGGTGCGGGCAATCTTCTTGGCTCTGAACAAAGTGGTTTTATTGAAGATTTAGGTTATGAAACCTACCAAAAGATATTGACTCAGGCTGTTACTGAACTAAAGAATGATGAGTTCTTCGATTTGTATCAGGATCAAATCGAAGCAGGAGAAGCCATTAAAGCGAGTGACTTTGTAGAAGATTGTGCCGTGGATTCTGACCTAGAAATGTACTTCCCAGATAGCTATGTGCCTGGAAGTAGCGAGCGAATGTTGCTTTATCGAGAATTAGATAATATCGAGTCGGACGATGCTTTACATGCTTATAAACAGAGATTGTTAGACCGTTTTGGCGAAATTCCATATCAAGCAGAAGAATTGATGAATGTTGTTGCTTTGCGAAGACTAGGAAAAAACATGGGAATTGAAAAGATAATACTTCGTCAAGGTCGTATGAATTTGCAGTTAGTAGGCAACACTAATAGTGCATATTATAAGAGTGAAGCATTCGGAAGACTTATTAATTACGTGGGAAATAACCCTCGAAGCTGTAATATAAAGGAACATAAAGGACTTAGAATGGTTACTATTGCGAGTGTTCCAACTGTGAATAAGGCGGTAGAGGTTTTGCAATTGATAGAAAATTGCTAAGCTTTTCTGTCGTTTGCCCCTATATATTAAGGTGTAAAAGAATAATAGTGTTAGACAATTGGATATGCCAATGCGTCTAACACTATTGCTTTTTATGAGGTAAAAGGTGAACTATAAAAATTCAACTTTAGGTACATCTTTCAACGAATTACTAATTTCTTGGTCCGAGATGCTATAGTTTTGCAAGTCACCATTTAGATAACTTTCGTATGCAGTCATATCAATTAAACCGTGACCAGATAGGTTAAACAATAGAACTTTAGCCTCTCCGCTTTCCTTACACTTAATTGCTTCACGAATAGTAGCGGCAATTGCGTGTCCACTTTCAGGCGCAGGAATGATTCCTTCGGTACGTGCAAAGAGCATACTTGCATCGAAAGACTCTAACTGTGGAATGTCTTCTCCTCGCATTAGTCCATCTTTTATGAGCTGAGAAACAAGTGTTCCTGCTCCATGATAGCGCAAACCGCCAGCATGAATGTTTGCAGGTTTGAAGTCATGTCCTAGAGTATACATTGGAAGAAGAGGCGTATAGCCAGCTTCGTCTCCAAAATCATATTCAAATTTACCACGAGTTAGTTTTGGACAGCTCTCTGGTTCTGCCGCAATAAACTCAGTTTTCTTGCCAGAAAGAAGGGAATGGCGCATAAATGGGAATGCAAGTCCACCAAAGTTACTACCTCCTCCGAAGCAAGCAATAATCTTATCAGGATATTCTCCCGCTATTTCCATCTGCTTTTCAGCCTCCAATCCGATAATTGTTTGATGTAGAGTGACATGGTTAAGCACCGAACCTAAGGTGTATTTGCAATTGGGTGTGGTAGTAGCAAGTTCGATAGCTTCTGATATAGCTGTACCTAATGTGCCAGGATGGCGTGGATCTCGGGTGATAATATCTTTGCCTGCACGGGTCGACATTGATGGAGAACCAGTTACTTCAGCCCCGAAAGTACGCATAATACTACTGCGATAGGGCTTTTGTTGCATACTAACTTTCACCTGATAAACTGCTGCCGACAACCCAAAGAGGCTTGCTGCATAGCTTAAAGCAGCTCCCCATTGACCTGCTCCCGTTTCTGTTGTGACGTTAGTTGTGCCCTCTTGCTTGCAATAATAGCACTGAGGGATAGCCGAATTCACCTTATGAGAACCCAAAGGGTTTACACTTTCATTCTTAAAGTATATATGTGCAGGTGTATCTAGGGCTTTTTCTAATGCATAAGCACGAACTAGGGGGGTAGATCTATAAAATTTATATTTATCGAGCACTTCTTCTGGAATGTCAATCCAGCTATTTGTGAAATCAAGTTCTTGTTTACTACACTCTAAAGAGAATATGTGTGCCAAATCTTCAACCCCCATTGGCTCTTTAGTTTGTGGGTTAAGAAGTGGAAGAGGCTTCGTTTTTAAATCGGCTTGAATGTTATACCATTGTGTAGGAAGCTCTTTTTCTGATAGATAGAATCTTTTTTGTTTGCTCATACTACTTCTTTTTAATTGTGAATACTTATAAATAGGACTTTAAAAGCAATAATTTGAATGTTTTTGTTATCCTGTTATCCTGCTGTTTTTGTTTGAAAAACGTTGTAATTGCTATTGTCCTATTATTGCAAAGTTAGCGAAAAAAACTATGTTTTTGCATATATCAACGCATAAATATTCGATATTTTGTATTTATAAACAAATAGAATGCCTTATCTTTGTATGCAAGTATGGCTATAATATTAACTCTTTTTGTCTATTTTACAGTGCTCTTGCTCATTAGTAAGCTAACAACACGCAAGGCAACTAATGGTGTTTTTTTTAAGGCGAACAACACGTCTCCTTGGTATATGGTGGCTTTTGGAATGATTGGAGCCTCGATTTCGGGGGTTACTTTTGTTTCAGTTCCAGGAATGGTAAATAAGATTTCAATGACTTATTTGCAGACTTGCATGGGCTTTATCGTGGGATATGTGTTGGTTTCCTTTGTACTTTTACCCGTATATTACCGCTTAAATCTTACCACCATCTATTCTTTTCTAGAACAAAGGTTTGGTGTTTATGCCTATAAAACGGGTGCTATTTTCTTTTTATTGGCAAAAATGATAGGTTCTGCCATACGTTTTTATGTTGTTTGCATCATCCTTCAGCAGTTTGTTCTCAATGCTTTGGGCATACCATTCTATGTAACTGTGCTAGCAATGGTGCTGTTGATATGGCTTTATACTTATCGAGGAGGAATTAAAACCCTTGTATTTACAGATGTTTTTCAGACTTTCTGCATGCTAACGGCTTTAATTCTAATTATTTATGGCGTTGTAGATGCTTTAGGAATGAGTATTTCTGAGGCGATAACAACGGTGTGGAACGACCCAAGAAGTAAGATTTTTGAATGGAATGACGCATCGTCTACTCAATATTTTTGGAAACAATTCTTTAGTGGTGCATTCATAGTGGTGGTGATGACGGGCTTAGATCAAGATATGATGCAGAAGAATTTAACCTGCAAATCGTTGAAAGAGGCTCAGAAAGATATGTGTACTTATGGATTAGCGTTCCTTCCTACCAACTTTTTATTCTTGTTTTTGGGAGTCCTTTTGTCGCTTCTTGCCACCCAACAAGGGATTGCTTTGCCAAAAGCAGGCGACGAACTATTGCCTATGTTTGCTGCAACAGGAAGTCTAGGTCAGTTGGTTTTGGTTCTGTTTTCTATCGGAATTATCGCTGCTTCGTTCTCAAGTGCCGACTCTGCGCTTACTGCTCTCACCACAACAATGTGCATAGACGTGTGTAACAAGCCCGATAACGAATCGTTTAGAAAGAGTGTTCACATCGCTATGGCTGTTGTTTTCGCTCTGTTTATTTTGATTTTTAAGGCATTAAACAGCACTAGTGCTATCGATGCTATCTATATAATGTGCGCTTATACCTATGGTCCTTTATTAGGATTGTTTGCCTTTGGACTCTTTACTCGTCACAAACTGCACGATCGTTTTGTGCCTTATGTTGCCATTTTGGCACCTTGTTTGTGTTGGACATTGAGCTATGTTTCTGAAAATTGGTGGGGATATAAGTTTGGATACGAATTGTTATTGATTAATGGAGTGTTGTCGTTCCTTGGATTCTACTTGCTCAAACGTTCAAAATAGCATTGTAAAATCAACTTCAAAATAGCTGTTTTTATTGTCTTTTAGGGTGAGGAAGTGGGGTAGAAGTGGTGATTTTATCTTATAAGCCAATTCATTTTATCAGACAAAATCTCTTTGAATTGTATTTTTATACATTTTGCTTCTTTTGTAAAACATTGCTTTTTGATGGTAATAGCTATTCTTTTTCGTCCTAATAGTATCGCTTTTGCGTGGTAAAAGCATTGATATTATACCTCAATTTATAAACTATCTTCTTGCAAAGGTAATGAAGGTGCAAGCGAAAGACATAAAAAAGCACTCTAACGATGCATAAAACATCATTAGAGTGCCTTCTTTTTATATTCAGAAAATGTATTTCTTACTTATTGATTGTTGTTAAATAGCGTTCTGCTTCCATTGCTGCTTTGCAGCCAGAACCTGCAGCAACAACTGCTTGACGATAGGTGTTGTCGGCAACATCGCCTGCTGCAAACACGCCTTCTATGTTTGTTTTAGGAGTGTTTCCTTGTGTTTTGATGAATCCTTGTTCGTCGGTTTCAATAGCATGGCTAAACACTTTAGAGTTAGGATTATGTCCAATAGCCAAGAAGAAACCATCAATTGGAAGGTCATAATGTGTTTCATCAGCCTCACCAAGGCGTTTTACGAGGTGAACTCCTTCTACTCCATCTTCTCCGTAGAGTCCTTCTGTGTTGTGTTCGAATAGTACTTCGATCTTTTCGTTTTGCATAACACGTTGGCGCATCACGTCAGATGCACGCAAATAGTCTTTACGAACAATCATATAAACCTTGCTTGCAAGTCCTGAAAGATAGATAGCTTCTTCGCAAGCAGTGTCTCCACCACCTACAACAGCAACCACTTTTTTGCGGTAGAAGAATCCATCACAAGTGGCACAAGCACTTACTCCACGACCATTATATTTGGTTTCGTCTGGCAAACCTAAATATTTTGCACTTGCACCAGTGGCAATAATCACTGTTTCTGCTTCTATTTCATCACCTCTGTCGGTTGTAAGTACGTATGGTTTTTGTGTGAAATCAACTTTAGTTATTTCGCCATCACGAATGTCTGCGCCAAATCTTTCTGCTTGTTTGCGTAGATCTTGCATCATAAGATTGCCATCTACGCCTTCTGGATAGCCTGGAAAATTCTCTATATCTGTTGTTTGTGTTAACTGACCACCAGGCTGAATGCCACAGAATTCGATTGGGTTTAAGTTGGCTCTACCTGCATAAATGGCTGCAGTATAGCCCGCAGGACCACTTCCGATGATAGCGCAACGAGTGTATTCTCTTGTTGACATAATATTAATTCTTTTGGTTGTATTATATAATAAGGTAGAACTAATGCCCTTTTTAATCCGTAAATGACTAGCGGACATGTTGTTCTTGCTTTTCTTTTACTACGTTGTTTTGTTGTAAATGTTTGCTGTTATTCTGCTAAAAGTTTTTCAATTTCTTCTGCAATAACAGCACAACTTGTTGTTGGTTCAAAGCGTTTAACAACTTGTCCTTGCTTATTGATAAGGAATTTAGTGAAATTCCATTTGATATCAGATTTGCTCTTATAGTCTGGATCAGCCTCAGATAGTATCTTTTCTAATATTGGTGTAAGCTCATGTTGTTCGTCCCAACCTGCAAAACCCTTTTCTTCTTTAAGGAACTTATATAGTGGCTCAGCGTCATCTCCGTTTACTTTAATCTTTTTGAAACGTGGAAAATCGGTACCAAAGTTAAGCTTACAGAACTCATGAATTGCCTCATCGGTTCCTGGAGCCTGTCCTCCAAACTGGTTACAAGGGAAATCTAGTATTGCAAAACCTTGTGTACGGTATTTCTTATATAGTTCTTCTAGCTCTGTATATTGTGGAGTAAAGCCACATTCTGTTGCTGTATTAACGATAAGAAGAACCTCGTTCTTATATTCTTTCAATGAAACTTCTACCCCTTTACGATCTTTTACGCTGTAGTTATATACTGTCTTCATACTTTATTTTATTATATGTGATTAAATCTTACTTATTAATTATAATGCAAAGATAATGCCAAATCAACTAAAAAACATTGCTTTTATACGTTTTTCTGTTTAAAAAAAGAATAAAGAACTAACCTTTTGTTCTGCTGATTCCTATCAAGAATAGGGAAAAACCTATCGAAGTGTAGGGATTTTACATTTGGAAGTGACTTAAAATGCTGTAATTTTGCAATCGTAAAGTTATCTGAACAATTATCTTTTTGTTAGCAATAGCAATGGGAAAGATATGTTTCTTGTATTGAAGAAAATGAATAGTAACAAAACGTAGTTAAAGGTTTATGAAAAAGGTCAATGGTTTTCTAGTCTCATTTATGATGACTATTGCTGCAATAGGGCTTACATCGTGCAATAATGATTATTATGATGGTTACTATGATGACGACTACTATGGTGGTTATAACCATAATAACTCTAGCAATTTGCCAACGCCTGTACAAATGGCGAATGTCTTAAGAGGTATATGGCGTGGTCAAACTAAGGTGAAATATAAAGAAAATGGTCAAATATTGACTGATATGTTCAATACAGAGATTACCTTCAGACAAGCGAAGGTGAATGCAACTTATGGAGAAGGAACACAGATTGATATTCAAAATAATAGCATAGTATCGTCAAGAAGCTTTACTTGGAATATAGATTATGCTACTCTTGACATTGTGATAAGTTATAAGAAGGAAAATGGAAATGTATTTACAATGAGAATCGATTATGATGATTTACAATTAAATAATCGTACTTTTTCGGGAGAAATGGAAGGTTATAATGAAAAAGATGAATTCAACTATAGAAGATACGGATATTGTAGAATGTTTAAAATGATAAAGTGAAAAATCGTTTAGTAAAAAGAGCATTCAGGATAACAAGCTCTTATTATAATGTATGTAAATGGTTTTAGGCGCAGAAAACTCTCTCTTCTGTGCCTATTTCTTTTTATAGAAATTCAAAGGTGCTTTCTTTTGATTGTGAGAACCTTGATTTGAAATGACAAAATGTTTGTTTCGATGAACTGTTTTTCGCTCTTTTCTAAATATGAAAGGAGCGTTTTATTTTTATTCCTCAGTTTATTGAGATTGGATGAGGGTTTTCTTTTACTGAAAAGAAAAGGGGTAAGAAGTGAAATAAAGATGTTTATCGAATAGAGATAATAAAAAAACTGCTGTAGATGCATGGAGCAAAAACAGCAGTCTTTGTGTTGTTATTATTTTAGATCCCACAAATTGTTGCTCACAGGCACAGCTTCAACGGTATTTTCTATGTTGTCTGGCAGATTACAAAAGAAGTCAATGCCAGTCTTTTCTTCCAGTTCTTTAATCGAAACTGCATATTTAGCTAGTCTATTATCCTTGTTATTCTCGTGCTTAACCCAAAATCCTATGGCATTATATACACCATTTTTCACTCTAAGAATAGCCATAAAGAAATAAGTTGGCACAACCATTCCCTTGCCAGTTGTGGTGTATTGTGCGTTATTGTCGATGGTTCCACCTTTACAAACATAAAGAGTGTCTGCAAAATTATAATTGTTTTTTGTAGCCCAATTGCGCACTTTATTTTCCATTTCGAGCCAAACCCCTGCATTGAAATCATGTTTTTGAGGTTGCATATTGGTCATATAAAAAGTTTGGTATTGCGCCTCTTTATTGTTAAGTCTATCTGCAGAAGGACAAATATGACCGTGATCGTATCCTGAACCTCTATAAGGATCGGGTGTAATGGTGAACTGTGAGGGTAGAGAAGGGTCGTAAGGATATTGCTTTGTATAGTCGCTTGTGTAATAACGATTGGTATTTTTCGTTAGATTAGAGCGGTACATTTGATAGCAACTCCATCTTTGTGTTTTCTTATTTGTGTCCCATTCCACACAATAATTTATCTCTCCATTACTTGTTTTGTATACAAGTATCTTATTGTTTGTAGTATTCTTTATCTTTGGAAATTCTAAACGAGCATAATCTTTCGATACTGTTGTTGGATTATTGTTGCTTTTTCCTTGAGCGTTTTTGCCCGAATTGTCTACAACATCATCCTTGCTACATGAGTGCAAAGCACCTAAAAGAAGTAGAAATGCACCTGTCTTAAATAATATTTTCTTCATTATATACAAATGTTTTCTATGTATCTAAATCCTGTTCAATCTCTTTTAATAACGAAATTCTTTTGCTTTTATTACTTTTTTTGATAGTTCGAGAGCGAATATTTTATGTTTAAGGCTTGTATTATCATTGCTTTTGCAATGTAATGTCAATGCTTTAAGGGGATAATATCATTACTCTTATCTCACAAAAACAATGCTTTTTCTTCTTATTTTAATGCTTCTTTTTATAAAATAGCATTGTTTGTAATTATAAAAATAATAATATATGGGCTTGAAAAGCTTTATTGAAAAGGGCTTGTTGTTGTATCCTGATTTCTCGATACCACTCTAATTGTGGCTTTATTTCAAAAAAAATAGCATGGAATAGTGTATATGCAACTACACTATCTCCATGCTAAAATGTCGTTAAATATATTCTGTAAAAGATATATTATTTGTTAATCTTACCGTAACGGTTCATGAATCTATCAACACGACCAGCTGTATCAACAAGCTTGTTCTTTCCTGTATAGAAAGGATGTGATGTACTTGAGATTTCAATCTTAACCACTGGATAAGTCTCACCTTCAAATTCTACAGTCTCATTTGCTTTACATGTAGACTTTGTAAGGAACATATCGCCGTTGGACATATCTTTAAATACGACGGGACGATAGTTGTCTGGATGAATACCTTTTTTCATTTTACTTTATTGTTATTTATAAATTATACTCTATAATGAGAGTGCAAATTTACTAATCTTTTTGTAATTAGACAAATAAAATACACTTTTTATTGAACATAGGTAATTGTTAGAGTTTGAATTCGTAATTGAATTCCTGCCTTTGTTGCACCTGCAAGAGTGTTAGTGTAAGTAACGTCATTGCCTGTAAATGAAACTGTTGCAGTTGGATTACCAGTCTGATTAGTTTCTTGGAATACGTCACAAGTAATCACAATCTTAGCAATTGCTTTCTTACCTTTAATTGTAAAACTGTTATTTACATAAACTCTAACACCTTTTGATTTTGCAAAGAACTTAGGAACTGCTGTTTGTCCGTTTGCAGAAAAAGATAAAACAGAACCGTCGCTCAATGCAATATTGCTCAAGTCGCTTTTTTCTGTAAGACCAATAGCACTTAGATCAACTGTTAATGTTTCAGTCCCAGCAACTGCAGTAGTATTATTTAATGTGACAGTATTACCGCTAATTACAAGTGCTTCTGTTGATGGTGCAGGAGGATTTGGTGTTGGAGTAGTTTCATGTTGTTTCTTTCCATTGATAGAATACAAGTAACTCTTGTTAGCAACGGTTTCTGGTGTGTTGCCTTTGTAGTTTACAAACTGACCACGAATAATCACTTCGTCACCTGCTTTAATTGCATTAGCATCAGTAAACTTCTTGTTTTCAAGGTCTAAACTTCTGAAAATAGTAAGTTGTCCTGTTGTTGTTCCATCGTCAGAGATATAATATGTAGCATTACCATAACCGCTTGTTTGAAGTTCTTTGATAGAAACAATCTTACCTTTTACAAATGTTTCAGCTGTAGCAGAATCAGCTTTTAACGATGTAAGGTGAGCAACCATTGCTGCTACATTATAAGGATCAGTCTCAGTTCCAGAACCTGTTTTAACTGAAGGAGGTGTTGGAGCGGTTTCATGTTGTTTCTTTCCATTGATAGAATACAAGTAACTCTTGTTAGCAACGGTTTCTGGTGTGTTGCCTTTGTAGTTTACAAACTGACCACGAATAATCACTTCGTCACCTGCTTTAATTGCATTAGCATCAGTAAACTTCTTGTTTTCAAGGTCTAAACTTCTGAAAATAGTAAGTTGTCCTGTTGTTGTTCCATCGTCAGAGATATAATATGTAGCATTACCATAACCACTTGTTTGAAGTTCTTTGATAGAAACAATCTTACCTTTAACGAAGATTTCTTCAGTATTAACGTCTGCTTTTAAGCTCTTTAAGTGTGCATTTAATGCTGCAACGTTATATGGATCAGCTTCTGTTCCAGAACCTTTTGCTTCAGCAGGAGTAACTTCTTGCTTTTTATTGTTAGGGTTGTCATAAGGAGAAGGAATATCTTCACAGCTTGTTAGTATGCTTGCTGTAACAGCAAAAGCCATCATTAAATAAAAAAACTTTTTCATTGTGTTTTGTATTATATTTCTTATTGAATTGTTTGAATATCACTCTTTTGACGAATAAGGATTTGCCATGTATTACGGAATCGTGTGAATATTCCTGTAATATTAACATTTCCTGTGGGAAGAGGCGATGCAGCGAAATCTGCATAAGTACTTGTTCTTACTACAAGTTGATTACTGTTGATTCCTGTCAGTGCTCTGTTTACACTGTTGGCAGGATCTTTTTCTGCGTCAGTAGCAAATACTTTCTTACCATCTGCACCTTCAAAACTAACATTTTTAATTGTCATTAGTTTGCCACTATTACTTTCTAGGTAGCTAGCATCATCAATTTTTTTAACATCGAACTCTTCTGCTCTAACGCTATTAGCATCTGCTTTGCCAATAAGTTTAAAGTGATCGTTCCATAAGAAGCGATTCATTCTACTTACATAGGTTGCTCCTCGTGGATTAGTGTATGGAGTTCCGATTTGAGCTTGTTGTCCATAGCTACCAATGTATAAACCTTTTAGGTTTACAATGATCTCTTGTCCAACAGGAAGATAACCGAATAAACCACCTTGAGCGATACCTATTAGAATTGAGCCACTGCCATCTTCAATTGCAACATTATTAAAAATGTTACCTTCGATGTCATTTCCTGTGATACGACCTTTTATCTGAATGTCGTTTTCTATTTGCTTGTAACTATTTTGAGTTGCGCTAATTACAGATGCATAGGTTGTCTTTAAGCTTGCAATAGTAACAACATTCTTTTCTGTAATGCTGTCATTTCCATATGCATTGGGTGTTTGTGGGGTATCCCAATCGTTGTTCATACAACTTGAAATAGCAATACAAACAAATGCAATAATGATATATTTTAAATTTTTCATTGTGCAATGAATTTAGAATTTATATGTGATATTAAGCATACCGTTAGTTCCGTAAGCATAGTACTTCTTAGGATTACGAGAGAACTTGTATGCTCTTGCATTTCCAGAAGCAGTGAAGTCTGAACGACTTTGTTCGTAACCGCCTGTAACAATGTTTTGATTGTTAAGAACATTGGTAAGCATTAGGTTGATAGACAACGAACCTTTCTTTAGATAAATGCTCTTACCAATAGATGCATCTAGCATAAATCCGCCTTTACCTTTATCTTGAGCAATACGCAATACGTTTCCATTGTTGTCCACGTTTCCACGTTTTTCGCCCACACTCTTATATCTATAATAAGGTGAATAACTTAAATAAATGCGGTCATAGTAATTTCCTGCCAAGTCAATAAACCAACCTTTTTTGTGATAACTCAATATTGCACTAGCTGCAGTTAATGGAGTTCCCGACTCACGCATATCCTTATTCAATAACCTGTCCTGGTTATATACTCCTTGAGTTGAATTGAGATAGTTTACATTTGCATCGTTAGTGTTTTTAGCTTCACTCATGGTTCCAAGTAACTTGATATCAAATGTGCTGTTTACTTTATACTTCAGAGCTGCTTCAAAACCGTAATAAGCTTTCTTACCGCCTGTTATAGAAACGTAAGAGAAAGAGTTGATGTCATCAAAATAGAAGTTTTGCCACTCTGTGACGTTGCTTATAGCATTGTAATAAGCATTAAGATTGATGTGAACTCTTGCAGATTGGTATTGATAAGCAAAGTCTGTACTAAGAACTCGTTCATTCTTTAGATTTAAAGCGAAGTCGTTATTCATTTCAGGAGCAGCGAAAGATACAGCTGCTGTTGGTGCATTGTATTGACAACCTGCGCCAACAGAGAAGGTATGACCACGTCCTGCGCTGTAATTGATAGCCATTTTAGCTCCACCTTCGAGGAATCTTGCAACACCACTTTTACCGTATGAGTTTGCTTCGAATAAACCATTGCGCATCTTTCCATCACGTTGCATGCTCACACCGCCTATTCTTGCAGCACCCATAAGGTTGAATCGACCCATTAAACGACTGTAGCTTGTCCATGCTTGTGCCTTATTAATAAGGATATTATAATCGTAACCAAATACGTCTCCCTTACCAACTCGAGCGTTAGGATTATTCAAATCGTATTGAACTTGATTAGAATTAGGTGCGTAAGTGCCAATAGCATAAGTGTTTACATTGTGATATGAGGTTGCACCTAACAAGTCTTCCATTGTTTGATAATGGCGAGTATTGTTTGTAACGAATACGTATCCAAGGTTCCAAGCAGACTTCTTGTCTAAGTGTGCGTTAAGAGTTGAAGCCAAAGAAAGTGTAAATGCGTTGTTTCTTCTTGCTTGAATGAAATACATTGCGTCTACTCCTTGAGCGTTTGCATTGATGTTTGCTTGGTATAAACGATCCCAATTAATTTGGCGATTAGCTTTTGATGCAGTTAAATAGTTATATGCAGTGTTCCAATCGGCTAAACTTTGATCTGTTCTAAATTGAGTACTTGTTGCATCGAATACATCATAATAGCTACTAGGAAGCATCTTCCAATAATCTGGTTGTGGGTTATCGCTGTTGTTATAGTTTAGCTTTGTGCTCTTATACATGCTGTATCTTCCCATAACAGAGCTTGTAAGCTTCACATTATCTGTAATCTTCCAATCCCATGTAAGTACTGCAGATGGAGCGAAATCGTTCACTATTCGTGAATTTCTTTTCTTGCCATTTTGATATCCCCAATATGGGTTATAGTAGCGATCATTAGCAATCCAGTAGCTTTCATCAGTGGCTGCGCCTTGTGAAGCACGTTCTGTTGGGTTACCCCAAGTGCTGAAAGCGATTGAATGTTTATCTTTATTGCCGAACACTTTTTGCACTCCAAAGAAATAAGAAAGAGCGTTATAGAATGTACCTTCTACATAACCTTCTTTTGCCCAACGATAAGTTAGGTTGCCAGAGAAAGCCCATCCGTTTTTGTTTAAGCCACTATTATAAGTGTACATACCACGAAGTGTGTAGTTACGATTGGCTCCTCCTAATGTAAATCTATGACCAGTTGCTTGATTTGCAGGGCGGAAATCATAGTTATTAGATCCTGCCATATTGGGCATTGCAAAGCTGTTAGATTCGAAAGGTAAAGCGAAATCAGCATTTTTTGTTTGTTGATTGAGTCCACCGACATGTGGAAAACGGAATTGTCCGCTTTCAATATCGTTGGCAGGAGCACCATTTACGTATACTTCATTATACTTTTGGTTGAGTGCTCTGTAACGAAATCTCACAGGAGAGAATAAATATCCTACTTGAGAGGCATAAAGATTGGTACCAGAATTAATAATGGTTACATTTTGCGACATATTTTCATTCTCACCTAATTGGGCTTCTGTAAAAGTAAAAGCCGCTTCGTTGGTGTTTGAAGTTTGGCTCTTTTGTCCACTTTCATTTGTGTTTTGAGCCAACACAAATGGTGAGTAACAAAGAGCAAAAATCGCTAGATGAAGCTTAATTTGCATAATATATGTTGATTAATAATTAATTATTCTTTAAATGCAAAGTAACAAAAATAAATCGGAATATCAAAATTTTTTAACACTCAAGGTTCTCTTCTGTTTGTTAAACCTAATTGAATATAATTCAAAGCTTTCTAAAATACACTGTTTAAATACTTTATATGCTTATTTTTGCTTATGTTTTTTAGTGCATTTTCCATCTCTATTTGAAACATTTCACAGTTTTTTTGAGTGTGAGAAACGCTTCCTTAAAAGCTTTTTGTATCCCTTTCTAATCTTCTTTGTTAACAATTTAGAATGTATTCATATCTGTCTGTAAATCGAAAAGATGCAGAATAAATACCTGTCTTCTTTTTATTATAACGTAATAGCTATGCTTTTAGTGTATAAAAGCATAGCTATTGTATGTAAAAAGCATTGAGTTCGTGATGAAAAAACAATGCTTTTGTTTTTCGTTTGATGTGATCTTTTGTAAAAGATTGATAGATAATGAATTGTAGAGCAATATCTATCAGTGTTCAATCACGATTATGGGTATTATTTTATCAGCTCTTTATGTGTTGTTCCGTCGCTCATTTTCACGATATTGATGCCTTTTTCAGGCTTATCAATGCTCATTCCTAAAATGTTGTAGCGACCTGTTTCGTGCGCATTGTTTGCCGTTTGCGTTGTAATGGCAGTGGGGTAGTGATGAGCGTTCATAGGAATAATGATCTTTGCAGGGAACATTCGCAATGGATCGCACCATAAACTAAGCGCATCTGCCATTGCTCCTACGTTAGGTTGAACAAGTTGTTTAAACACCAACTTACCCTCTTTATACACCTCAATGGGCTTACTAAAGTCTACATCGTTGATGAATAAGCCTAAAGAACCTTGCACTTTGGTATTGTTAACATCATCTGTTGTGATGTTAAATACATTTCCTTTGTGTTCTACCTCAAACATTACCTCTGCATTGGGTTGATGTTTCAACTCACGAAAATCAAGATAATACACTCCGTTAGAATATGCTTCTTCATCATAATCGTGTGTTATATTATAATATAAGTAGGTTATCTTGTTAGGGTAAGTACGCTTTTCGTTTTGCAAAAGCCAAGTAGTATGGTCGGTAGGACTGATGTGATGGCCCCTTCCAGGAATCATATTTACTTTGTGAATGTAGTCGTTTTGTGCCTGTTTCTGTAGCTCTGCTAGCTTATCTTTCCACAAACGAGCATACGAAGCACGTCCAAAACCATTGTCTTCTTCGCCCATATGCACTGCGAATGCAACGTTTCTAAGGTTTTCGGGGGCCTTTAATGGTTCGCAAGCAGCGATGGGTGAGACCCCAGCAAAATAGTCGGGCATGAACAAAGCCAATCTATGTGAGCCGTAACCGCCTTCAGAATAGCCAAAAATATACATCTTTTTAGGGTTCACAAAGCCCGAAACAGCAGCCAATCTGCATACTCTTCTCACCATCATACGCTGTGGTTGCAAGTACCATCGACCAACTCTGTCGTCTGCCATACGTGGAATAAAGAACAATGTGAACCACTCTCTTTCACGATTAGCTAAATTAATGTTGTTTTGATAGGCGTCTGTATTGGACTGAGAGTCCCATGGATTGTTTACAAAAGCTTTACCACCGCCATGCAAAGAGATAAAAAGAGGGAAGCCACCGTTAGGAGTTGTGCCTCTACTTAGCATGGTTGCTTTCATCTTTTGTTGTTTGGGTAGGTCCCAAATCAATTCGTGTTGTCCTTGTAGAACCTTGTTAAACTCGCTTTTTTCAAGGCTTTCTTTATTCACATCTACCCATAATTTCCACATATCGTCTTGCTCTTTAGCTATTGAAGAGGCGTCGAATGTTTTATTATATAGGTCCTTTTGGGGCATTTCAACCACGTCTTTATCCAATTGTGAGATAAAGAATGTTTTGAGCTTTTGCTGCATTTTCGCATTAGATACAATAGAACGGCTTGCGGGTTGAAGTGCAGAAGTGGTTGAAGTTGCGTTGCTTTGCAGTTCGTTTGTGGTTTGAATGGTTTTCGAAGTTAATGCTCCTATTGCAGATTGAGTGTATAAACACACGCCAGAAAGCAGTAGAATTGAAAAAAATGGCTTGTTAGTCATTGTTATAAAAGAAAATATTAATGATATATTAAATAATGTATTTCAAACACTTTAAAAGCGTCTGAAATACAATTTCAATGTAGATGAGCTTAAAATCATCTTACTTGATGTTAGTTTTTCTATTTTAAAAGTCTCATCTAGCTGGTTAATTCCCATTAAAGAGGTTACTGAAGTGTCCGTAATTTTAGGGTCTCCGTCTTCTCGATGGTTTGCGTATGGGTCGTAAACTCTAAGTGTATTGTCTTTTTTCTCAAATCTAAAGACAATAAATCCCGTTCCTCCTTCTTGTTTTGCAATCTGCAATAAGTGCATTTGCACAGACCAAAAATAACCCTTTTTGCTAACATCTAGGTGCCCTTTTGTGGCAATTGTGTCGATAGTTGTTAAGTGCCAAAAACCATCAAGCTTTCCATTTTTAGACGATTCTATCTCACATGCGACCATAATGAGCGACAAACAGAAGAATAATAGTATTTTTTTCATAATCCTAATATGCCTTTCTTAGATATTGTTAGTTGAACACCAGTATTGTTGCCGATATACTTTCCAAAGTCCATTGCATACGAACCTGTTATCAACCAGCGTTTTTTTAGCTGGTAAGAAGCCTCTAACATGCAGTGAAAACTTTCTTTAGGATGGACATAAGGATGATTATACGAGCCATAACCACGTCTATAAGTAGCTAAGAAACGATAGCTTAGGTTGTCGTATGGTGTTCCTTCTAATCCAATGTGATAGGCAACAAAACGATTGTCCTTTACTTCTGTTTCGCCACTCTTATTGTATTGCGGTGAAAGATATAAAGGATTACCCATTACTTGTCCCCAATGTTGCCACGAAGAGTAAATAAGATGGTTGTAAAAGTCGTCTCGTCCTGCTGTATGATCTGGTATATTAGGCGTTCTATCGTGGTATATTGGACCGCTTTGGTATTTAGAATAGATGTATTCGAATACGATATTGCGAATCCAAGTGCCGTATTTCATTTGCAATTCGGCTCCTAATAGAATATCTTTAAAGTCGTATAAGAACCAACGAGATGTGGTTCTTTGATTCCAAGCATCCCCTGTTCCATAACCATTATAGTCTATTTGGAACATAGCAGAATGATCTTCGAAGAACTTATCGGCATAGATTGAAGCCTTCCAGACGTCTGCATCATAGTTTATACGAGCCAACCAGCTTCCAACATGGTTTCCTTCTACGTTTTTATACACGATGTCCGATTCTGTAACTTCATGTCCTCCAGGGATAAAAGTATGTATAATGTCTTTAAAACTTGTTCCCCCTTTATTAATAATAGGCTTTCCTAAGGGGTCAGTTCGATAAGAGGTACCTCCAAATTGCGTTGCCATTTCGAGTCCCATTTCGATAGATAGTGGTGCAAAAACATCCTCATTGCCAATCTTTAAGAATCCTGCTTTGCTGTTATAAAGCACCTTTTCGGTGTATTTAGATTGTTGTTTGGTGAATGTTTTCATCCATTGGTCGTCTGTAAAATGTCCAAGTGCAAGATGACCTTTAAGGTGTAGCCAACCATTGGCAATGGGAAGACGCCAATATTCGGGTAAACTTAATCGTACTTGAGGCACAGGTCGAGCATTAATTCCAAGTGTTTGTGATCCAGAACTTAAACGATTGTTTTTCAGTTCCATTGTTCGTTCTTTGCTTCCAATGGTCAATGCGCCATGTAACCAACGCAATTCGGCAAATGCTTGTTGCACAATTAGTTTAGAAGAATAGTTCACTGGCAATGCAACATCAACACCATAGCCAAAGCCCCAACGTCGAACAGAATCGTTTTCAACGGGTCTTATGAGCGAAGTTCTTAAGTAACCATTTGTCGTTTCTAATGAACTTAAACCATGTTTATTGGCATTGTGCCATAAAGGAGTGGCATTTTTAGAGAATGAACCTTGCATTTCTATTGTATATTCAATATCCTTAAAGGGTTGGGCTGGGATGCTTTTTTCTGCATCTACCCACGCTTGTGCAAAGCAGTTAATAGCGAATAAACAACAAAAAGATATGATATAAGCTTTTTTCATTATTATATATAATATAGTTCAATAACGTAATTATAATCGTTTTATTATATTATTGCAACAAAAATAATTGATTTTTATACCTCTTGTTTTCATCTTTTAATAAGTAATAGGATAGTAGTCGAATGATGGAATCATGTTTAGGGATATTCCTTATGATGTTAGGGAAAATCCTTTTCAATGCTATTTGTAAAGCGATATCTTTGCATCAACAATAATAATTTAAAGGTTTAGATTATGAAGAGATATATAGTTACATTTTTATTGTTTGTGAGTGCTGTTGTAACAACACAGGCAATGAGTTATTTACAAGCACGGCAACACGCTTTGTTCTTGGCAGATAAAATGGCTTATGAGTTGAACTTAACCGAAGAACAATATGAGGCAGTGTATGAAATTAACCTCGATTATTTGATGAGAGTCGACTCATACCATGATATATATGGCATTTATTGGGAACGAAGAAACTTAGATTTGCAGTATATTTTATACAACTGGCAATATAGAGCCTTCTGTAATGCGCCTTATTTCTACCGCCCATTGTGTTATAATGATGGCTACTGGCGTTTCTCTTTATATGTAAGATACCCACGAAGAGATTATTATTATTTCGGAGAACCTGGTTTCTATACAACTTATAGAGGTGCTCATAGCTGGTATAACAATGGCAATCGTTCTTGGTATGATGGCAGAACATTTGGCAATGGCAGTTCTTCTCGTTCTATATATGGTATGAGAGACCACTATGATAATGGCTCTTGGGTGAGTGGAAGCGGACAATATAGTCCAAGTAGACGCCGTTCTTACGACGATACTTACAATCAAAGTTCGTTTGGTGAACGTTCTTCAGGATACTATGACAATAGCTCTACCAGATCATTTGGCAATGGAAGAAGTCGCAATAGCTCACCTCGTCAAGATTCATTCGGTAACAATAGATTTGGAAATGACGGTTTTGAACGTGGTAGTAACTTCTCTGGTAGAGGAGCTACACGCAGTGAAAGTGCTCCACCAAGTGGTAGTTTCGGAGGTTCTTCTCGTTCTTCTTCAAACTTTGGAGGCAATAATAACCCATCAGGTACAACTGGATTCGGAGGAAATTCACCTTCAAGAAGATAATATAAAAGATGATAGTATAAGTAAAGTCTTTGCAGAAAGACACCCAAGGCTTGGTTCTTTCCTTCCTTAAAAGAGCAATGAGTTATAATAGAAAGACTTATGAAGTCTCTTAAATACACAAGAGCTCCTTCATAAGTCTTATTCTTTTGTATTTAAAAAGCATCGCTTTTACAATGTAATAGCGATGCTTTTAGACTGTAATAACATTGCTTTTGTAGGTGAAAAGCAATGTTATTATCTATCAATCGAATTGCAGAGCTGTTTTATTTTCTTTTTTATTGATTACAAGAAAGTTATGGAACAAGATGCTTGATGTATGCACATACAATGCCAATACCTTTCTCGTTCTCTCCACCTTGTGGTATAATGACGTCGGCATAACGCTTAGTTGGCTCTATAAACTGCTCGTGCATGGGTTTAAGAACTTCGATATAGCGATCCATAACCATTGTAACAGTACGCCCACGATCTATTGTATCACGCTGAATATTGCGTATTAAGCGTTCGTCAGGGTCGCAATCAACGAATATTTTGAGGTCCATCATCTCACGAAGTTTCTTATTTAGCAAGGTCATAATGCCCTCGATAATAATTACAGGCTTTGGTTCTACGGTGATAGTTTCGCTCAATCGGTTACTAAGAATATACGAATAGGTGGGTTGTTCGATTGTTTGTCCATTGCGAAGGTCGTTCACTTGCTTTATAAGTAGTTTCCAATCGAATGCATCAGGGTGGTCGAAATTGATGGCACGACGCTCTTCTTCGGTCATTCCTGTTGTGTCGTTGTAATAAGAATCTAATGGAACTACGGCTACATGGTGCGGTGGAAGTGCTTCAACTATCTTGCGAACAACTGTTGATTTGCCCGAACCTGTTCCGCCTGCAATGCCTATAATGGTTATATCTGATATCATATCATTCGTATTTTATTATTATATTATGTTTTATATATAATGTTCTTTATCGATTATCTCATGTAAAAACATCGTTAAACATCTGTTTGTAGAACTCTGCTTTGCGTTCTATCTTCATGGGATATGCCCTCGAACTACTTGGCATTCGATAGAGTTTCATCTCTTTTTTATTAAAAGTAAAAGTCACAAAGCAACCCACTTTAGGTTTTTCCTTAATGCCAAACTGTTGCATCAGCACTTCTGTTGCCTTCTCACCAGTAGTTACTATGGCACTACATTGTGGTATTTGGTTGAGTAATGCCGCAACATCTGTTGTTTCAACCACCTCTAAATCTTTGTCGGCAGCTGTGCCTTTGGTTCTTATTATCGCTGTTGCTGTGTCGAATAATGCTATTCCTTTGTCGGTTAAAAACGATATAAGCTTGTCTACATAAAAGCTTTTTTGCTCGTGATAAACAAAGTGTTCTTTGTCGTTAAAGAAGATAATACCCACAATTCGCCACATATCATTGATGTAATTAGGGTAATAAAAAGGCATAGTCCATCTGTGTTCGGCAGGTGGAAAACTACCTAACATCAACAATTTAGCGTTCTTTGGCAAGAAAGGTTCAAAGGGATGACGTTCTATTTCACCTGTCATTGGGGTCGAACTGCTGTTTCTTTGGTTTTTGTTAGAATTGATATTCTTTTCTTTTTTTTGTGCAGTCATAAAGAAAGAAACAAAGAGTTGGGTAGTGATAATAAAGAACTCTCCCATCTCTTGCATACAGGAAACGGGAGAGTTGATATCTAACTATTGTTCTTTTACTAAATAAACAACTACTGGAAGGTGGTCACTATAACCATCTAACCACACTCCTCCTGCTGTAGTTCGCTTAGGAGAACCTTTATATTTGCCTTCTGTTTGGAACAAATAATCACGTTTAAAGATTTGATTTTTCCAGAATTTCAAAGATGAAAAGTCTTTCTTATCATCTTTATTCAATAGGTTTGGTGTTACAAGTATTTGGTCGAAAAGATTCCAAGAACCTTGATATAGAAGCGTTCCAACACCTTCTTTCACTAAAATATTATACCAAGGGTTATACATATCGCCTTGGTTTACATCTTTAATGTTGCCTTTTCCTTTTAAAATGCCTGCCATACTCTTGTCGATTGGGTCGTCGTTCATGTCGCCCATAACAAACACTTTGCAGTTAGGATCATCGTTTAAAAGAGAGTCTTTAATGGCTTTTACCTGCTCTGCACCTAGCTCTCTGTAGAAAGATTCACTGAAACGACTAGGCAAGTGACATACAATAACAGCTACATGTTCACCTGCAAGGGTTCCACTAACAGTTAAAAAGCCTCGAGTGTAGAATGCACTATCTTTCTCTAACTTTTGAACATAGGGTATAAGACGTGTGTTCTTAACGCTGAATAATGATGGATTATATAATAATGCACAATCAATTCCACGGCGATCGGGACCTTCTATATGCACATATTGGTAGTTGCGAGCACTTAAAGAGGGTTGTGCAACAAGGTCATCTAAGGCTTTTGAGTTCTCAACTTCAGCCAAACCAATGATTGCGCAGCCTATATTTGGGAGTACATCTGTACCCATATCTGCCAAAGCTCGTGACATATTGTTGAGCTTATGGTTGTATTTCATGGCATTCCATTTATACGAACCAGTTGGAAGAAAATCGTAATCACGCTTTCCTTCGTCATGACATGTGTCGAATAAGTTTTCTTGATTGTAGAAACCTACTCCGTAAACAGAATACTTTTTTTGTGCACTAGCGGGTAGAATGGTCAAAAGAACCCCTATAACCGCAAAGAAAAAATGCTTCATAAATAATGTTTATCTTTGTTTTATTGTAAATAATCTTATCCCTAAAGAATAGTGCAAATATCGTGATTTTATTTCAAAAAAAGACTATTTCTGCTGTTTTTTTATTTAAAGAGTAAAACAAGAATAAAACGGTTTTAATGATTAATAGTGTCCTTTTTATGATACTATTGTAACAACCACTTTGTCTTCTTCTATGAAATACACCATTCTTGCGCCCTTATCTATGCGTCTACTCCAATAACCTGATAAGTTTCCTTTAAGCTGTTCCACTTGTCCTGTACCCGAAGTTGGGTGAAGTTGAAGTTCTTCAAACAATGAAATAATTTTAAGTAGGGTTTTCTTTTGACCCTATTTTTTCCATTCTTTAAGATGTTCTTCAGATTTCTTGGTTAGTAATAATTTGTAGATCATACATCTAAAGCTTTTTTAATATCTTCTATACTATAAGCTTTTGTTTCTCCAGAAAGTTGTTGTGCAATACTTTCTTGTATCTCTTCAATATTATTGGGGGTGTTAAATCACTCGTCATTGCTTGGGGATGGATTCTCATTTACTTTGATATTGATACTACTTGCCTTTGCTATAAGAATCTGTTCTATATATGCTTTAAGACTTTTTCCTTGCGAAACAGCCATAAAAGACAATTTTTTTAGGATGTCTGCAGGCTAATCTATATTCTTTCTTTTTAAATTAATTGTAGTTGATATAATGCTTATTGATGTAAAAATTGATACTATTAGTTTTTGCAAATATATATAATGTTTTTTTATGTATACAATATATATACTGCTTTTTATAGCTTTTTTTATTGCGAAAGAATAGCTTTTGGAAAACAAATTGTATTTTTGCACAAATCAATTATTATGAAAGTATTACAGAGTTCTTTTTTTCGTGCATTGTGTGCACTGATAGTTGGTGCTTTAACTATTATGTATAGAGACGAAGCACAGAAGTGGTTAGTGATTGTTATCGGGGTATTATTTTTTCTTATAGGTGTGATTTCGTGTGCTGTTTATTATGGAAGTCGCAAGAATTTTGCAGATGTTCAAGTGTTAGATAATAATGGAGTTCAGATTGCAGGTGCTACTCCTACCTTTCCATTGGTGGGCATTGCGTGTGCAATTCTTGGTGCAGTGTTGGCTCTTATGCCTGCAACTTTTCAGCAATGGTTAAGCTATTTGCTTGCTTTTCTACTTGTAATAGGTTCAATTAATCAATATATCAACTTGGCGCAAGTATCAAAATTGGCAAAAATAGGTCCTTTCTTCTGGATAACTCCTTGTTTAACAATGCTCATTGGTTTAGTTGCTTTGGTTAAACCAACCCTTTTGGGAGTTTCATTCTTATTTATTTTGGGTTGGGCAATCTTACTTTTTGGAGTGATAGAAGCCATCAATTCAATTAAAATTTATAGCGTAAAGAAGGATTATAACAAAGCGGTAATGGCTGTACAACAAGCAGTTGAAGATGAAGAAGTGGTAGCAACCACAACAGAAACACCTCAAATTGAAGAACCAAAAATATCTGGAACAGCTGCAGAAACGACTGAAGTGGAAAATACAACGATATAAATTTAGTTGAAAAACAGTTTCCATTTGTTATAAGATAATAAGTTATTGCGACTCTTGCTAAGAACTTTTAAATTGGCAATAGAATATAAAGCTAGTAAACATTCAATCCATTCGGGAACAATAGTTTACTGGCTTTCTTTGTAAGAGGATAGCTCATGAAAAATAAAAGCATTGCTATTGTGATGCAATAGCAATGCTTTTAGAGTGTAATATCAATGTTTTAACATGGCGAAAACAATGCTTTTATAATCGCCTTATGTTATGAACGTATGACATTTTTTTATTTTAGAATTTCTTTCCAATTGCAATATTGAGGAAAGTGTTGATTAATATTTTGATATCAAACCACCAAGAACGTTTTCTAAGATAGTAAAGATCAAGCTCAAGACGGCGTAACATCTTCTCCATAGTGTCGGTATAACCGTTGTATAAGGTGGCATAGGAGGTAACACCTGGGCGAATTTGGTATAAAAAGGTATATCGCTCGTCGTGTTGAATGATTTGATCTATATAGAATTTACGCTCTGGTCGTGGACCAACAAACGACATATCTCCTACAAATACATTCCAAAGTTGGGGTAATTCATCCAGGTGATGACTTCTAAGAAACTTACCAATATTAGTTAAACGATGGTCTTTTTCGTGTTGAAATAATGCAGGTCCGTTCTTTTCTGCGTCTTCTTTCATACTTCTAAACTTGTAAATGTAGAACGGACGACCAAATCTTCCGATGCGTTCTTGCTTAAATATAACGCTACCACCATCTTCTTTTTTTATTAAAATATAGCATATAAGGAAGAGAGGAGAGAAGAAAAGAAGAGCAATAGCAGCGGCAATACAGTCGAATATGCGTTTAACATCTCGTTCAAATCCATTCATTCTATCGTAAACGTATTTGTTTTTAGTTTTGTTTTCTGGCTTGCTATTTATAATTATCTTTGTAGTCATTATGTAAAATTGTTTATTATAGAGAACGCAAAGAATTAGATAATATTGTAAAAAAGCACATTTTTATTGAACTTTTCTAATAAAATAGCTTGTAATAAGAATCCGATTAATGCCTCTTATTATTTTATTTAGAATAAAATATAGGGTAAAATGATGCTTTATAAAAGCTCTTTTAGTTTGTTTTTAAGTTACTTAAAAGGTGATATAGCTCTTTTACAATGTTCGAAGATTGATATTTTTCAACATTAATATTCGCCATTTTATCGTATAAAATTTTATCGTTTATTAATAGCTCAATCTTTTCTTGCATCGCTTTATAATCGTTTAGTGGCACAATAAAGCCGTTTTCACCATCTTTTATAATTGTGTTATGACCTCTATTGCTCACTGCAACGATGGGTAAATGGCAATATAGAGCTTCTATTAGGTTAATTCCAAATCCTTCACGAATGCTTGATGCCACGCAAATATCTGCGGTATTCATTAGCTGGGCTATATCTTTTCGCCAGCCTACAAATCGTATCTTATCCTTAATTCCCAGTTGATTAACAAGCTTAATATATTCTCCTTTCTCGTTTAAAGGTCCTGCTAGGATGAGATAAATATTGCGATTGCCTTGCTTATTCATATTCTGAACAAGCCGAATAAGCATCTCTTGGTTTTTATTTTTAGAGACTTCGGCAACGTAAATCAATGCAATAGCATCTTGAGGAATATTGAATTTATTTCTATATTCTTGACGAATAGCGTCACGATTGTCTATCTTTAATCTATTGAAATCAACCCCAATACCATTGATGAGGGCTACTCTCATCTTTTGATTAAAATGCTTTTGAACCAAATTATAGTCTTCGGGATTGATTGTTATGAATAGATTTGTGAAATAAGACATCAGCTTTTCTATTGGATAATATAACAACCAATTGAGCAAAGGTGCCCCTTTAAAGAAATGAAGTCCATGTGCAAAGTAGGCAACTTGGGGCTTTTTGCCACGTAAAAGAGCTACAGCCATGCGTGAAATAACGCCTCCAACGGGGGTATGACAATAGATAATGTCGTAGTTATTCTTTGCTATTAGCTTCTTTAATTGAAATATTCCTTGTATAGTTTTAAAGGTAAAAGGAGTGCGTTTCCAGCACATTGCATAGATATTGTCACCTGCTTCTATTGGTTCATCAACAGAACAAGCAACGTCTACCTGCCAATTTTGGGCCTGTAAGTATTGTATTGTTGGGATATGAAACTTGTTTACGTGTCCTCTTCCAACGTTAGCAACTAACAATATCTTCATCTTTTATAACTTTAGAGTATTTTCTTTGCTATCGAAAATACGGGTTTATGATGTAATATGAGTGATTTTAATCGTATTTATAGTGCAAAGATAATATGTTCTTGTTGGTTTTGTCTTGAAAACTCTATCTTTATGCTTGTTTAAATGCAAAAAGTGCGTTTAAAGTGTTAGTCTTTTGTCTGTGTATTGCGTTGCAATGCCGTTGTTAAAGCACTTTTAATGCCTTCGAGGTTGTTAGAGTTGGGAATCGACTTAGAGCGCAATCGAAGTAGAACATCAAGTAAATGAAGATGCGAGAAGCAGTAGTATAGCACGCATTTTAGGTAGTTTTTAAGTAGAACTACACGGTAGTTGGGAATGATTTGCTTGTGCTTTCGTAACTCTTTGCGTTCTCCTTTCATCGATAATAAATACTTATCGAGGTAAGGAAGACCCGAAACACGATAGAAAAGCAATGGTTCTGCAATGTTATAGAAGCGATATTTTGAGAAAGTACGCATCCATAAGTTGTAATCTTCCATGCGAATGGCTCTTTCATCGTATGGATTTTGAACGAACCAAGAACGTTTTGCCATGATAGAAGGATGGATAAAACATTGATGCTTAATTACATTCGAAATGTTATTGGGATGCTCTGGATAGCAAATAATACCCGTAATTTTGTTTTTTATGTCAATTGTTACAGCACTACAGCCTACTACATCAACCTCATTATGTTGTTGCAAATAAGCCAATTGTCGTGATATTCGTTGTGGAAACATAATGTCGTCGGCGTCCATTCGAACGAAATATTCTCCTTTCGACAAGGCAACAAGTTCGTTAAGGCGTGCTGAAAGTCCTTTATTTTGCCCGTCGTGAATAACCTTTGTCCTTTCATCTTGAAAGCGATAGGCAATATCCAATGACTTATCCGTACTGCCATCGTCTATCAATAACAATTCAAATGATTTGTAATCTTGATTGAGTACAGACAAAATAGCTTGCTCTAAAAAGTCTTGAGCATTGTAAAAAGGAATTCCAATACTTACTTGTATCATCGAATTATATTGTAATCTTATTTGTTTTCCAATTGTTTTATCACTCTTGCAGGGTTTCCTACTGCCACAGAATAAGCGGGAATGTCTTTCGTTACAATGCTTCCTGCACCGATAATAGATCCATCTCCAATTGTAATGTCTTGCAAAATAACAGCATTTTCACCAATCCATACGTTCTTTCCGATGGTTATTTCGCCTCTACTTGTTATGGGTCGGTGGATGGGTGGAATAGACATTGCCTCGAAAGTGATGTCGCCATGCGAGTTATCTGTTATGGTAACGTGTTGTCCAAGAAGGCAGTTTTCGCCTAAAGTGATGTGTTTTAAGGCTGTAATATGGCAGAAACGACCAATATGACAATTGCTTTTTATATCAATAACTCCATTTTCTATGGGGGTAATCATACAGCTATCGTCTATCACAACATAATCTCCTATAATCATATTGTGATGATTTATCATAACGATATCATCTCCAAAGAACACTTTTTTACCGCATTTCCCAATGAAATTCTTTAGCCATAGCGAACGCAAAGTTTTGCGCTTTGTGCTTAAAAAGCGACTTACTGAGGGCGAAATGATAAAAGAAAAGACCTTCATCAATGCGCAAAAAGCAGAGTATAGAATATCTTTCATTATTATATTATTATCAATTAAAGTCGAATCCACGTTGGTGGAATAAGGTCTTTTGTGGCATTATTCATGCTCAAATCCTTGTACCAGTGTTTTGGAGCAATCACTTTTTTATCGTTATTGTTAATGAGGTAAGCCGCCCACCAGCTGAAAGTACTATTCGAAATGATTGCATGTTTGCAACGAGTCATAAGATAAAAGTCCTTTAAATCGCAGCTATTGCCTTTGTTTTGAATAAAGGTTACCTCGTTATTATTGAGCTTTAAGTGGCATTTAACCCATTCGATGTCGTTTGAAAAGACAAAGAAATGGTAGGTTTTGTTATCTTCCTTTATTTTATTTACAGCCTTTTCAAAGTACTTTAGAGGGCATTCTGCAAATACTTTTTGGTTCTCTTTGTTGAGATAATCACCTCTTCTGATATGCAAAAACACTGCTTCCGACTGCTCAATAGTATTGGTATAATCGGCAGAAATGTCGTTTATTAGCTGATCTTCAAACTGCAATGAAGGCGTGAAAGCACTTAAATAGCGATAAGATTGCCAGTAACCATCGAAGCAATAAGTGTCGTTAAACGATTGATTTTGATAGTTAGAGCCATTCTCTATCTTTACTTTTTTGTTTAAAAAGGGAAAGAATAGCAATAGCTTTCGCATACATCTATAAGCCAATTGCTGTGTAAAAGCATAATGAAAACGCCTTAACTCGGTGTTATGAGATATGCGTAGAGCAGGGAAGAATCGATGTATTTGTAGTTGATTGATATCTAATGCAGGCTCAGAAAAAAAGGAAATAGAACAGTTATACTTCTCTTTTAGATACTCTCCAAAGAAGTATTGAAACAGTTGATTACCAAAACCGCCTGATAGTTTAATATGTTTTAAAAGTTGAGAATCCATAAAATATTTCTATATAGCTCTTTAATTCTGCGCTTAATGCGTTGAATATATGCTGTTTGGGGTAGTTTATCAAAATATTTTCCGCCATGTTTCATCTTGTTTCTAATGATGATATAAGGCTCAAAAGGAATGTTTCCGCCTTCGGGAAAACCAAAAGAAGGAGGCAAAATCTTTATCTTTTTGTTGTGAAAAAAACGATTTAAGTGCGATTCATCGTGATAAATTGCGATGAATTTGCGGTTTAAGTCTTTCTTAATATTTTCACTACAAACGTGTGAAAGACGATAGAAAGCTTCGTGAGTTCCGCCATTTACGCCTCCCATAAAATAGTGATAGGTTTCTCCTTTCGTGTGTTTTATGTAGGCTGTAGAACGCTTTCGCTTTTCATAAGGTAACGAAATAGGGTTGTGTTTGTAGTAATGTCCAGGGTGTAAGACGCCCAATAAGCCGTTATCTTCTATGCTTGGAAGGAACATATCGGGTGTAATTACCTTCTTAAACTCCATGTTTGAGTTGAAGAAAAAGACGTAATCGCACTCTTTTGAATCTTCTTCTGCCTTAATAAACATATCAAATCGCAATAGAGTATCTAAAGGAAAACCTTTCGATTGTGTGTAATATGTTTTGATATTGTTGGTCTCTTGAATGTCAGAAGCATCGGTAAATACATAATATTTCTTTTCAACTTGTGGTAAAAAGAACCGCTCACAGCTTTCAAAAAAGCCTTTCCAAAAGATGGAATACTGACCTGTGCAGATGTATAAAATACCTATCTTCATTTGTGAAATTTATTTCTTATAAATTGTTTGATATTGATTCTGTTGTTTAGTTCTCTATAACTAAACAACGTAAAAATTGCTAATAAAATTATATTTGTAACGTAATATAATAACGAATCACGCATAAATAGCGTAAACATGAATATACCTAACAACACAATATAGATGCTTTGAAGTTTCCAAAAGCGGTTATTAAACTCCATTCCATAGTGCTTTTTATATACAAAATAGAGCAATAAAGATACAAAAAGATTACCTATTATCATGGCAAATCCTATGCCGTTGAGTCCGAATAGATAGTAGGAAACAATTGTAATAATAAAGTTTCCGCCATTACCAAGTAAGGCATCGTATATTAAATACATCTTTTTATCGCCATGAGCCAATGGAATATACGACAAGGTCGCCCACATAATGCGAAACAAAAGCGAGAATGTTATGCACTGAGTGAGTAGTTCTATTGAATAGAAATCAGCCGAAAGCAAAAGCCATAAGATAGGTTTTGTGAAGAGAATGAGTATTACTGAGACAATAGAAATAAGTATAATAAGAAGCTCAGCTTCTTCAGATACGATGTTGTTGAATTCCTTTTTATTGTCAAGAGCTTTCGAAAGTCGAGGATAAAAGTCGGCTATTAGGGTCGCAGCAAGTATCGAAAAGTTGCGCATTGTAATGGAATAAGCTGCTTGAAAGTAGCCAACATCCTCGATAGAACCAAAGAATCGAATGAGAATGTTGGTGAAATAGGTAAATAAATTCATTAAAAGCGAACTGAACATAATGATTATTCCCAGTTTAATCATGGGCGAACCAATGGTCCAAACCTCATTCAAAGAGAGGCGAATACGCTTTATTGATAACCTTTTTACATATAAACTGTTGATGATAAATGTGATGATAAAACCGCAAGAGATGGCTAAAGACACGCCTTTATGATTGAAAAAGTAGAGTAGTGGTATAGCTATTATTACGCTACTGATTGCTGCAAATATCGTTGTTTGTGCCAAAGCGGTTAGCCGTTGCATTCCTTGTAGAATCGTAGTGTTGCCGTATGACAACAACATGGCGCAGGCTCCGAAAGACAATATCATGAAATCTGTGGTGTGATTATTGGCTACTCCAAATGAAATGTCACTGAGAACTGGAGCTGCAAAGATGCAAAATAAGAACGCAATAATGGCTAATAAGCGGATAAGTGTTTTAAAAGCCGTGATTATTTTTTGCTGTTCTATTGGGTTTTCACTATTTTGCGACTGAGCAATATCGCGAATGGCACTTTGTGGAAGTCCCATACTTGTAACCTGATAGAGGGTATTGAGCGTGATTAAGAAGATAGAATTGAGCGCAATACCAATAGGACCAAGCAATAAAGCGATAACCTTTGCTCGGACGATAGACATGAGTGCTTCGATGATTTGCGCACCACTCATCACTATTGTTGCCTTTAATAGACTTTTATAACCATTGCTCATTAAATATTCTTTCTTGTGTCTTTTATCTTGCTTTTTAAGCAAATGTAATTGTAAAACGAGCTAACAGCACCGCAATTTTTCATTAGTTGGTATTGAGTTGCCATTTCTTTAAAACGTACACACAAGCTTTTCCCTTTTTGAGAGCTTACAAAGTTGCCCGTGACATTATTGTCATGTTTGCGATAAAGCATTTGAGGCGTTTCTACAAAGCCCACCTTTCCGTTTGCTTTATAAACACAGATAGCAACCCACCAATCGTGCATTGGGGCGTATTTCGCTACTGGAAACGATATTTCTTTAGCCTTTTTGTTAAATAACATGGTGCAACCTGTGATGTAACCAATGAATGCTTGTTCGGTAAAAGAGTTGAAAATGTGAGGCGAAAAATGGATACTTTTCCAAAAAGAAGCAGACAAAACATTTAAGTTTTCGTCTACCAATTGAAGGTTAGTGAATACCATTCCTGGCGTTGTTTCATCGCAATTTAATGAGCGAAAAGCTGCTATTTCATTCTCAATCTTATGTGGAAGCCACACGTCATCTTGGTCGATGAACATGTATAGTGGTGAATCTACCTCTTGAAGGAGAGCCATAAAGTTCATAAAAGGACCGAGATTGTGTCCCTCGTTATCAATGATAACAATGTTATGGTGTTTTTTTTGATAGCTTTCTATGATGCTTATTGTATGATCTGTCGAACCATCATCACGCACAAATAGCGTCCAATCTGTATAAGTTTGGGCGAAAAGAGAGTTTAATTGCTCACCAATGAACTTCTCTCCGTTATATGTTGCCATCAAAAGGGCTATAGATGTGTTGTTTTTTATCATGCTTTTAAATAATCATCTCGTAGGGTTTGATGTTCTGTGCCAATAGAATATTGATGTAAAAGTATAGAAAAGCATAAATAGTTATGCCTCCTAATGCAATATATCGCTGTTTTATGGTGTATAAGAACATTGGAAGTAGAACCAATTCGCTTGCTGCAAAGATGTCTAAAAGACGGAAAGCAACAGGCGGAATGTCGGCAATGAAGACTAAAAGAACGAGTCCTACGATGTAAAACTTAAAGAAAAGATAGAATAAAGGGTTGTGTTTGCTCAACTCTTCTCTATAATAATATAAGGCGGCAACTATGGCAACACGCAATAAAATCACGGTGCTAAAGATACTAACTGGCTCGAAATCTTCTGTAGAATAAGCGTTAGACTTAACGGCAATAAATTCAATTATACTGAAAAATGCAAAGAACTCGTCGATATCTATTAAGGTGTGGAAGGCAAAAACAATAGGTATTGCGGCTAAAAATGCTTTTAAATACTTGTCGTTATTGCGCACAATGGGGTAGAACAAGAAGAGAATGGCGAACGAATAGTGCAAAGATGTTGCCAAAGCAATAAGCCCAAGAGTTGCCAATGTTTTGCGTTCTGCCCAATAACTCCATGCTATCATCGTGATACCTAAGGCGGCTCCAGAACGCATTGCATTCATATTTAAGATCACAAAGTAGGTTGGAAAGAAGAAAAGAAGCGATATCCAAAAGAAATTGGAGTGCTTATATAGGGCATAAAATTGTGTTGGAACGGTTATCACAGCATAGATAACAAACATCAACAAGGAGCTATTGGTGAGTCCATAAGATAGCTTTGAGAAGAGATAAAAGGTGACTTCTGAGATTCCCGATCCGTATTTTGCTTCTCGAAGATAATTCTGATAGTCTTGATCTATGTAGGGACTGCGTAGTCCAATGATAAGAATAAAGATCACAATGAGTGTTATCAATGTGATGAAATTGGGCTTTTCTTTAGTAAGTAGAGCACCAAGAAAGAATATAAGGAATATTAAAATATACATATCTTCGTTGGTTCCTTAGTCTGTTTCTTATCGTCTTCTGTATTTATTCTTATTCTATTGTGACGTAAAACCTATGCTATTGAGGTTAAAAAGCAATGCTTTTGTGCATCAATTAGCATGCTTTTACAAGCAAATGTCAATGCTTTTGTAAATCGTTTTATATCTTATTGAAAACTAATGGTTTAGTTACTTTATAATACTTCTTGTCCTTTTGCTTCTTCGGGTGTGTCTTCTTGCTTTTTAAAGGCACCCTTGTTCTTTAGGTAAGTCCATTGAAGTGTTCCCAAGAAGTTGAGTAAAAGAATGATGCAAACAATGAATCCACGACGTGGAGAGGCTTTCTTTAGAGGTACAACTGCTGATTGAATGATGGTGAAAGCTGGAGTTCTCTCTTGCACTTTCGCTCTTGCCAATTGCAATTGTTGAGCCAATTGAGAGTAAATATTATACTTTAATTGCATCTCATTTTCTAAATCTGTTTGCTTTAATTTATAAGATTGCAAGATAATATCTGTGTTGGCATCTGAATAAGAGCCGTATCTTTGACGAGATTTTTCGTAATCTACTTTTGCTTCACGATACAGATTCTCTGTGTAAGACAAGTCGTTTCGTGCTTTGGTGGTACGATATTTAATGATGTATGTTTGCAAAGCACGTTGCACATAATTTGCAACAGTAGCAGCAATGAGGGGGTCTTGCGTTGTTGTTGTGATGGTTATCATATCAGTTTTCTTATCCACAACGCATTTAAGCATACCTTTTATGGCATTGGTTGCATTCTCTTGCTGTTGTGTAAGCTGTATAGCTTCGGTCTTTTTTTTCTGTTTTGCAGGAACATTTGCTTGTGGCTTAGGTACAAATGGCAATAGCATTAACTGCTTAATCTTATTCCACCAAGCTGTTTTTCGATGTTTTAAAACATAGTCGTATAATGTTGTTGAAATGCTTCCATCTTGACTTTGAACCTTTAAAGACCACAAAGGAATGATAAAATCGTCAGAAGCACATATCTCAGGATATAGCTGTGGATACACTGCATCGCTGTTACTCATGTTCCCAATCTTTGCTCCTACCATTGAAGCAAGTGAACCTAAGTTACCAGAAAGACCACTTTCTGATGCTTCGGGAGCAAGAATTACAGTTGAAGTGTATTCTTTTGGAATACTAAAAGCTATGATAAGGGCAGCTACAAACGACATGCAACTAGTGGTAGCAAATAGCTTCTTATTGTTTAAAACAAGCGTTTTGATTATTTTTAAATCAACAATTGGTTTATTCATTATTGCTTATGTAATTGAAAAAACAGTTTTATTGGTATTGGGTTTTATTTATATGGAGAAATAGAAACTCAAAACTTCGTTGGTAATAACTCTGCACTTGTATGATGATGGAGAAAATGTTCTATGAGAGTAGTTACCTATAACTATTATAATAACTAACTACAGTCTTCTTTTTCCTATTTCTTTCGATTATAAGGTCGAGTTGAAAAGTTTTGAGTTTCTATTCTTCTTTATTTTAATAAGTTTGCCATTGTGGCAATCATAGTTGCAATTGATGCTACAGAAGTGCCGATAGAGAGCCATTGTGCAAATGAGTTTCCTGTTCTTTCGGGCTTACTTGGTACTATAATTTCACATCCAGGGCGTACTTTTGCGTTATGTCCTACCTTAGCAACAGTACCATTCATATACACAATATATGTGTGACTCTTCTTCGCTCTGTTGCCCCAACCACCTGCTTGGTTGATATACCAGTTTGCTTTTCGACCCTTTTCGTAAGCCACAGTGTTTGGATACATCACGTCACCGCTTATCTTTACGGTTCCATTATACTCGGGAACGATGATTCGGTCGAATTCTCTTAGAACCAAATCGGCATCTCCTCCAGGTTCTTTTAAAGCCTTGTCAAGTTCGATACCCACATAATATGTATCACCTAAATCAAGTTTTCTTATATCAAGAGAGTCTTTCTTGCCACTTTGCATTTGTGCCATTTTGATTACAGTTTGCATTCTTAAGCGCTCATCGGGAGTGATTCTACGCTCTAAACGTGCACCTGGAACATAAGCAAGATCGGTTACTCCACCTGCTTTCTTAATGATATCGCTTAGTCGTTCATTCTTATTTGATAGCGTGTAAGTACCTGCAAACATCACATTTCCTTCTACTAGAATGTTTTGTTGATGGCTATAGCCAGGACTTTTGCGTACATATACTTCATCGAAGGGTCGTAATTCGAATCCTGGAGTGCCATCGATAACAAATCCTTCTTTTAATGCAAAGGTATAAGTCTTAGCAATTACGCTATCATTGGTTATAGCTTTAGGGTTCAATATGCGGCGAGCAACATCAACTTTAATGATAGATGCCTTGTCTTTTAGACCTCCTGCTTGAAGAATAATGTCTTCAAGTGTTGTGTGATCTGCATACACATACATTCCTGGGTAATACACTTCACCATGTACTGTTATTGTTCTTTTATTTTGAATTTCACTCTTTGTAGGAATAAAAAGAACGTCATTTTTCTTCAAAGGCACGTCTGCAACACTTCCTTCCATTATTCCTTTCACGTCAACTGCTATAACTTCGAGCGTTCTATCTGTCTTCATGCGATGAATAATAGCACGATTTGTGAATGCTTCTTCGGTTAATCCTTCTGCATGTTCAATTAAAGTGCGTACGCTATTGATGTCTTTTCCGATGTTATACATACCTGGACGGAAGATTGCACCTTTGATTTCAACCATGTTTTCATAGCGATTGATGATTGAATCAACGCCAATAGAGTCGCCATCAGCTAAGTGAAAAGAATTGATATCGAATTCTCCTATGTTGTAAACAGAATGTTCTCTGCCTGTTTTTCGTAATAAACGAACGGCTTTTCTATATGCATCTCCAGTGAAACCACCAGCATATTTAATGATAGAACCAATGCTTTCGCTCTTCTTCATTTCATAAATCATAGGGCGTTTCACTTTTCCAGAGATAGTAACCAAACAGTCGTAAGGACCAACAACAATAACATCATTATCCATAAGGCGTATGTTTCCTGTTAGTTTTCCATTGAGAATATAATCATATATGTCTACAACAGTAACCAAACGGTTTTGACGATATACCTTAATATTACGCAAGGTGCCGAGGTCGTTGATGCCTCCTGCCATATAAAGAGCATGGAATACGGTTGCAAAAGCAGAAAGAGTGTATGTGCCAGGCACTTTAACTTCACCCATAACATTCACCATCATGGTCTTAGTTTGACCCACAGTGAGCTTCGTTTTTGAGCTACTATAACGTGCACCTAATAGTGAACGCACCTTAGCATTTGCCTGTTCGACAGTTAGTCCGCTCACTTTTATAGGACCAAAGTCTTCTATTGTCACTTCACCATCAGGCGAAACAACAACGTTAAAGGTTTTTTGTGAAGCTCCATAAACATCAATGATGACGTTATCTCCAGGTCCTAAAACATACCGTTGAGGCGTTGCTATGTTCATATTAGGTTCGAACGACAACTCTTTATTATTAAATATATCTCGTCCGAACACCCTTTTCTTCATCTTACTTTTCTCGTCGAGCAATTCTCTTAGCCACTCAATAGAATCTTTGGGGGTTAAATATGATAATTCATTTTGCATCAATAAGAACTCAGGGTCTTTCTCATTGATTTCTATTTTGTCTGCACTATTACGTTGAATACGATTGTTCGAAAATTTATTTAATGCGCTATTGGCTGCGTTTTGCTTGTTTTGACGCATTCTAGAATCATTAGATTGCAATGTTTCATCATTTAGATTGCCGAGTCCTTTTTGATTCATTTGGCGGTCGTATTTATCCTTTAATCTCCTAATTTGAGATATATCTACACCGCTTTGCATCAGTTTTGTAACGATTTGCGATTGAGTTGAACCCGCTTTTTGCTCTCTTTGAATCATTCGAATCACTTGATCATCGGTCATTCTAGATTGTGCATATAAGCATTGTGCAGCACCCATCAATAGCAATATGCAGAAAAATAGTTTTTTCATGAATATATTTATTTTCTTAAATCCTATGTATTTATAAATAATAATGTAGTATTTAGCCAGCAATAATTTGCCACTAGTTCAATCACTCTACATTAATTTATTAACGTTTAGAGTTGTTTTTTGTTGTATAATTATTTGCTTTTATATAATAATTGCTTTAAAGCCTTTTGCAAAAGTAATAAAAACTTCCGAAAATCAATTAAAAAAGAGGTGCTAAAGTGGGTAGAAAAGTGACGTTTTTTATGAAACTATAGAACAAGATAAATTGATTAAGGTGTTGATGGCGGTTATG
>JBQMYA010000017.1:0-51139 GCA_052173735.1 Prevotella sp.
GTTGTTATATACAAAGTTATTGCTGATCTCTACCTCTGTACCAAGGCTCAAGTTAACATCTTTCATACCTTTTAATGTATTCAAGTTGAACCAGAATTGTGGCTCAGAAATTAAGATTAGCTTGCCATTTACGTTCTTATCATACCATAAATCGCAGAAACCATTGAATGTACAAAGGTTGTTTGCAAAGGTAAGTCCCCATACTTCTGTTAATTGGAAACCGCTAAATGGACGAGCAAGTCCTTGACCTTTGAAGTAATATTTATACATTAATTGAATTGAGAGATTCTTTTTAAAGTCGCTACTTACCCAATTCCAAGCTCCACCTGCTAAGAAAGCGTGTTGATAACGTGCAGTATATGTTAGGTCTTTATTTGATCCTAAACCACCATTATACTCGACATGAGCAGCCCATTGCTTGTTTTTTGATAGGTTAAACTCACGTGCAATTTCCCAGTAAGCACCCTTAACACCATCACGATGATAATCAAGATCAGTAAACAAGAAAGTACTTCCCCACTTATCTAACTTGAACATTTCTACTGTTGTTGTAACAGTTTGGCGGTCGGTGATGTCTTTATACAATGCACGACCTAAATCATAATGTAACTGAACGTTTTGTGCTCCAGCGCAAATACTTGTTATAAGCATTGCAGCAGATAGTAATAATTTTTTCATAAATTAATTATTGATAAGATATAATAATGCACAAAAGTAGTGATTTTTATTGAATTCATTCCATAACATGTTGTTAAATTCGCTATTAAGGTATATTCTTGCTTTTAATCAAGAATTCTATTTAAAACTTTCTTTCACATTTATTATTACTAAACTGAAACATGTCTTCTACTTACACCTTATTATATATAGAGCAAGGAGGAGCACATTTTATTCTTTTGAGGATAGATTGAAGGAGGAGAAAAGGGGCTTTCTTCGTACTTATGAAGGCTAAAAATCACTCTAAATAGATTGATTTCTTCATTTTATCACAAAGAAGACGTGTTTTTAATTAAGTGCAATAAAAAACATTTTGTAACTTTGTGCCCATTATGAGAATAGATATTATCACCGTTTTACCTGAAATGCTTACAGGATTTACACAAGAATCGATTCTTGCAAGAGCACAAAAAAAAGGATTGGCAGAGATTCATTTGCACAATCTTCGTGATTATTCTACTAATAAACACAGAAAGGTAGACGACTATTCTTATGGTGGTTTTGCAGGAATGGTGATGAGTTGTGAGCCTATTGATAGATGTATTTCAGCATTAAAAGCAGAAAGACACTATGACGAAGTGATTTTTACATCTCCCGATGGCGAACAATTTGACCAGCCAATGGCAAACAATTTATCGTTAAAAGAAAACTTAATTATCCTTTGTGGACATTACAAAGGCATCGACCAACGTATTAGAGAGCATCTTATTACAAAGGAAATATCAGTAGGCGACTTTGTTCTTACAGGAGGAGAGCTACCTGCTGCCATCATTGCAGATGCGGTTATTCGTCTTGTTCCTGGCGTTATTAGCGACGAACAAAGTGCTCTTTCTGATTGTTTTCAAGACAACTTGTTATCTGCTCCAATATATACTCGTCCTGCAGAGTATAATGGTTGGAAGGTGCCTGAAATCCTTTTAAGTGGAAATGAGGCTAAGATTAAGGCGTGGGAACTTGAACAAGCACAGGAAAGAACCCAGCGTTTACGACCTGATCTATTAAAATAAAAGATACCAACTAAACCTCATTTGAATATATTTCAAACAAAATTTCATGATAAAAAAGCATCTAACTAATACAAGTAAGGTGCTTTTTTAGGATATTTATTGTAGAAAATAAGTGAGTTTATAATCCTTTTTTAATTCTATCCCTATCCTGTTTTTCTCTAATTAAAGTGCTATTGGATTTCAAAAGCATTGTTTTTACAAGACAAAAGCAATGGAATTAATACACAAAAACAATGCTTTTAGAATACAAATACACTACTTCAGCGATCATTCTTGAATGAAAAAAAAGAAAAAAATAAAGAGATACAGACACTTTTATGTGTAAATATCTCTTCATTTTTCATTAATTATTTTTAATTAGAGAACGTGCATCTTAGCGAGTAAATAAAGAAGAAGATAACCAATAACCATAGTTAAGAGTCCCATTGCACCACCTATCTTCATCATTTGCTTTTGATCTACTAAGCCTGTTGAATGGGCAATAGCATTAGGAGGAGTACTAATAGGCAAGCACATCGCTGCAGAAGCAGCAATTGCAACACCAATTAAAATGGTAGCTCCACCACCAATAGCATTAAGACTATCACCCATTCCCTTACAAACAACAGCTAAAATAGGTACTAATAGAGCTGCTGTAGCTGTGTTTGAGATAAAATTTGAAAGAGTGTAGCATACAAGTCCAGAGATAAGAAGAATAACAACGGGGTGCCATTTATCGAAAGTAATGTTCTGAATAACATTCTCTGCCAATCCAGACTCATTCAACGCAAGTCCTAAAGTAAATCCACCTGCTACCATCCAGATAACACTCCAGTTGATATTTTGTAGGTCTTTTGCTGTCACTACGCCTGTAGCAGCAAACACTGTGATAGGCAACATCGCCACAGTATTAGCTCCAATGCCTGTTACTTTATCAAGAAGCCACAATAAAACCGTACAAATAAAGGTTACAGAAACAACAACTGAACGCCAATTTCGTTGCACTTTTCCATCAATATGCAATTCAATTGTTTTTTGTTTAAATGGGAAAAAGGTTTTAAGAAGATACCAACCAATCAATAAAAGCACTATGGTTAGAGGCATCATAAATAACAACCAGTCGCCAAAACCAATTCCTGCATTAAGTCCATTCACGTCATTTAGATACTTAAGAGCAATTGCATTGGGTGGAGTTCCTATGGGAGTACCCATTCCACCAATGTTAGCTGCAACAGGAATACCTAGAGTTAAGGCGATACGTCCTTTGCCTTCAGGTGGAAGAGCTTTGAAAACAGGAGCCAAGAACGTAAGAGTCATGATGGCAGTTGCTGTGTTTGATAGGAACATTGAGAAGATTCCAGTAACCAAAATGAATCCTAATAGCACATTTTCTGATTTTTTTCCAAATGGTTTTAATAAGGTTCTTGCCAACAAAACATCAAGACCAGCCTTGCTTGCAGCGATTGCAAGAATGAAACCTCCTAAGAAAAGAATAATGATAGGATCAGCAAATGTAGCCATAATATCTTCATGATTGATGAGTTCTTGCTTCTCAAAACCATCTCTCATGAAATTAAATGCATTGTCGGAAATCGTAAAAAGCATAATACCAATTACCGAAACAGAAGTTGCCCACGATGGAATTGCTTCAGTAATCCATAGTATTGTTGCGAAAGCAAAGATAGCAATAACACGTCGTTGAATAACTGTTAGTCCATCGATGCCATAATAATCTAGTGGAAGATTCCATAAAATTAAAGTAATGAGAACTGCAACTGCAAAGAGAATACATTTCTTTAAGTTGAAACTTCCCGATAAAACGTTTTGTTCTTGGTTTGACATACTTGTAGAATTTAAAAGGTTTGTTTCTAATAATTAATTTTAATTAGAGTTTAGGTTGATTATTAATTTATTGCTATAATTCATATTTTATTCTACAATAACTGATAAACAGCAATGCAAAATTGATTGAATAAGTCTTTATATATAGATATACACAAAGATAATAGATAATATTATAAAATCCAAAGGAATAAAGAAAGAATTATATTGTTCATTCTTGTTATTCGTTAAAGACTACTATATAAGCTCCATTTTTGCTCATTATTTTGAGAAATTTAAACAAGGAAGTAAGTAACAATGTATTTATTTACTTTTTTTTAGATTATTATTTGGTTTTTAATTTACATTTTTGTAATTTTGTATCATTATAAATTTCTTTATTAATTCATCGTGAGATACTTTCTCTATTATTTACTATTATGTTGCATCTTTTTATCTTCTTGCAACCTAAAACTAGGTAACAAAGAACAAAAAGATAAACATTTGTTGGTTGAAGCGAAACGCTACGATCAACTAGAGAGCCGTTATCTCACAACAGGAGATTTCTCTGCATTGCAGAATATGCAAACAGAATATCCACAAGAGACTCGTGCTTTAATTGAAGATGTATTGAAATTAGGCGATATTGACGAGATTGGAATAAATAGTAAACTGCTAAAATTCTATCAAGATACACTTCTTCAACGTGTTATTGCAGATATTGAAGAACAATATGGTGATTTTTCTGATATCAATAAAGAATTGTCTTTTGCTTTTAAAAGAATGCAAAAACTACTCCCGAGCACAATTATTCCAAAGGTTTATACACAAATTGGTGCCTTTGATCAAAGCATTATTGTAAACAGAAACACTATTGGGATTTCATTAGATAAATACCTTGGTAGTGAATATCCATTGTATAAGAAATTTTATACTGCAGTACAAAGAGAAACAATGAATAGAAAGTATATCGTAGCAGATTGCTTATATTTTTATTTAATAAGTCTTTTCCCCTATTATAAAGAAAATGGTTATAATTTAATAGAAAACGAATTACATGCTGCAGCAGTGATGTGGGTGACTAATACCATATTAAATAAGGAAATATTTACTACCAAAGAGGTTCAATTAATAGGTAGTTATATGACAAAACACCCTAAAATGACAATAAAAGATTTATTACAATGTAAGCATTATAGAACATTATTATAAGTCTCTATAATTCCTTTTATTTTGCTATTCAACTAAAATTCCCTGCTTAATATTGTGTTTTTTCAAGTAGTTTACAAGCTTATTGGTAAACTCATAGTTCTTTATTCCCCACTTAGGACCCACTAAATACTCGGGGGGAGATTGACTAACAAATCGCTCTAACACAAGATCTTTTCTCAAATATTGAATATATTGCGCAATGAGTTCGATATACTCATCAAGAGAATAAAGATGAAAAGGCTCCTCATTCCATTCCTTTGCCAACTTCGTTCCTCTGATAATTTGCATCTGATGTATTTTAAGTATGTCTAAAGGAAGCTGAGATATAATCTTAGCTTGTTGTATACTCTCTTGCAAATCCTCACCTGGAAGACCTAAAATAATGTGTCCTCCTGTTAATATTCCACGCTCTTTCGTTCTTTTTATCGCATCAACACTACACTCAAACGAATGTCCTCGGTTAATTCTTTCTAACGTTTTATTATTCGTTGTCTCTATTCCATACTCCACTAAAATAAACGTTTTCTTATTCAACTCTTGTAAATAATCGAGCAATTCGTCTGAAACACAATCGGGACGAGTACCAATTACCAATCCAACAACATCGCTAACGGCTAAGGCTTCTTCGTACATTGTTCTCAATTTAGATGTTGGCGAATAAGTATTTGTATATGCTTGGAAGTATGCAAGATATTTCATATCAGGATATTTCTTTCCAAAAAATCGCTTTCCTGCCTCTAATTGTTCTGTAACAGAATCTCTTTTATGACAATAAGAAGGGTTAAATGTCCTATTATCACAATATGTACAGCCTCCACGAGCAATGGTTCCATCTCTGTTTGGACAAGAAAAACCAGCGTCAATGGATATCTTTTGAACCTTAAAAGGAAACTGTTGCTTCATCCAAGACCCAAAATCGTTATATAAAAAAGATGTATTCATTTGAAAATTCCAATCTCATTAAAATAGAAAACTAACTACTCTCAATTAGGTTGATCTGCACTTATAAACAAAGAAAATAACATTATTCCTATCAATTCTATGACAGTGCAAGCAAAACCATTAGTAATAGCCTTTGCAAAAGTAAACAAATTTACTTAACTTTGTGGCAAAGAACATACTAAAAGATACACAATGAGAAAGATTTGGACCCTTCTTACTGCATTCACAATGATGTTTAGCGTTGCCAATGCAGGTGATAAAATCACGATAAAGTCAATTACTAATGGTGATTTCTCTGCTGAAATGATGCAAGGAATGAATCCCATTGCAGGAACAGACCAATTTACTCGCATCAGTAGTGACGGCAAACAAGTTTTACAATGCTCCTTTAAAACAGGACAAACAACGGCTGTTTTATTCGATATATCAAAGACTATAGGTGAGAAAATTAATGGTTTTGAGGGCTATATCATGTCGCCTGATCGCAAAAGAATGCTCATTCAAACCAAAACAGAACACATCTATCGACGCTCTTTCAAAGCAACTTATTATATATATACCATAGCTTCTACGAAACTTGAAAAGCTTTCAGATGGTGATAAGCAACAAGTGCCAACCTGGTCTCCCGACGGAAACCTTATAGCTTTCGTGAGAAATAACAACATTTTCTTAGTAAAACTATTATACGATAATGCCGAAAGTGCTGTAACAACAGACGGAAAGCCCAACGAAATCATTAATGGTATCCCCGATTGGGTGAATGAAGAAGAGTTTAGTCACAACAAAGCACTTGTGTTTAATGCAGATGCTTCAATGCTTGTGTGGGTGAAATATGATGAAAAGGCGGTGAAAGAATATTCTATTCAGATGTTTAAAGGCTCTCATCCAACATTCAACTCTTATGCTGATTACCCAGGATTAGATGCTTATAAATATCCTAAAGCAGGCTTTGATAATGCTATTGTGTCGCTATGGAGCTTTGATATAAAGGCAAAAAGAACCCAAAAGATGCAATTACCGTTATCTGCAGACAGCTATATCCCACGTTTAAAGGCAACAAACGACGCCAATCAAGTGATTGCTTTCACCATGAATCACCATCAAGATGAATTGTGTTTATATTCTGTTAATCCTCGAAGTACAGTTGCACAGCTACTCATTAAGGAAACTTCTCCTAAATACATTAAAGAAGAAGCCATTGGAAATATATTGATAACTCCTAACAATATATTGATTCCTAACGACAAAGAGGGAGCAATGAACTTGTATCTTTACTCTCAAAATGGTCAACTTATCCGCAAGATAGGCAACAATAAAACTGTTATTACTGATGTTTACGGAATTAACGACGCAACAGGCGAAGTGTATTATCAAGCAGCTTTGCCCACACCTCACGACAGAAAGGTTTGCGTTAGCAAGAAGAATGGTTCGGTAGAAGAGCTCACTAAGCAAGAAGGTTGGAACCAAGCACGCTTCTCTGGAGACTTTAAATACTTCTTAAATACATGGAGTAACTATAACACTCCTTTTGTTTTCACTATCAGAGACAATCAAGGCAAGGTGCTATCTACACCTATTAATAATGAGAAGTTAAAGAACAAGATTGCGAACTATGATTGGGCAAAACGTGAAGCTTTTACGTTTACAACCTCAGAGGGTATTCAATTAGATGGTTGGATGATGAAACCGCTTAACTTTAATCCTTCAAAACGCTACCCTGTTGTGCTCTTTCAATACAGCGGACCAGGCAGTCAGCAAGTTATTAACTCTTGGAATGCAGGCTCAATGGGTCAAGGTGGAGCCTTTGATGCATACCTTGCACAAAACGATATCATTGTGGTTTGTGTAGACGGACGTGGTACTGGCGGTAGAGAAGCAGCCTTTGAGAAAGCTACTTATTTGCAATTAGGAAAATTAGAAGCTAAAGATCAAGTTGAAACTGCATTGTGGTTAGGCAAGCAGTCGTATGTAGATAAAGAAAAAATAGGTATTTGGGGCTGGAGTTTTGGTGGCTTTAATACCTTGATGAGTATGAGTGAAGGTCGCAAAGTGTTCAAAGCTGGTGTTGCGGTTGCAGCTCCTACCGACTGGAAATTCTATGATACCATCTACACTGAAAGATACATGAGAACTCCAAAAGAAAACCCTGATGGTTATAAAGACAATCCTATTAGTCGTGTAAATCAATTAGAAGGATCATTATTGCTATGCCATGGCACTGCAGATGATAATGTTCATGTGCAAAATGCCTATGAATATTCGGAAGCATTGGTGCAAGCAGACAAAGACTTTAAGGAGCTTTACTACACCAATAGAAACCATTCTATCTACGGAGGAAACACTCGCAACCACCTACTTAGACAAATATCAAACTTCTTTATCAATGAGTTGAAATAAGGAAGTAGACGATAATAAAACAAAAGAGAATAAAGTTTAGATTGCCATTCGGCGTTCTTTCTTTATTCTCTTTTTATTTTAAACTTTCTCTTTCATCGAAAACGTTAGTAAAACGGATAGCAACGTCATGATAATACCCGAGAAAGCAACGCCTTCCCACGCCCATTTAGCCCAGCAATAACCTGCAATAAAGGTACCTAAAGAAGCTCCTAAGAAGAATGTTGTCATAAAAATGGTATTCACTCTGTTTGTAGCTTGAGGCACAAGAGACAGTGCTTTACTTTGATTACTTAGCTGAATACACTGCATACCCCCATCAATTATGATAATTCCAAGAATCATTCCCCAATAAGAGTTTTGAAATACATACATCACTAACCACGAAGCAATAAGCACTCCGCAACCAATTAGATGGAAAGTACGCACTCCTAGTTTATTAATATAGCCACCAATAGATGTAGCTGTGAGTGCTCCCATCATACCACAAAGTCCCAATAAACCAATAGCATCATTACTTGCGTAAAATGGTTCACCACTCATTTTAAACACAAGTACTGCCCACATTCCTTGAAAACAGCCAAAACAAAGGGCAGCACGCAACGAAACGTTTTGCAACACCTTGTTATTCTTAACCAAACCCAACATCGATTTCATTAAAGATGCATAACTCCCTTGAAAAGTAGAAGGCGAAGCAGGGAGCATTTTCAATATCACTACCAGACAAACTGCCATTAAAATGGTTGCAACATAATAAATTGCACGCCAACCAAAGTGCTCTCCCATTATTCCACTCACCACTCTTGAAGCCAAAATACCTGTTAATAAGCCTCCAAGTAGTATACCCACATTTTGTGTTTTGCGCTCAGGTGTTGAGTATTGCGATGCCATTGGAATAAAGATATGAGGCATAACCGATCCTGCACCTATTATAAATGAAGTGAAAAGCAAGGTATATATATTGCTTGTTAATGCGGTTGCAAGAAGCGATATGGCAAGAAGCGTGAAGTTCACAGTCAGTATTTTTCTCACTTGCACTAAGTCTCCAAGAGGTATTATGAACAAAAGACCTACGGCATAGCCTAGCTGTATGATGATAGGAAGCCAGTTGGCGGTGAGCGATGAGATACCCAATTCGATACTTATCATATTCAATACAGGCTGATTAAAATACAAGTTGGCTACTGTTACGCCCGATATTATCGCCATGATCCATAATAACGACGTCGGAATTCCTTTATTTGGAACCAGTGTTTGTTTCATTTCAATATCTTTCCTTATCAATATTATATTCCTATAATATCCTTTTTTATTTATCCTTGTTATTATATTTCGTGTATTTACACTATATTGTGTTATGCTGTATGCCTTTTATATTTATTTGAAAAGAAAGCGATACAAACCCAAAAAGAAAGAAGTATCAAAAGACAACAGCATAGTTCATCTTTTGATACTTCTGAGTTGGAATGGCACATTATGCCAAATTGTTCATGCGAGCGATATATTTTCCGATAATATCGAATTCTAAGTTCACAACACTTCCTAATTCTATAGCACAAAAGTTGGTATGTTCTCTTGTGTAAGGAATGATAGCTACTTTGAAAGAATCACATGTAGGCGACACCACTGTCAATGAAACTCCATTAACAGTAACCGACCCTTTATCTACAGTGAAATAGCCTCTCGAAGCCTGTTCTTTGTCAAATTCATAGCTAAAGGTAAAATAAGTTGAACCATTTGCATCTTCTATCGCACTACAAATAGCAGTAGTATCCACATGACCTTGAACAATATGACCATCAAGTCTACCGTTCATCTGCATCGAACGCTCTACATTCACCTTGTCGCCAACGTTCCATAATCCCAAATTACTGCGTATAATGGTTTCTTTCATTGCAGTAACAGTATAGCGATTGCCATCTAGTTCAACAACTGTTAGGCACACCCCGTTGTGTGCAACGCTTTGATCTATCTTCAATTCGTTGGTAAACGAACATTCAAGTGTAAAGTGAATATTCTCTTTGTCGTGCTCTATTGCTACGACAGTTGCCATTTCTTCAATAATTCCCGAGAACATATTTATTTCTTTATTATATATATAAAAAGGCAGGGAAAATGTTTCCTGCCTCTATTTGAAAGGGGTTGCTCGATGATGTGATGAAACTCCGAGCTAAAAAAGATTTGAGTGTTCTCCGTCTTTGTAATCCATCGGCTTTGCAGCTTAGCCTCTTTTAAAAGAGATTTATATGGCCCGCCATTAACAAAAGAAACAATCTCGGTTTTCTGAAATAATTTGATGAGTATCCCAATCAAACCGACACAACCCCAAATGTGTTGTTCTTTGTGCTTGCAAAGATAATAGTTTTTACTTAAACTTACAAAGATTTGAATGTTAAAGTATGCCTTTGAGCAATGTTATACCTACCGACCTTAATGAACTTTATTGAGTATTTGTTCTATTATTAATGGGATAATATTGTATTTTCTTTAGGCTTTTGTTGTAATAATATCATACAATTCTGTTACGATATTCAACTACATAAATCTTTATTTTTCTCTTTTGTACTATAATCTTTTTACTCATGTCTTGCAATAGCATTGATATTGGTGGGTAAAAGCAATAATATTACACCACAAAAGCACTGCTTTTAACGGGCAATTGCATTGTGTTTGCATACGCAGTTGCTTGATATTGAAATAAACACTCTATCTTTTAGGAAACAAGAGTAAAGCATATCGTTTGGAAAAGAATTTTAAAGGAGATAAAATAAGAATGAAGATATAAGAAAAGGGAGAACCATTAAGGCTCTCCCCATCATCAAATCGTTTTCAATATTAGCGTTCTCGATTCTTAGATAAATTACTTCTTCACTAATTTTAATATCTTATAAGGCTTTCCTTCTTTTAATATTCTAAGGACATAAACGCCTGTTTCACCCTCAAAAGCAATTGCTTCGCTGGCATCTGAAGATGCATTGATGTTGCGTTGGAGCAACATTGCACCTGCACTATTGATGAGTTGCACTTGGTAAGTGCCTGCTTCTGCAAAGTGTAAACGCAAACTACTTGATGTAGAAGTTTTTGATATTTCTACCAAAAGAGTGCTAGCCTCAATTGAATTAACATCGTTTGGCAAACCAGATACTTCAATATTGTCTTCTAACAGCATGGTTGCTTCTCCCCAACGGTTCTGCAATGTTAGCTCTGCTTTGTATGTTCCTGGTTGAGAGAAGGTGGCATTTGCAGTTTTATTTTGTGGCGTAATGGCTGCTCCTTCCACATTCCATTTAGCTTTAGTTGTTACATCTAAGCTACCAACAATACCAGGATAACCCAAGACATCGTTGTTAGAAGCATGTGTTTGGTATTTTGCTTTACTTGTATCTTCACCGCCACTGCCTTCCATTGTCACAATTCCACTAAGTTTATCTCTACCTGCAGAGCCCCAATTATAGAAGAAACCATTTTCATCTTTCTCTTCAAAAGTATAATAGCCCTTTAGGTTTTGTGGCACATTTTCTTTTGAATAGCCTTGCATTGCCTGCAAAACTTCTTCGTCAGTAAGGGCTTTATCCCACACTTGAACTTCGTCTACATATCCATTTAAGCCAGCTTTATAAACGCCACCTCCACCAATAAATATATGAGCTGTTTTGCTTTTACGTATTCGATAATCTGTAGATTCATCACGTCTGCTACTTGCAGAGAAAGTAGTTTCTGCCACTTTCTTACCATTGAAGTATAACTTTTGGCGGTTTTCGCTATCGTGTGTCACCACAACATGGGTCCAAACACCTGGAGAAACTTGATAACCATTAGACATCATCGCTTCATTTGGATTGTCATGTTGCTCCCATCCCATCGTATTAAATGAAATCTCATTAGCTAAATGACCAGTCATTGAAGGACGAATAGTTACCCAAAGATCGCCCCAGTTATTGTGTGGCCATGAATCGAAGATAGTATTTTTATTGATAAGGTTGGTTCCTTCTTTGTCATGTCCAAACTTCTCCACTTTAAACCATAAAGCATAAGAATAGGTTTTGCCCACTTGTAGTTCTCCAGGAATATACAACATCTCTGGGTCTTTCACAATTAACGCTCTCGAAACCTTACCTTCTCCTTCTTTTCCAACATAAGATAACGTTACAGACTCATTGGTTTTAACTTGTGTTTTATCTGCCATGACCTTTTCAATAACAGGTACAGAACCAGTTGTTTCTGGTGTTATCTGAATCATTCCACGTGTAGTTGTTTCGTTTCCTTCTGCATCTGTCAATAAAAGATCATACAAACCAACTTGAGATATCTGCGCTTCACAAATACGAGAGTTCGTTGATTTTGCCATAACTTCTCCATTTCTTGGATTAACAATTGATATCTTTTGTGCTACAGGAGCTCTTTTATCAACCATCACAATCTGGAACTTTTCGTTTGGTTTTACCACCTTTTTATCTACCATAATGTCGCTAATCATTTGGTTATAAGGTATTTCTTTATAATTAGTCCAAACGATATCGGTAGCCGATTTGCCATCAGGTGCAATAGCTCTAACACCTAAACGCACCTTTCTTACTTCATCTTCAGGATTTAAAGGAGCATCAACTACATAAGCAGCCCATGATGTTGTGGCTGTTAAAAGCTGTGGATTCTCGTTTAAAGGCTGCATGTAAATCTCGTAATACCATGTATCTACATCGTCATTATATACCTTTGTTACACTGTTATCGGCTGCACTTGCATAACGAATCTTAAAGTCAAAGGCATTATAACGACCTCTAATAATATCTACATCCTTAATTATTGGAGTGACAGTGTTAAAGGTTTGCGCTGGATTTCGTAGGGCAATTTCACCTACATACATGTTATAATTCTCGGGTGTATCGTTAAACACCAATCCAATCATTGCCACTTCACTATCTGCAGGCACACCAAGTTGTTCCATTGTAGCAGTATATGTCACCCAAGAAGATAAAGAAGCGGTGTTCGAAGGCAAAGAAATCTCTTTATAATGGTTAAGATCCCCCTTTAAAGCCACAAACAATTTAGCATGCGGTTCTATGTCTCCAGTCTTCTTATAAGTAATTGACAAAGTGTAATTGGGTTGTACCTTAAGTAGTGTTTTGAAGAGCTTTAGTCTAGAGAAAGCACTCTTTCCAGACACATTTAAGCACGAGCCGCCAAAATAAGCCTCATCAAATGTGAGATTAGTATTAACGAAAGACGAGATAGAAGATTCGTCAACGGTATCGTTTTGGTCTGTAATCCACCAACGCCAAGTAGGCATTAAGTCTTGAGTATTTAAGTTATACCACTTATGATTGAATGTAACTTTACCCTCATTATAGAACTTTAATCCGTTTCCGAGATTGAAACGGGATACGAAAGGCACATCGCTTATAGTTGATTTAGCTGTTAAATACGATGCAAGTCCATGGAACTTCTTTAATGCTGTGTTTGATAATGAGGTTCCTGTGCTTAGCTCTGGAGTAAAAGCAGGGTTGCGATTACCTCCACTAAACACCAATTCGAGTTTCTTTTGATATGCTCTTTGAATTGCAATATCTTCTGTTCCTTCGTCAGTTGCGCTCTGATGGAGCAAACTTTGTGCGTGTGCTCCCCAGAAACCGATTGAAATTGGCTGAGTAGAAAGGGGCTTCCAACTATAATTATTAAGCGCATTCTTCTGAATATCGAATCCCGCAAAGATATCATAAGAGTTTCTTGGCAATTGTTTTGCCATCTTTACAGAACTTACTAAACCTGCTCCTCCCCAATTATAGTTAAGAAAGAACATATCAACTTTCTTGTCTCCCTCTGGTCCTAGAATACTAGAATTTTGGCTATTCAATGAGTTTCTAAAGCTTTTCTGACCTGAACGATTCATAAGATCATACCAATGGATCTGAAATTCCCATCCTTCTTCTTTTGCTTTTTTATGACAATCAGAGAAAAAGTTTAAAAGATGAGTCATTGTATCGTAATCAGAAAAGAACTCTGAGTTGATTCCTAATCCATTGATACCATAGTATTTCATGAATTGAATAAGCTTTTTTGTCCAAAGAAAGTTTCCATTTGAATCTGCTTCTGTTAAGCCATAAAGAACTTTAAAGTGATTACTAAAGAAGTTAGGACTTTCAAAAAAGCTGATAGTTGTCGTTTCGGGCACTCCTAACACACAGCCAACTGCAACACCATTCTTTGCTGCAACGTCTGATAAACCTGCCGAAACACGAGCCCAAGGAGCCGACCAATTGCCATGAATGTCAAGATATGACCACATACTAAAATTGTCTCCCTCAAGCGAATAACGTGGAAACGCTTTCCATTTCACCGATGGATCATCTAAAGGAACCCATAAACAAAGCTTTCTTTGCTTATCTGCTAGACTATTAACTTTATAGTCTTCTGCATCACTTATACGTTTTTTAGGCTTTACTCGCGATATATAAAACTCGTCATCAATAGCAGAAACGCCTGCTAATGGCTGTCCTGGAGTCCACGATTTAAATCCTTCGAACCACTGATAGAAATCCATTGTAGATATATCCAAAGGATGACTGGGGGTTCGTTGTGCCATCATTGTAAATGAAGAACACGACAATGCCAATGCTGTTAATATGGCTTTTATTTTCATATAAATTATTGTTTGATTAGTAAAATTCTTCTTATTTCTTCTTTCTATACATTGAAAAGGTTTTATATATTAACAATTTAAAAAGAAAAAATGCGTAATAATAGTTCTTTTTTTTAACGAAAATCAACATATAAAATATATAAACAAAAAGAGATTCGTAGTGTATTAACTACAAATCTCTTTGATTTCTTTTTATTTAAAATATTTTCTTAATTCGAAACTCCATATCTTATATCCAAAAGCACTTAGGTGTAAGCCATCTGAAGTAAGCTCTTTTCGTAGCTCATTGGTACCATGTCGCACGAATTTATCAAACAAGTTGATATACGATATATTATTCTTTTCACAATAACTCTTCATCAATTCGTTGATACGAGGAATATCATTGGTTTTACCTTCGAGTGTTTTCCAACGTCCAAAAGACTCATTAATGGGCAAAAGACTCTGCACATAAAGCTTTGTTGAGGGTGTGTCTTTGGTTATTTTGCTAATCACTTTCACGCAAAGATCGTACACTTGATAGGGAGTTAAATCGTGACTTAAATCGTTGATGCCCACCATTAGAAAGATAGATTTAGGCTTTCCTGGTGTAATTTGCAGTAAACGATTCATCATTCCCATTGCATCATCGCCTGCAATACCTCTATTTCGCACTCTTTTAGCTTTTAAAAGAACATTCCAATCGCCTGCCATTTCAGTTAAGCTATTGCCTAACATCACCACGTCTAGACTATCAATGGGACGCATTTGGGCAAACTTATCTACCCTTTCTCTATAATGTTTATTTGATTGATATGTAATTTTTTGTGCTTTTACTATTGAAAATAGATTTCCACAAATAAGCAAAAAGATTATAAAAATATTTCTCATGATTTAGAATTGTTCTAGAATAGCGATTCGTTTCTTCACATCAGGATGTGTACTAAATAGCGAATCAACCATCCCAAGAAGTCCTGGTTCCATCTCATCAGGATACATTATAAACATTTGAGCAATGTCTGCACGATTCACTGCATCAAGTCCTGGGTCGCCAGATATCTTCCTTAAGGCAGAAGCTAACGCCAAAGGGTTACCTGTTATCTCTGCTCCTCCTGCATCTGCCATATACTCTCGCTTACGAGAAATGGCGAATCGGGTCAAAAGAGTAAAGAAATAAGCTACTGCAGCCAATACTACTCCAATCAGAATGATGAGCACAACCGAGCCACCTCCTTCTTTTTTACTTCGTCTACTGCCACCTGACATAAAGCTATAATAAAGCATTCTAAGCAGCATGGTCATGATTGTAGAAACGATTCCCACGAAAACAATACTTGTAATAAGCAACTTTGTGTCGTGATTTCGAATGTGGGTTAATTCGTGAGCAATAACTCCTGCCAGCTCTTCATCATTCAATCGGTCTATAATTCCTGTAGTTAATGTAATCGCATACGTCTTTTTATTAATGCCACTAGCAAACGCATTGAGCTGAGGATCATTCACTATGTTCACTTGAGGCATATCCATTCCAATCGACATACATAGGTTTTCTACCATATTATACACCTTTGGATTCTCAGAACGCTTTAAAGGTTGGGCTTTTGTGGCTACCATTATCATAGAAGCATTAGCATAATAGGCAATAACAAACCACAAGCCCACCGCTCCAAGCACATAAGGTAGAATTTGAAGGAAATAGGCATTAACCGAATCAAAATTGACTTCGTATGCCATGGTTCCATCTTCTAGATAATAACCACCATTAAAATAGTTCACAGCAACTAAGAAAACCCATATCGTTCCCAATATAATTACTGGAAACATTAATAACAAAAGAATTGTAAGTCGATTGTTTTTTCTTATTTGCGATTGTACTCCTACGTATTGCATTCAATCTAAAATTTAATTTCAGGAGCCTTTTCCATTACAGCTTGTTGCTCTACTGGAATCTCAAACATAGGCTGAGTGGTAAAGCCAAACATACCTGCTATAAGGTTTGCAGGGAACGATTGGATTGCAGTGTTAAGCTCTTTAGTGGTTGAATTGAAGAATCTACGAGTTGCAGAGAGCTTGTTTTCCATATCTGCAATTTCCATTTGCAAGTTATTGAAGTTAGTATTGGCTTTCAAATCTGGATAAGCTTCGAGCGAAACTCTTAGTCCTGCTAATGCACTCGACAACTTATTGTCAGCCACAATGGTATCGTTTATGGTATTTGCCCCCATTGCAGCGGCTCTAGCTTCAGTCACTTTCTGCAACAAATCCTTTTCATGATCGGCATAACCTTTCACTGTTGCCACCAATTGAGGAATCATATCATAACGTTGTTTCAATTGAACTGAAATATTCGAGAAAGCATTTTCACGATTATTTCTTAATCGAACAAGATTATTATAGATACTAATTAGAGAGATTGCAATAACTGCAACTACTATTAAAACTATTACTGTTGTTGACATAATAATTATTTTTTATATTGGTATTTAATTTAATTCTTTGTTATCTTCCTTGTTTTATTTAGCAAATTCAATGCCACTCTCGTTAAAACAGGACACAAATTACACTGTGACTTTATTTACAAATATAGGAATTAAACCGTGAATATGATGATATATTATTGAATTTTTACAAAAAAATCACTTAAAGAATGAGAATAAAGATGTATATTTGCAAACGAAAAACCAAACAATTAATAACCATTTACGAGCAAATACGATAAAATTATTAGTGGGGAAACACCTCTTACAAAGTGTTATACAGAATATAATTTAACTCTATAAACACCCTTTTTACATTTTCTATTTAAACTTTTACCATAAAAATACCTAATAAAAGAAATAAACAACACATTATTATAATAATAAAATTATAGAAATACACTTAATTAATAACCATTTAAAATGATCAAACTATGATTGAATTTGCAGTAAGGTCAAAAAAGATGACCACCGAAAAGAACAAGAGAAATCTCTCCAAAATGTTCACTTTAATAAAGAAAAGATTAATCGTTTTGCCTGCATTATTGCTTTCTATGACGGCTGTTCATGCTCAATCTACCTTTCATGGAGTATTCAATCGCTTGGGAGCTAATGTCGGAGTCGGAACAGAAGGAATTAGTTTCGGCTTAGGAACAACTCTAACTCCTTATTTAGAACTTGGTTTAGGCATGAACTTTTTTCCCGCAATCCAATTCAATAGCAATATAGATGTGGGTAATATTACATCTTCCAACATTTCTATTCCAGTTAACAATGTAGATATTAAAACAGATTTAAGCAGAACAACCTTAGATCTTAAGGCTTTCTGTTATCCTGCAGGAGCTAAAAGTAGTTTCTTTCTTGTTGGTGGTTTCTCTTTTGGAGGAGCTAAATTAGCCGATGTACACGGTCAAAGTCAAAATGTAAAAGACTTCTTGATTGCTCATCCAGAGATGAAAGGACGTGTCATTGCTGAACTTGATAAATATCCTTTGTCTTTTGATGAAGATGGAAGTATAAAAGGAAGCATAGAAGTTAAAGCTTTCCGTCCATACCTTGGACTTGGATTTGGAAGAATGGTACCTAAACATCGTGTTGGAGTTCGCTTTGAAATGGGATGCCATTTCCATGGAAAATTGAAAGTTATGCAGAATGGCAAGGAAGTAATTATTGAAAAAAATAACAACAATCCACAAGAAGAAGAGATCTCTAAAGTTATAGATAAATTGGTGGCATATCCTGTTTTAAAACTCTCTTTAACAGGTCGTATTTTATAATATACCCCCCAAAAGAACACCCCAACAACTTATTTGGGGAACATTAATAACGTGAATTCATTGAATTCACGTTATTATTTTTTTCACCTAAATCCCTCCTCTTCTTCTTTACTACTCCTTTTTTATTCAAATTTTTCTCTCATTTATAAAAAATAATTGCCATATAGTCACCTAATCTGAAAGGATAATAAATTCCAACAAATAATCAACAGTTATTTAAGTCATCTAAATTTAGACAACAAAAACAATACTTTTAACCTATAATTGCATTATTTTTGCACTCTAATAGCATTGAGTTTACAGCTCAATTGCATAGTTTTTAATAGGAAGAAGATAAGTATATGAAAGTGAAAGAGATATGTCGCTGGTGCAAAGGCGACACGATGTTGCAAAAATACCACAACGAAGAATGGGGAATTGCTTGTCACAATGATCAGCAACTCTATGAGTATTTAATGCTTGAAGCGATGTCGTGCGGACTAAGTTGGAAAATTATTCTTACTAAGAGAGAGATTTTCAAGACCTGCTTTGCCAACTTCGATTATCTGAAAGTTGCTCGATTTACCGATATTGATGTTGAAAGAATTATACAATATCCTGGTATCATTAAATCTAAAAGAAAGATCGAAGCAATGATTACCAATGCTCAAGTTTTTATAAAGATACGCAATGAATTCGAAACTTTTGATAAATATATTTGGAGTTTCACAAAAGGCAAAACCATTATCTATAACAATCGCCCCAACGGAATAATGCAAACACAAAGTGAATTGTCGAACATCATTGCCAAAGACTTAAAGAAAAGGGGATTTAAATTCCTTGGTTCGGTGCTTGTTTATTCGTTTATTCAAGCTATAGGAATGGTAAACGACCACGACAAAACATGCTATAGATTTAATGAAATTGGTGGAGATGTGATTGAATGAGTCAAATAAAAAAGTGCTATAACTATTTTAGGCAACAGCACTTTGCTTTACTTCGGGTCTGAATAATAATGAAAGGTAAGAGATTTCTCGCTCTCCAGTACCCCTAAAATAAGAGAGAGAGTTAGCAAAGCAACTCTCTCTTATTTTCTTACTATAATACTTTTAGTTGTGATACTCTATCTATTCAAACGCTAATTTATTGAGACGTTCTTCTAAAAAAGGAGCCATAGAACGCTTAATAGCAAGGGTGATAACGCATGTCTCATCGTATTTTTGCTCAACAATGCGTGGGTTTAAATCTTTAACCACCCTCATAACGCTGTTCATCATCACATAAGGAAAGGTGAAAGTAACAGTTTCTTCAATCGTCTTTTCTATCACCGTTGCAGCCGAAAGGGCTTCTGCAGCCGCCTCACGATAGGCTACTATCAATCCACTTGTGCCGAGTTTCACTCCTCCAAAGTAACGAACAACCACCACAAGTATATTAGTTAACTCACGAGAATTGATCTGTCCAAGAATGGGTTTACCTGCAGTACTACTGGGTTCTCCATCATCATTAGCCCTGAAATCAATTCTTTCAGGTCCCAACATATAAGCATAACAAACGTGCCTTGCGTCGTAATACTTCTTTTTATAATCGGTTAGAAGGTCCTTTATTTCATCGATCGTTTCTACAGGATGTGCAAAAGCGAGGAATTTACTACGCTTTTCGGTGTAAATCCCCTCGCTTTTATCTTGTATTGTTAAATATGTATCGCTCATGAACAATTGTTTACGACAACTTATGGATAACCAATCCCGAACGAAGTTTTGGTTCAAACCATGTTGCTTTTGGTGGCATTATGTTGCCAGTGTTAGCAATATCCATAATTTGTTGCATAGAAACAGGATAGAGTGCTAATGCCATTTGCATCTCTCCACTATCAACTCGGCGTTTAAGTTCTTCTAAACCACGTAGTCCACCCACAAAATCTATACGCTTATCGGTACGGAAATCTTTGATTCCTAAAATGCTATCAAAAATCAATCGACTTGAGATATCAACATCTAAAACACCAATTGGGTCGTTATTATCAAAGGTTCCTACCTTAGAAGTTAAGCTATACCAATGCTTATTTAGATAAAGTGAGAAGTTATGTAGGGCATTTGGACGATAAATGTCTGTTCCTTTATCTTCTACAACGAAATCTTTTTCAAGTTGAGTTAGGAACTCTTGCTCTGTAAGTCCATTCAAATCGGTCACTACTCTATTGTAATCTAGAATGGTTAATTGTGATGCTTGGAAACAAACTGCCATGAAATAGTTATACTCTTCGTCGCCTTTATGATTTGGATTTTGCTGTGCTTTCTCTGCACCAACTAAGGCTGCAGCTGCCGAACGATGGTGCCCGTCGGCAATATAAAGTGCTGGCATCTTTGCAAATTCTGAGGTAATGAGGTTGATATCCTCTGCATTCTCGATAATCCAGAATTGATGTCTAAAGCCATCAATAGGCGCAATAAAATCGTATTCGGGTGTAGTTGCAGCATAACGCACTATCAATTGATCAAGAGTTGCATTGTCGGGATAAGCAAAGAACACAGGTTCGATATTGGCATCACACACTCTTACGTGCTTCATTCTATCCTCTTCTTTATCCTTTCTAGTAAGTTCGTGCTTCTTAATTGTGCCATCTAAATAATCATTCACATAAGCTCCAACAACTAAACCATATTGAGTTTTGTTGTTCATTGTCTGTGCATAGATATAATAGTGGTCTTTTTCGTCTTGCACTAACCAACCTTTTTCTTGGAATTTCTTAAAGTTTTTAGCTGCTTGTTCATACACTCTAGGATCGTATTCGCTTGCGCCTACCTCAAAATCAATTTCTGGTTTGATTATATGATATAAGCTCTTTTCATTGCCTTTAGCCTCTTCTCTCGCCTCTTCTGAATTCAATACGTCGTAAGGACGTGACTCTATTTGCTCAACTAGCTCTTTAGGAGGGCGTATTCCTTTAAATGGTTTTATTGTTGCCATTGTGATATTGTTCTATAATGATTGTTTGGTTGTAATGAAGTTGCTATACAATAACGACTTCATTAGCTTTTATTTATTCACTTGATACTTTGTGCATCCTTCGTTAAAAAAGGCATTTATTTGCTTAGCAGCAGCGATTCCTGCATTGGTATTGGCTTCGCTTGTCTGCGCTCCCATCTTCTTTGGAGTTGAGAAATAACGTCCTTCAAATTGCACAAACTGCTCGTCTGCACTAGGTTTGATGTCTGTTATGAACTTAATATCTTGACGCTCTGCCATCAACTTCAATAGTTCTTCTTCGTTAATAACCTCTTTGCGAGCTGTATTCACTAAGATACCGCCTTTAGGAAGCTTGTTAACTAATTCGTAGTTGATGCTCTTGGTGGTTTCAGGTGTTGCAGGAATGTGAAGCGAAATAACATCACATTGCTCGAATAATGCGCTTGGTGAGCTTACTGCTTTTACGCCATCGCTTTCTATTTGCTCTGCGGTGCAATATGCATCATAAGCATATACGTCCATACCAAAGCCCTTTGCAATGCGTGAAACGTTTCTACTTACATTGCCATAAGCCAACAAACCGAGTTTCTTTCCTTTGAGTTCTGAACCTGATTTACCATTATAAAAGTTGCGAACTGCATATACTAATAAACCAAACACAAGCTCTGCAACTGCATTTGAGTTCTGGCCTGGAGTATTTTCAACCACCACTTGGTGTTCTTTAGCACTTTGAATGTCAACATTATCGTATCCTGCTCCTGCACGAACTACAATCTTTAATTCTTTAGCAGCATCTAAAACTTCTTTATCTACGATATCAGAACGAATGATAACTGCGTTTGCTTGAGCTACAGCTGATAAGAGTTCAGACTTCTCTGTGTACTTTTCTAATACCTCAACAGAATGTCCTCCGTCTACTATTTCTTTCTTAATAGCTTCTAATGCCTCTTTTGCAAAAGGTTTTTCGGTTGCAATTAGTACTTTCATATCTTTTCTTTTATATTAATATCTAACAGCGGGTTTAAGCTTTTGTTTATGCAAACAAATCGTTTAAAGCCTCTGCCATGGTTGGATGTGTATATATTTGATTCTTTAATTGATCTGCAGTTATATTGTTATCGATAGCTAACTTGCAGATATTAATGAGTTCGTGAGCCTCTGCACAGAAGAGAGTTACACCTAAAATGCGGTTACTTTCCTTTTCAATAATAGCCTTTAGCAATCCATCGGTTTGTCCTAATATCTTTGCTTTGGGTATTGAATTGGCTGCAATCTTTTTAACTTCAAATTGTAGCTCTGCTGCTTTTGCCTGCTGTTCGGTTAATCCTACCTGTGCAAGAGTGGGATAAGTGAAGACTGATGTCGCAATATTTTTACGATCAAGTCTATTTCTTTTAGAGTCACCAAATAGCTGATCACGTACGATTCTATAATCATCTAGCGACATATAGGTGAACTGTGGGGTCTTAGCAACATCGCCCATTGCCCATATATGATCACTAACTTGCAAATAATCATTGGTTATTATATATCCTCTTTCGTCTGTTTTAATCTCTGCATTGTGTAGCTCTAACTCGTCAGTTGCAGGCTTTCTACCTATTGCAACCAATACTGCTTCGGCATCAAAGTTACCTTGTGAGGTGATAACTGTTGTACAACTATCATTCTCTTGCAATTCAGTTGTTTTTGCATTAAGTTTCACTTCAATTCCACGACTATTGAGAATACGTAGCATTTCGTCTGCAACATCTCTATCTTCACGTGCTAAAAAGATGTCACTTGCTTCCAAAATGGTCACCTTACTGCCGAAAGCTTGGAACATACAAGCAAACTCTAACGAGATATAACCACCACCAATGATAACAAGACGCTTAGGAAGTGTGTTTAAAGATAATAACTGTGTACTGTTATAAACGTACTTTCCATCTCCTCCTTTGATGTTTAATGAGATTGAAGTGGTACCTGTATTGATGAAAATTCGTTGTGCAGTGACTTCAAATTCCTTATCTTCACCCTTTAATAATACGGTGTTTTTATTTATAAACGATGCGGTTGCATTGATAATTCTCACCCCTTCTAAGTCGTCAATTTTCTTATAATTGGCAGCACGCAAAGCCGAAATCAAAGCATTTTTACGTTCCATTGCTTGTTCGAAATAAACGCTTTGATTTACATCTAAAGGTTTTCTCTCTGCCTCTACTAATAGCTTTTTAGAAGGAATACATCCTATGTTGATGCAAGTTCCACCATACATAGAACTACTTTTTTCAACTAGTATCACCTCTTCTCCATGCTTTGCTAAGTCGGCAGCTAAGGTTTTACCGGCCTTTCCGAATCCTATAATAAGATTCTTTATATTGATTTTATCCATAAATCTGTTACAAAAAAAATAAAAGGTAATAAGAAGATAGACCTTAATAATCTACCTTTCTCATTACCTTTTCTTTATATTAATGATTAGCCTCGAATTCTTTCATACAGCTAACAAGTGCTTCTACGCCTTCAATTGTTTGTGCATTGTAGCAACTTGCTCTAAATCCTCCAACCGAACGGTGTCCTTTTATGCCCACCATTCCTTTGCTAGTTGCGAAATCGAAGAATTCTTTTTCAAGCTCAGCATATTCATCTTGCATAACAAAACAAATATTCATTAATGAGCGATCAGCCTCTTCTACAGTGCCACGGAATAGCTTATTGCGATCAATTTCACCGTAAAGCAGTTCTGCTCTTTGCTTAGCTAGCTTGTCCATAGCCTTCACTCCGCCGTTTTTCTTTATCCAACGAAGATTCTCTAAGGCTGAATATATAGGCACAACTGGTGGTGTATTGAACATAGAACCTTTGTCTACGTGAGTGAAATAGTTGAGCATTGTAGGCACTGGGCGTGTCATTTTGTTTAAAATATCGTCTTTTACAATGACAACAGTAACCCCCGCCATAGCTAAATTCTTTTGTGCTCCAGCATAAATACATTGATATTTAGCTACATCTACTTCACGACTAAAGATATCTGAGCTCATATCTGCAACCATAAGTACGGGTACATCATAATCGAATCGTGTTTCTGTACCATATATAGTATTATTTGTTGTTACGTGAAGATAATCAACATCAGACGGACAAGTCCAGTCTTTTGGTATGTAAGTATAATTCTTATCTTCCGAAGAAGCCAACTCCAAGACCTCACCATATAGTTTAGCTTCTTTCATTGCCTTCTTTGCCCACACACCAGTATTAAGATATGCAGCCTTAGTGTGCAACAAATTACAAGGTACTTGTGTAAATTGTAAAGAAGCACCACCACCTAAGAAGATGACAGAGTAGCCTTGTGGAACATCCAATAGCTCTTTAATTAAAGCAACACTCTCATCGATAACAGGTTGAAAGTCTTTCGCTCGATGGCTAATTTCCATTAAAGATAAACCGCTGTCATTGAAGTTTAGAATTTGTTTTGCTGTGTTTTCTATCACTTCACGTGGAAGCATTGAAGGACCAGCATTAAAGTTATACTTCTTCATAAGATAGATTTCGTTATATATTAAACTTGTTTTCAATAAATATACATGCGAAAGTACGCTTTTTATTTTAGACATCCAAAATTATCAAGAACTATAATTTATAAGTTAGTTGATTTGTTTTTAGATAACAATTAATATTATTTTTTTTGACAATTTCTTTACATAAAATTTGCAGATTATAAAAAAATGCATTACCTTTGCACTCACAATTGAGAAAAACAATTGTTTTATTAACATCGCGGAGTGGAGCAGTTGGTAGCTCGCCAGGCTCATAACCTGGAGGTCATACGTTCGAGTCGTGTCTCCGCAACTACTTTAAAAGAGAAGTTTGTTAAAACTTCTCTTTTTTATTTTATATATATGTCATTCCCTATTCGATTGATATTCTAATATAAAAGAAGAATAACTTGAAGTCTATTAGAACTATAAAGTAAACATATATTTTGAGAATTTGATTCTGAGATATAGAAGTTAAAATAAAAAAACACCATCATTGAACTAAAAACTCATTGCTTTTACAATGCAAAAAGAATGCTATTAGGGTGCAATTTACATTATATTAAAAAGTAAATAGAAACAAATTATGGGATAATATAAAAAGAACAATCCACAAAAAACAAGTTTGTCTTTTGTGGATTGAATACTAAAATAGTAACAATTAAGCAACTATCTCGTCACAATTTCTTTATCAATAAGCGTCTTCATCATCTGCAATAGTGTCACTCTCCATATCAAGATCTTCTGAATCTGCATCAAATGTAGTACGATAACTTTCTTCTGTAAGTTCTTCTTCATCGAAAGAATCATCATCTTCGTCATCATAATTGTTTGGAAGATCAATATCATCATCTTCGTCTTCATCATCAGAAGGAAGGTCTTCTTTCTCAAGTCGTATTCTAATTTTTTCGACTTTAGGTTTCTCTTTAGCAAAAATAGCCTCAACCCAGGAGCCTTTTTCAATCTCAAGAACTTCGAAACCATTGTTCACTTTGGTTTCATACATACCGCCAGCTTTATGCAAACGATCTTTAGGAAGTGTGGTTGTACTAACGTCAAAGCCTGAAGTTATGATATCTTGAATGCTTTGTGACAACGAATTCCATCCTCCTCCAAAGTTACGTTCGAGTACTTCTATGAGCTTTGCAGCACTGATGTGGCGTATGTTTTCATAAGTCAAATCAGTTACTCGCATAATAGGACGCTTCTTAATTGCCCATTTTACTTTCACAGAATCATCGATTTTGACTTCTCCAACTTTAAATCCACGGTCTTCATACTTAGCAATTACCTCTGGACGATCAATCTTTATCTCTTCGATTTCAAATGCACTTTTGATAATATCAGTATAATGTCGTGCATTATCTGACAAGTCAACATCTTTCTCTGCTGCATCCCATAATCTAAAAATATCGTTCTCCTGTAATTCCCAAGCATTACTCTTGGTAAGGGTTTTAATTGTTAAAGCCTTTTGTTGTTTCATACTTTATTGTTCACTTTCTTTGTTATTCAGATTGATTCGTGTTCTATTTTAAATCACGATACTAGATTTTTTGTATTAAAACATCGACTTTAAATCGTCGATTGCTTTTAAGTGCGTGCAAAAGTAAATACTAAATTCATAAAAAACAAGTTTTAGAGCAAAAAAATAACTCTCTTCAAAAAACATTATTCCTAAAGAATTGAAATCTTTTTTTTTTCATATCTTTGCATTATGACAAAACCATTGGCAGAACGTTTACGTCCCAATAGCCTAGAAGAGTATGTAGGTCAGCAACATATAATAGGTAAAGGAGCACCTTTACGACGCATTATCGAGTCGAAGCATGGTATTCCTTCATTTATATTATGGGGACCTCCAGGAGTTGGAAAAACAACTCTTGCCACCATAATATCTCATACTATTGATGTACCTTTCTACACTTTAAGTGCCGTTACTAGTGGAGTTAAGGAGGTGAGAGAGGTGATTGACAAAGCAACAAAAGAGCGTTTTTTTAGTAATAATGCTCCTATTCTATTCATAGATGAGATTCATCGCTTCAGTAAATCACAACAAGACTCTCTTTTAGGCGCTGTAGAAAAGGGCGTAGTGACACTTATTGGTGCCACAACAGAGAACCCTTCGTTCGAAGTTATACGTCCTCTTTTGTCGAGATGTCAAACTTATATATTGCAACCACTAAGCAATAACGATCTCGAAGCATTGCTCCAAAGAGCTATTACAGAAGATATTGAATTGCAACAACGTAATATTGAGCTAAGAGAAACTAATGCTTTACTACATTTTAGTGGTGGAGATGCTCGCAAACTGCTCAATATTCTCGAATTGGTTGTAGATGCTTTTGTTGGCGATGAGAAAGTAATTATAACCAATGACTTTGTTAAACAATGCCTACAACAGAACCCTTTAGCATACGATAAAGGTGGAGAAATGCACTATGACATCATCTCTGCATTCATAAAGAGCATAAGAGGAAGTGACCCCGACGCTGCTATTTATTGGCTTGCACGTATGATTTCGGCAGGAGAAGACCCTAAATTCATTGCTAGACGTCTTGTTATCAGTGCCTCTGAAGACATTGGTTTAGCTAATCCCAATGCGCTTTTATTAGCAAATGCCGCCTTTGATGCAGTTCAAAAGATTGGTTGGCCCGAGGGACGAATACCGCTTGCAGAAGCTACTATCTATCTTGCAACATCGCCAAAGAGCAACTCTGCCTATCTAGCAATTAACAAAGCACTTGATATTGTCAATGAAACTGGCAATCAACCCGTACCACTTCACTTACGAAATGCGCCCACTACGCTGATGAAAGAAGTGGGATATGGCGATGGATACAAGTATAGTCACGACTATCCGAATAACTTTGTTGAACAACAATACATGCCCGATGCCCTTCTTGGCATGCGTTTATGGCAGGCTCAACACTCTTCTAACGAAGAAAAGCTATATCAACAAATGGCAAAATGCTGGGGAGACAGGTTTAAATAGGCAATCAACAGCATTGAAACTAACATTCAATTAGAACACAAATAATTATACTTTAAATTAATAAAACATGAAAATAGTAGTGTTAGATGGCTATGCTATCAACAATGGAGATATCACTTGGAACGACTTTGAACAGCTTGGTGACTTCAAAGTGTATCCTAGAACCAGTAAAGAGGATATCATTGAAAGAGCTAAAGATGCTGAAATGATATTGCTTAATAAGGTTCCAATGAAAAAAGAAACCTTGCTTCAACTTCCTAAGCTCAAATATATTGGTGTCCTTGCAACCGGCTTTAATATTGTAGATGTTGACGCTGCGAAACGCTTAGGTATAGCTATTACCAACATTCCGAATTACAGTACCGACAGTGTTGCACAGACAACGTTTGCCCATATCTTAAATATTACAAACAAAGTAGACTACTATGCTTGCGAAAACAGAAAGGGAAGATGGAGCCAACAAAGTGACTTTTGCTATATCGACACCCCTATTCAAGAGCTAACAGGAAAGACATTAGGCATTATTGGTTTAGGAAATATAGGCAAACGAGTGGCAGATATTGCTCTAGCTTTTGGCTTAAAGGTAAAAGCTTTCACAAGTAAAAAGGCAGAAGAACTACCTACAGGAATAGAAAAAGCATCGTTGAACGATTTATTATCGACAAGTGACGTCGTATCACTGCATTGCCCTTTGACCGACACTACAAGAGAAATGATTAACAAAGACACACTAAGTATGATGAAACCCAATGCTATTTTGGTAAATACTAGTCGTGGACCGCTTGTTAATGAGCATGATATTGCCGAGGCTTTACATTCTAAATTGATTGCAGCTTACGCCACAGACGTGATGTGTAAGGAGCCTCCTGCAGCAGATAATCCATTGTTTAAATGCGAAAATGCCTATATAACACCTCACATTGCATGGGCAAGTACTGAGGCATTAGGTCGCCTTTTAGACATAGCTTTAAGCAATGCGAAAGCCTTTATTAATGGAAATCCAACCAATGTAGTTAATCCTTAAATCATAATTCACCATGCTTAATGCATTAGACTTATTTAATCACAACACCACAATGATGGATACTCTCCAGGTAGTGATTGAGTTTATTGGTACATTTGCATTTGCCATATCAGGAATTCGACAAGCTGCTGCAAAGAAATTCGATTGGTTTGGAGGCTTTGTTTGTGGCTTTGCAGTGGCCATTGGAGGCGGTACTTTGCGTGATGTTATGCTGGGATTAACTCCCTTCTGGATGACATCTGCATCATATATCACATGTACTATTTTTGCACAACTTGTGGTTATTGTCTTCACAAGGCATATGAAACGCCTCGATAATGCGTGGATGATATTCGACACTTTGGGTTTAGCACTCTTCACTATCGTTGGATTACAAAAGACATTAGCATGTGGTCACCCCTTTTGGGTTGCCATAATAATGGGCTGTATGACTGGTGCTGCAGGTGGAGTGATACGTGATGTCTTATTAAATAATGTACCTGTTATATTTAAAAAAGAAATATATGCCATGGCAAGTATCGTTGGTGGCTTGGCATATTGGATCTTAACAATAGCCCATATCAATGCTGTTTGGGCATCAATTACCACTTTCTTTGTGGTATGTGCTATCAGATGGCTCGCTATTCGATATCATATTTCACTTCCAATACTTAGAAATGAAGAGAATGAAAGTGAGATGAAAGAAGAAGAAAACTAGAATATAGAGGAATAAAAAAAGAGGTTATCAATTGATAACCTCTTTTTTTGTGACTCCGGCAGGATTCAAACCTGCAACCTTCTGATCCGTAGTCAGATGCTCTATTCAGTTGAGCTACGGAGCCTTTTTGCTTGATTGCGAGTGCAAAGGTAGGCATTTTGAATCATTCTACCAAATAAAATTCAGTATTTTTTTCAACTTTTTCAATCCCATTCTTTTAGAGATGGAGATTCTTTTTACTTATTCCGTTATATTAAACTGAATAACAACAAGTTACAAAACCATAGCTTTTACAACTAAAAGTCAATGCTTTTAGGTTGCAATTACATTTCTTTTGTCTACAAATAGCAATGCTTTTACTTTCCAAAAACCAAAATGGAAGAAATGAAGATCATTTTCTTTCTCATACAATGGAGAAAAAATGGGATAAAAGAGCATGTGAAGTGCAGTAATAGCCAGAAATATTTAGTTGTCAAAAGACCGCACTCTTACCTTCGTATGAGGTGAAAAAGAAAAACGACAAGATAGAAAGTTACCTTATCTACCCCATCGTTTTCCATCTAAAAAATTTACTACTTATAATTTAACCCATTATTTTTTAATCATCTCAATCGAACGTTTTAAGAAGCTATCTAATGCAGCTCCCTTCAACATTCCATTTTGAAGAAGTGCCAAGTCGATAAGTTGGTGCACCACATTGTTATCCTTTGCAAATGCAGCAACAATATCATCCCGTTTCTTTTGCTCATCAGCAATAGCCTTTCTAGTTGCTTCTAAGTCAGCTTTTTCTTCCGAAGTAACTTCTTCAGGCTTCTTTTTATCTTGCTGTTGTTGCAATACTTGTAGGCGAGCTTCTTGTCCTTTAATTTCGCTAAGCACTGGTTTCAACTCACTTGAAGTAGCTTCTTGAGTGTTCTTCAATACATCTTTAATAAGCGAATGATCGGTATTGAGCACCAAAGTATAACTGTCTGGGAACTGAGAATAGAAGCCCATACCAGGTTGGAACTGGCTCATATCCTTCATTCTTCGCATAAACTCGTTTTGAGTTATCATCAAAGGAGCACCTTCTTCGCCCAAAGCTTGCACGTCAACAACAAACTCTGTTTTGTCGATAGCAGGCATTTGCGATTTAAACACGTATGTAAGACAATCTTTATCGCTACCCACTACGTCCGATTCTTTTTGATTTTCCTTTGCAATAAGCTTGTCTGCAATGTCAGCATCTACACGAGTAAATCGACATTTCTCCAACTTTTGCTCTAACAGATTAATCATTGGAACATCTAACTGACCATCAAACAGCAACACGCTATATCCCTTTTGCTTTGCAGCCTCAATGTAAGTATATTGGTCTTCTTTATTGGTTGCATAAAGATAGATAAGTGTTCCGTCTTTATCTGTTTGATTATCTTTGATAAGAGTACGATATTCTTCGTATGTAAAGTTCTTTGCTTCAACATCAGTAAACAAGCTAAAGTCTTTCGCTTTATCGTAGAAATCTTCTTGAGAAAGCATTCCATACTCGATAAAGATCTTCATATCGTTCCACTTTTCCTCATATCCTTTGCGGTCTTCTTTAAAGATTCCAGCCAAACGATCAGCCACTTTCTTAGTGATATATGTAGATATTTTCTTCACATTAGCATCGCTTTGCAAATAGCTTCGGCTCACATTTAGAGGAATATCTGGACTATCTATCACACCATGAAGCAGAGTTAAGAATTCAGGAACAATACCATCTACTTGGTCTGTTACGAATACTTGGTTTGAATAGAGCTGTATTTTGTTGCGTTGTAGCTCGATATTCGACTTAATTTTGGGGAAATATAGAATACCAGTGAGGTTAAATGGATAGTCAACATTTAAGTGAATCCAGAATAAAGGCTCGTCACTCATTGGGTAAAGAGTGCGATAAAAGCTCTTATAATCTTCGTCTTTCAATGAAGAAGGAGCCTTTGTCCATAGTGGTTCCACAGAATTGATAACATTATCCTCATCTGTTTCTTGTTGTTTTCCGTCCTTCCACTCTGTCTTTTTACCGAAAACTACAGACACAGCCATGAATTTACAGTACTTATTGAGCAAGCTTTCGATCTTCGAAGTCTCTAAGAATTCCTTCGCATCGTCGTCAATATGAAGCACAATATCAGTACCTCTTTCTGCTTTTTCTGTATCTTCAATCTCGTAAGCAGGACTTCCATCACAGCTCCATTTAACGGCTTTAGCATCGTCTTTGTAGCTTTTTGTAATGATTTCAACCTTCTTACTCACCATAAAAGCACTATAGAAACCAAGTCCAAAGTGTCCAATTATAGCGTTTGCATTATCTTTATACTTATCAAGGAAGTCAGTTACGCCCGAGAAAGCAATTTGATTGATGTATTTATCAATCTCTTCTTCGGTCATACCAATACCATTGTCGCTTATGGTTAAAGTGCTATTCTCTTTGTCTAACTGCACTTTTACAGCCAAATTGCCCAGCTCTCCTTTAAAATCTCCACGTTCTTTTAAAGTCTTAAGCTTTTGAGTTGCATCGACAGCATTAGACACTAGCTCACGTAAAAATATCTCATGATCTGAATAGAGAAACTTTTTTATGACGGGAAAGATGTTCTCTGTTGTAACCCCAATATTTCCTTTTTGCATAATTATATTGTTTTTATTCTTTATTTGTTTGTCGTTATCGCCCCACATCCTTCGTTCTTACGATGCAAAACGACTATTTTCGTATAAAACAAATTGCATGCCAAAAAGACAAAAGCAATGCTTTTAGACATAAAGAAGAGGCTTATTTGTAGAAAAATCGTTAGAATAAGAAGTCTTTGGTCATTTGTTTTCATTGCTATTGCGTTCACCTATTTATATATATAGACCGAAAAACAGCAGAAAAAGCAAGGATTTGGAGATACATTCTGTTCGGTTTGGCGCATCAACAGAATATTATTAACTTTGTTAGTAGAAATAAATTAGAACAAACGAAAATGACAAAAACAGAACAATACACTCAACTTATTCCTCAAATAAAAGCTCTTATAGAGGGACAAAGCAATGTTGTTGGAGCCTTAGCCAATGTAACAGCCTTATTGAAAGAAGCCTTTGACTATTATTTTTGGATGGGATTTTATATTGTAAAGGACAATAATTTGCAATTAGGACCATTCCAAGGTAGTGTAGCTTGCTATACAATTGCAAAAGGAAAAGGAGTTTGTGGCACTTCATGGGATAGCCAAAAGACCATTATTGTCGACGATGTGGAGCAGTTTGAAGGACATATTGCCTGCTCGTCTTTATCTCGTTCGGAAATTGTAGTACCCGTATTCAAAGACAATGAAGTGGTGGCTGTAATTGATGTGGACAGTAAAGACTTAGCAAGCTTTGACGAACACGACGCCAAAGGCTTAGAAACCATTGCGCAATTGGTTGCAACCTTATTTTAATAGTGGCTATATTTAAATTTCAAGACTCAATACTTCAACTCTTGAAAACTCAATGAAATATCTAGAATAAATACTCTATATAGAAAAAGAAGAATAGACAAAGAACATTATTTTTCTAATCAATTGAATATACAAAACAAACATTATTATGTTCAAGAACCACTAAGACAAAGTTATAGTGGTTCTTTTAGGGGGTTATCTAACTAAATTGGTGTCTAACAAATCATCTCCCACCAAACTAATGGCTAAATGATATTTGTCTAAATAGTCTATTTTCATCATCTTTTTAGGCACAAAATCGCTTGGAGATAGAGCCAAAGCAACATGTCCCATGGTTGTTCTTAAATTCAATTCAACGCAAGGATGCAATTTAAATGTGGTAGCATCGTTGGTGGTAACCACCATCATATCTACCCCAAAATTACCTGTATATTTTCCTTTAAAAGCTGAAGCAAGTTGTAAGCAAATTTTTGTTTGTACTAAATGGAGTAGTTCTTGCTTAATGAACTGATTAACAATATTTTCCTTTGTGGCTTCATTTGCTAATAAATTGCCTGAATAAGCTCGGTTTTCTGTTGAGAAAATAGACAAACCTTTATATTCTATTTCGCCCTGAGGAGAGGCATAAAACTCCATACCAAAGTCGAGAACACGATTGTAATAAGGCTCAATTATCAAACCTCCTTGCTGTTCTAAGATGTTTTTCATCCAACCTTTGTTCGACTCATCTACAGTGTTATCAATGTATCTAACGCCTCTTCCGCTACTACTCCATGGTGCTTTTATAACGTAAAGCGCAGGATTTTCGTTAAAGAACTGCATCACTTTTCCGTGACTATCGGTAAAATAGATACTATCTCCTATCAAATCGTTGCTTAAACTCACCAATTGAGGTAATAAAGAGCATGCAGCAAAAGAGCGATTACTAATATTTCGAATGGTGTTTAAAGCTCCGCTTGTGGGTAAAAACTGCTCTAATTGCGGATTGATACCCAACAAATAGGTGACAATGGCACGATCCCAACCCCATGGTTGTATGCATAAATCGATGTAGCTTAAATCTTTTTCTGCCAATTGCGCAGGCGATAAAAGCTCTACTTCTTTACTAAACGCATTTAAATGTCTTAACGATTCATTGGCAGCTTCTACATTCTCTACCAACACCCAGTCGCCTTTTTCAGCGTAAAGTGCGGGCAAAAAGCCTAAATCGGCACGCAATTCACGGGCAGAATGAGGCGCAGTGAAAATACTTTTGTTTATTGCTAGAGCAATATCATGCTCAGGATTAAATATATGAAGCGTCATTTTTATTATCGTAAGTATATATCTTTCTATGAAAATAAGTAGCTCGTTTACAGAGTATTACAATATTTCCAAACCGTAATATCCCTATCTCTCTACTGCAAAGATAATATAAAAAACACTGAAAAACATCTTTCAAGAAGAGAATAAAAAGGAAGATTTGCATTTAATAAAAAGAAAAATAATCACAAAACACCAATTATTTTGCAATGTGTAGTTTGCAAATTTAGAAATAAATGTTATCTTTGCAGAGATATTTTTAATTAGGAACAAGATAAATGGAAGCATTCTTTCGCACCCATACTTATTTGGTTGAACACCTTGAAGCACCCGTTAAAAGAGTGTTAATGAATCAGATCAATTGGGAAGACCGATTGATTGGGATTAAAGGCACACGTGGAGTTGGTAAAACAACCTTCCTATTACAATATGCAAAAGAACACTTTGGGGCTACAGATAGGCAATGCTTATATGTGAACATGAACAACTTATACTTCCAAGGACATGGTATTGCTGAATTTGCAAGCTTTTTTATCAACCAAGGAGGCAAAGTTTTATTGATTGACCAAGTGTTTAAACATCCTAACTGGAGCAGTGAAATAAGAGCTTGTTACGACCTCTTTCCACAACTAAAAATTGTTTTCACGGGCTCAAGTGTAATGAGATTGAAAGAGGAAAATCCCGAGCTTAACGGCATAGTAAAGAGCTATGACCTTCGAGGTTTCTCGTTTAGAGAATATCTTAATCTACAAACAAAGAATCAGTTTAAGCACTATTCTCTCACTGATATTTTAGAAAAGAGCGAAGAAATAACAAAAGAGATAACACAAAAGCTAAACCCATTAGACTTTTTTCAAGACTATCTGCATCATGGTTTCTACCCTTTCTTCTTAGAGAACCGCAATTTCTCGGAGAATTTGTTGAAGACTATGAACATGATGACTGAGGTTGATATTCTCTTAATCAAGCAAATTGAACTAAAGTATCTTGCAAAAATAAAGAAACTATTCTACGAGTTGGCTGTAGATAACCACAAAGCACCCAACATTAGTAATTTAGCTGAAGGAATAAAGACTAGCCGTGCAACGGTGATGAACTATATTAAATATCTCGAAGATGCACGACTTATCAATATGATGTATCCCTTTGGGGCTTCATTTCCCAAAAAACCCTCAAAGATTATGATGCAAAACACCAATATAATCTATTCCATCTACCCTATACAAGTTGAACAATCGTCTGTTATGGAAACATTCTTTGTGAATGCTTTATGGAAAGATCATTTGGTGAATCAAGGCAATAAAGAACATTATTACCTTGTTGATGGGAAAATAAAGTTTAGAATATGCGACGCATTAAGTGAGGCAAAAATAAGACATAACGCTGATACTATCTATGCGCAATATAACTCCAAAGACGGAAAAGGTAACCAAATACCTCTTTGGTTATTTGGCTTCCTCTATTAAATACAAAACATTAATTAATATTTTATCAATAAGAAAATGGCAAAAGAAAAAAAGTTTATCACTTGTGATGGTAACGAAGCTGCTGCACATGTATCGTACATGTTCTCAGAAGTAGCCGCAATTTATCCTATCACACCATCTTCTCCCATGGCAGCTCATGTTGATGAATGGGCAGCAAAAGGTAGAAAGAACCTTTTTGGACAAACTGTTGCAGTTCAAGAAATGCAATCTGAAGGTGGAGCTGCTGGTGCAATGCACGGTTCTTTACAAGCTGGTGCCTTAACAACTACATTCACTGCATCGCAAGGTTTGTTGTTGATGATCCCCAATATGTACAAAATTGCAGGCGAAATGCTTCCCTGTGTGTTCGATGTTTCAGCACGTGCAATCGCTACTCATGCATTAAGTATCTTCGGAGACCACTCTGATGTTATGGCATGTAGACAAACAGGATTCGCTATGTTCTGCTCTGGTTCAGTGCAAGAGGTTATGGACCTTACTGCTGTTCCTCATTTAGCAACACTTAAAACAAGTATTCCTTTCGTTAACTTCTTCGACGGTTTCCGTACATCTCACGAATATCAAAAGGTTGAAGTGATGGATCAAGAGGAAATTGCAAAGCTTGTTGACCCTGCAGATATTAAGAGATTCCGTGACCGTGCCTTAACTCCTGAACGTCCTTCAACAAGAGGTACTGCTGAAAACCCAGAAACTTTCTTCACCCATAGAGAGGCTTGTAACCAATATTATGAAAATATTCCTGAAGTAGTTGAAGATTACTTGGGTAAGATTTCAGAAATAACTGGTCGTGAATATCACCTCTTCTCTTACTATGGAGCAAAGGATGCTGAAAACATTATTATATTAATGGGTTCTGCAACAGAAGCTGCTCGTGAAGCAATCGACTACCTTGTTAAACAAGGAAAGAAAGTAGGTATGATCGCAGTTCATTTGTATCGCCCATTCTCTGTTAAGCACTTACTTGCTGCTGTACCTGAAACCGTGAAGAGAATCGCTGTTCTTGACCGTACGAAAGAACCTGGAGCAGAAGGCGAACCATTGTATCTTGACGTTAAAAGTGCATTCTATGAGCAAGAGAATAAACCTCTTATCGTTGGTGGACGCTATGGTCTTGGATCTGCAGACATCACTCCTTCTCACATTATTTCAGTTTATGACAACCTAGAACTTAACGAACCAAAAGACCATTTCACTGTAGGTATCGTTGATGACGTTACATTTACATCTCTTCCTGAAGTGGAAGAACTTCCTTTAGGTGGCGAAGGTGTGTTCGAAGCAAAATTCTATGGACTTGGAGCAGATGGTACTGTAGGTGCTAATAAGAACTCTGTTAAGATCATTGGTGATAATACTAATAAGTATTGTCAAGCTTATTTCTCTTATGACTCAAAGAAATCAGGAGGTTTCACCTGCTCACATTTGCGTTTTGGAGACTCTCCTATCCATTCAACTTACCAAGTAAAAACTCCTAACTTCGTTGCATGTCACGTTCAAGCATACTTGAATATGTACGATGTTATTCGTGGTTTGCAAAAGAATGGTCTATTCCTTCTTAACACAATCTTTGAAGGTCAAGAGCTAATAGACTTCATTCCTAACAGAATCAAACGCTACTTTGCACAAAACAACATCACTGTTTACTACATGAATGCAACAAAGATAGCGCAAGAAATTGGTCTAGGAAACCGCACAAACACTATTCTTCAAAGTGCATTCTTCAGAATAACAAAGGTTATTCCTATTGACTTGGCTGTTGAACAAATGAAGAAGTTCATTGAAAAGTCATACGGAAAGAAAGGACAAGACGTTGTTGAAAAGAACTATGCAGCTGTAGATCGTGGTAATGAATATCATACTTTAGCAATAGATCCATCATGGGCAACTCTTGAAGATAATCCTTCTGCAGAAGATGATGCACCTGCATTCATCAAAGAAATCGTTCGTCCTATCAACTCACAAGATGGAGAACGCCTTAAAGTTTCTGACTTCATTAAGCACGGAATGGTTGATGGTACCTTAAAGAATGGTACTGCTGCATTCGAAAAGCGTGGTGTTGAAGCATTTAACCCAGAATGGACAGCTGATAACTGTATTCAATGTAACAAGTGTGCATACGTTTGTCCTCACGGATGTATTCGTCCATTCGTTCTAGATGAAGCAGAAAATGCTCAATTCAACGATACAACTCTAGACATGAAGGTGCCTAAGACTATGGCAGGAATGCACTTCCGTATCCAAGTTAGTGTGCTAGACTGTGTTGGTTGTGGTAACTGTGCAGACGTTTGTCCAGGTAATAAGAATGGTAAGGCACTCGATATGGTTCCATTCACACGTGATGAAAAGCAAATCGAGAACTGGAACTACCTTATTAAGGAAGTTAAATCAAAACAAAATCTTATTGACATTCAAAGCAATGTGAAGAACTCTCAGTTCGCTAAAACATTGTTCGAATTCTCTGGAGCATGTTCTGGTTGTGGTGAAACTCCATACGTTAAACTTATTTCTCAGCTCTACGGAGACCGTGAAATGATTGCTAACGCAACTGGTTGTTCATCTATTTACTCTGCATCTATCCCTTCAACTCCTTATACAACAAATGAGGATGGACAAGGACCTGCATTCGCTAACTCTCTATTTGAGGACTTCTGCGAATTCGGTATGGGTATGAATCTTGCTAATAAGAAGATGAGAGAGCGCATCACTATGTTGCTTGAACAATTAATTAGCGAAGGAACTACACCACAAGAAGTGAAAGAAGCTGCACAAGAATGGATTGAATCTAAAGACAATGCAGAAGCTTCTAAGGTAGCAACAGCTAAACTTAAACCTCTAATTCACGCTGGTGCAGAACAAGGTTGTCCAACATGTGAAGAATTGAAGACTTTAGACCACTTCTTAGTAAAACGTTCTCAATGGATTATTGGTGGTGACGGTGCTTCTTATGACATTGGTTACGGTGGTCTAGATCATGTTATTGCTTCTGGAGAAGATGTTAACATTCTTGTACTTGACACCGAAGTATATTCAAATACAGGTGGACAAAGCTCTAAATCTACTCCTCTTGGTGCTCTTGCACAATTTGCTGCACAAGGAAAACGCATCAGAAAGAAAGACTTAGGCTTGATGGCAACAACATACGGTTATGTATATGTAGCTCAAATTGCTATGGGTGCAGACCAAAACCAAACCCTTAAAGCTATTAGAGAAGCTGAAGCTTATCCAGGACCTTCACTCATTATCGCTTATGCTCCATGTATTGCACACGGTCTTAAAGCTAAAGGTGGAATGGGTAAGAGCCAAGCTGAGGAAGGAAGAGCTGTTGAATGTGGTTACTGGCACTTATGGAGATACAACCCATTACTGGCAGAAGAAGGTAAGAACCCATTCTCTCTCGACTCTAAAGCACCAGATTGGAGCAAGTTCCAAGACTTCCTATTAGGTGAAGTTCGTTACCTATCAGTGAAGAAGGCTTATCCAAACGAAGCACAAGAGTTGTTTAATGCTGCTGAAGAAATGGCTAAGTTGCGTTATAAGAGCTATGTTCGCAAGACTCAAGAAGATTGGAGCAAAGAACAAGAAGCTGAAGCATAAAGAATCATTCTGACTCATTTCAGAACTTCATAAATATGAAAAGGATGTGCATATTGCACATCCTTTTTTCGTTTCTATACCTTTCTTTCCTCTCTGTAAGACGACATTCTACAAGGACATATTTCACAATTGCATCTCATTCTAAATAATCTTTAGATTTAGGCACACTGCATTACAATTTGAATAGTATTGCTTTTACAAGCAAACAACACTACAATTGTGCCACAAAATCATCGCTTTTAGCAAGCAAAAGAATTGTCATAACATCTTCACCCACCCTTTATCATATCCTCAACAACCAAGTATGTCTACCATTCATTCATCAATTAGAATACAAATAAAGTCTAATTCTTTAAAAAGAGAGGCTTTTCTCAGTTCCACAAAGATAATATTACATTAAGAGTATTCAATTCTTCTCTACCTAAAAGAAAACATTTCTCTTTCGAACAAAAACTGCTCTCTGTCGGTATAGGGCAGAATTTAAAGAAAAAGGGTGATACTTCTTTACGAAGTATCACCCTATTATATATATCATTTCAATACCTTATTCGATTCAATAAACTACAAACTCTCGTCTTCAGGCTTATCAATTGTTCGAATAATAGTTCTCACGAATCTCCTTTTTTTTAGCCAAAGAGCTTTTCGTTGCTCATAATTTGCTCGCTGTTTCTCTAGGAAATTGTCTGCCATTTAGCGATTAAACTTACTATAGATAACATTTATTAGAACCTTTCCATTAGTGCTGTTAGGTCCTCCAACAAGCTTAGTACTTGTTAAAGACATATCAGGTTCAACCGAAGAAAGAATTGTTAAGCCACTTGCAGCATCAGAAGCGTATGTTGCTTTCACAGGAATCAAAAGCACTTTGTTCCAGTTTGTGTTTGCTGTTCCGTTCTTCTTCGCTTTATACATTGCATGAACTAACTTACTTATATTGTTGAATGTATAAGTATTATATGTTTTATTATACTCTGCAAGGTAAGTTGTTTTATTATCTATAAGTTTTCTTTTAGCAAAAAAAGCATTGACTTCATCTACAGGAATTAACATAACTGTAGTAGGAACATCAAAATTGTACTTAAACAATGCTGTATTATTAATTCTATAAAGCATTATTTTTGCAGAGTTGATAGAATCATTATCATGTCCTTGCATTATCTTCTCTACAGGTAATTCCATTTGAGTATAAATGCCTGCAGGAGTTTTTAAATAAGTATGTTGTGTTTCATTTACAAGCGATGCTAACTTTGTTTTATCATTCTGAACATACGTTGTAGAAAGAACTTCTTCTGTTCCAGAGAATGATACACCTCCCTTTGTGTCCTTACCATTCTTTTTAAAACGGAAAAAAACACTGATTTCTACTGCGCTAATATTTGCCATTGCCCCCACTCCAGATGTCGATTTACAATAAATACCTGGTAGAACGTTCTTAATAAACTGTAAAGAATTAGCAAAATAGTTAGGATTTGAATAGTATTGCTTCATCAAATAAGTACCAAAGTTTTTATATTCAACATTGTTCTTGTCGTAATACTTACTATTTAAATCAATGGTAATGCCTTTATAATAGGTCTTTTTAGAGCGTACAGTAGCTGGTATATTCATATCAACAAGCGAATATACTTTTTCGTATTTAGTGCTGTTGCTAGTGATATAAGGAGATACTTCAGGATTAAAGTCCGACTTATATTTTCTATTTTCAAGCATAGGCTGATCCATAATGAATGCTGTAACCTTCATCTTTGTTAGTGAATCGCCATAAAAAGAATCATAATAAAGAGTTATTCGACATGAATCAGCATAAACACCACTAGCATCTTTGCTTACAATACTATCTGTTTTAGGAAGCGAAAAGTCGTTAGGACAATAGAATTGGGTCATAAAATTACTTGTAATATATGTCCCTGTTTCTGCATCTAACACCTTTCCTAAGTGGTTATTTGCATCTCTTGATAGTACAGCACCAGACAAAACAGATTTTGAACTCACCTCAAACGAGTCTGAATTAATAGTCAACTTATCTGTATCATCAATAAGGCTACCACCAAGATTTGATGTATTCTCACTGCACGACACCGCTAAAAGCATGCCCAAACAGCAAATAAATAAATATTTTAAACGCATAGTTCTCTTTCTTTTCAATATCTTTCGATTGATATTCTATCATCTCACAAAGCACCACTCCTACCGATATTCACGGTAGTTGCACTGCCCGTTCTAACTAATTAACACACGGTATTATTCTGTTTCACCAAGAATTTGATTATAAAAATTGCTATATTCTGTAGCAAGATCTGCTTCCGAATGGTTCAAAATAAACTTACCTTTCTCTGAAGCATAGGCTAACATGTCTTTATTCTCACTAGGAACGGCTTCAATAATACCATCACTAAAATCAATAGCAAGCTTTGTTAGCTCATTAAAATCAAACTTATCGTTATATGGTTTAAGCACTTTTTGATTGGCATCTCTAAACTCTAAGCATTCTTTAAAATTGTCTTTAAAGTTCGATTGCAGTCTATCGTTGAACAAAGACGTAACGACTTTGGTATTCGAAAACGAAGGTTCATCATGATAAGCTGTCTTAATATATAGTGGAATAATTGACGACATCCAACCTTGACAATGAATAACGTCTGGTGTCCAACGTAATTTTTTCACAGTTTCTAAGACGCCACGAGCAAAGAATATAGCACGTTCGCCATTGTCATTATATTCGTTTCCGTCTTCATCTACTGCCATTTGACGCTTCATAAAGAAATCGTCATTATCAATAAAGTACACTTGTACACGTGCTTGAGGAACTGAAGCCACCTTAATTATCAATGGATGGTCGGTATCATCTATAATAAGATTCATCCCAGAAAGACGAATAACTTCATGTAATTGACCTCTACGTTCATTAATAATACCCCACTTTGGCATAAAAGTACGAATTTCAAAACCATTCTCTTGAATTGTTTTTGGAACCTCTATACCTTTCAAGGATAAGGCAGTTTCAGGGACATAAGGTGTAATCTCTTGGTTGATGAATAATATTTTCTTTGCCATTTTGATTTTAATTTGTTATTTGCAAAGATACTATTTTTTTGTTGAACTAAAGTTCAAGTAACCACATTATTATTAATATATAAGACTTTTACCTTATATTTTTATTGTTATTTTTCGATATTAAAGAAAAAAGTTGTTATTTTGCACCCAATAATTCACTTGATTTGTCATTCAAGAAGAAAAAAAAATGAAGATTTTCGACAATATTGTAGACCTACAAAATGAGCTATTCTGCTTAAGAAAAGCCAACAAAAAGATAGGACTTGTACCTACTATGGGAGCACTACACCAAGGTCATGCATCATTGGTTAAGCAGTGTGTTGCCGATAATGACATCACAATTGTATCAGTATTTCTTAATCCCACACAGTTTAACGACCCCAAAGACCTTGAACGTTACCCTCGAACATTTGAGGAAGATTGCAAGATTTTGAACAGAGTTGGAGCCGACATCGTATTCGCTCCCACACCCAAAGAGATGTATCCAACTCCTGATAATCGCCAATTTGAGTTCCCACCAACATCAACCGTTATGGAAGGAGCTAAGCGTCCAGGACATTTTAACGGTGTTTGTCAGGTTGTTTCTCGCCTATTTTATATCACAAAACCACACAATGCTTACTTTGGAGAAAAGGATTGGCAACAAATTTGTGTTATAAAACAACTCGTAAAACATTTAAATTTAGATATAAACCTCATCGAATGTCCTATCATTAGAGAAGAAAGTGGATTGGCAATGAGCTCTCGAAATGCTCTATTAACAAGCGAAGAACGAGCAATTGCAGCCAACATCTACCGCATACTAAAAGAAAGCGTAACAAAGACAGGTAGCTTATCGGTTAAAGAACTTCAACAAGAAGTTATTAATTCGATTAATGCAATTGACCAATTAGAGGTAGAATATTTCGAAATTGTAGACGGAAACACACTAGAAACAGTACATTCGTGGAACGATTCGCCTTATATCGTTGGCTGCATCACCGTATATTGTGGCGCAACTCCTATCCGCCTGATCGACCACATCAAATATAAATAACCCCAATAAAGCAACTATCACAACGTTGCAAGAGGTAAAAGCAAAGAGAAAGAGATAAAAACATGATGATTCAAGTTTTAAAATCGAAACTACATCGAGTTAAAGTTACCGATGCAAATCTTAATTATATAGGAAGTATAACTATCGATGAGGAACTTTTAGAGGCTGCAAATATGATTGCAGGAGAGAAGGTTCAGATTGTAGATAACAACAACGGAGAACGCTTTGAAACCTATATTATAGCAGGAGAACGTGGTTCTGGCTGCGTATGTTTAAACGGAGCAGCTGCTAGAAAGGTTCAAATAGGCGACACAATTATCATTATTTCATACGCACTTATGGACTTTGAAGAGGCCAAAACCTTTAAACCCTGGGTGGTATTCCCTAAAGATAATAAGATAGAACGATAACAACTCGCCCATAAACACGTTTTATTTATTCTAGAAAGTCATTTTAACTCCGCTCTTAAAGAGCGTTTAGAATGATACAAAATAGCTATAAACAAGCTCAAAAGCAGAACTAAAGCTGATTTAAAATGAGAGATTAATGGTTAAACAGAACGAGATTATATAAGAGTGCAATTGATTATGTCGTTTGCACTCTTTTCTTTTGCCCTATATTCGCACACCATTCTACCTTTAACTCCATTGGATATACATTAAATTAGCCATCTTATGCGCCCTATAAGACTAGCAATATCCTTACCTTTGCAATGCTACCAGTCATCTGTATCACACTCCTAACAATGTGCTTTCACCCCAATTGTCACCCACTTACCCCTTAAAAGCATTTCAACTAAAACTTAAGAACAAGCTATAAGCAACCTATTTGCCCTTTATAAGCTCACAAAAGCTAGCTAAAAGCATCTTCTTTTCACCAAAAATAAGAGCATATCAGAAGTAAAAAGCACACTTTGAGGCTCCTTTTCATGTTTACAAGAAGACTTTTACCTATTCAAATAAAAGATTTCTTCCATTCTATTCCTCTATTTTTACCCGCCCAAAGTAGCTTATAAAATAGGGATGAAGTCTCTTTTTAATCTACAAAACACGACCTAATCCCATCTCATCAAGTCTTTATTCTACTCTTTTACTAGCTTTTATCGATAAGATTCACGTCTTTACACTGTTTTTCCTTCCCAAATATTGCTCTTTTTTGAATATAAACTCACTCTTTTCTACATCTTTTTATCCTCTTCTTAAGTAAACAGACAGGTATAAATGGCATAACAAATCCATGATTTTCCGATATAAAAGCAGCCATATTCTAACACAATAGCTATCTTTTTAGCATGTAAAAACAAGGCTTTTCATTTTCAAAAACAAGGCTTTTGCGCTTCATTTTGATGAAACTTGTAGCCCAATAAAAGAGCTTTTCTCATTTAAAAGGGGCATTTTTGTCAGAAAAGTTATCAACAATAAAATATCATAATCACAATAAATTAACATAAATAAACAATATGCCTGTTGATAACTTATAATAAAAAAGGAAGCAAAAATGCCCCCAAAACCATCAAAAAAATAAGATTCTAAAACAAATACTAGTCTTAGAATCTCATATTTTCTTATCTTTTACTTCTTAGGAACAAAAGTTTCCCAAGTTTGATCATCAAAAAATATACGTATTTCGGTAATTTGTCGCTGTGGCTTTTCTACTTCTTTTATAACTACACGTTCTTTAGATGCATTATAATTAACACCTGAATACGAAGGAGAGTTATCGAAATCTAGAGTAGGAGTCACAACTTTAGCAGTTGAAGCATCTAGATTTGATGTTTCAAAATGATCTCCTTCATTAGCAAACATATCACCAGTTTGCGAACTATCATCTAAAAACATGGGACCATTTCCATACATCAACCAATCTAAATTTATAGAAGGAAATTTCTTTTTAATGGCATCTACATGATTTAATGTTGGTTTGGTGCGATCATTAAAGATGCTACTTAATGATGCAGGAGACAACCCTAAGATATCAGCAAAGGTCTGTTGAGACATGTGCTGATGTAACATTAATTGTCGAATTCTATCTTTCATTTTTGCTCTTTTACTACAATTATACTGCGAAAATCGCTTTTTCTATTCACATTACAAAGATAAATTAAAAAAAGGAGATGTGCAACAAATCTAAAATAAATATGCAAATAAAAACTTTACAAATACACATTTAAATATTTACATTGCTTGTTTGTGTCTTTGCGTTTGTATATTTACATTTATATATTATATATTTTAGAAGGTAACACAACTCTTATCTTTACTTAAGAAAAAGAACATTAACTTCTGATTACTAGATAGTTACAAATATAAATACAGTTATAAATACATCATATCCAATACTCAGCAGGCAAATAAGAGCATAAAGTTGTATTTAAAGGTGCAAACGATAAAGTGTAAAGCATTGATTTTCAATATTTTATATACACATATTGTATTGCGAATTTAATTACATTTAAAATTGTAAATATCTCAAATTTACAAACCTACACCTATTATTTTTATGTAAACATTTACGTATTTACACCTTCGAAGCATTAAACTCATTTACAAAACAAAATAAATTACATGTTTACATTTGCAACTTTACAACTTAAAATATAAAATAAAATTTAACGATAAATTGAGCAATGAAAAATAAAGTCATATTCTTTATTTATTAAGTATTTACGAACAAGGATAAAGTTACTGACAAATACGAAAAATATGAGCATAAAAAAAGTGGCAAAAACCCTTTGTTTATGCCACTTTATAGTATATTTTTCTGTACAGTATAAATTCAATTCTAGAATAAAAATAAGTAAAAACTACCCTATTTTAGTGTAAAATAAAGAATAAAAGCTCCTTCATTAGCTCATCTGCAGATGTATTTGGATTATCTAAACCTTTGCTTTTAGCATCAACTTCTCTAATCTTCTCTATAATTTGCATTGCTTTTACACCCGAATAGTTCCTCATTCCAAGTATATAATCTTTGGCTGCCCAGCTCGATTTCAATTCTAAAAACCTTGCAACATCGGCCTCATTGTTCCTATTGGGTGTATAATAAGCAATCATTAGATTTTGAAAATAACTGAACAATAGCGGAAGAAAGGCATATATAGAACCTGACTTAGGATTCTTCTCGAAATAGTTTATAATGAGATTTGCCTTATATACATCTTTATTTATAATGGCACTTCGAAGTTCAAATGTATTAAATTCTTTACTAATACCTATCTTCTGCTCCACCATCTCTGGTGTTATCATTCTATTTTGATTATCTAACGACAAGATGATTTTATCTAATTCAGACACTAATCTACTTAAATCAGCTCCAACATGCTCAGCAATCATATCCGAAGATTTAGCATCTATTTGCACATTTTTTTCTTTTAAATATTTGTTAATGAAAGTATTCAATTCATAATCTCGTTTTTTCTTACTTTCAAAGACAATTCCAACCGATTCTGCTTTCGATACAACTTTCTTGCGTTTATCTATCAATCCGTTTTTATGGCACCACACTAAAATTGTTGACGACATTGGATTTACAAGATACTTTTCGAGTGCATCGAGTGATTTTACATTCTGCGCCTCTTTCACAATCACCACTCTATAGCTCGACATCATTGGATATCCCTTTGCAATATCTACAACTTGAGCGGCTGTTACATCTGCTCCAAAGAGAATAGTTTGATTAAAATCCTGCTCTTCGGGCTTCAAAACAGAGTTTGCTATAGCATCTGTTATCTGATCAATGTAATACGATTCGTCTCCCATCAATATGTAAACAGGTACGTATTGCCGTTGTTCTATACGGCGCATGATATCTTCAAATGTAATAGAATTTTTCTTTTCGGTCATACATTATTATATATATAAAACTAAATAGTGCTCAAAATCACACACCATTATTCAACTATTAGTAATCTGTTTTATGCCAAAAAGCAATGATAAAAAGTTTCTTACTACACTAAAATAACAGTATCTTTGCACTATCTTGCAAAGTTAATAAAATGATTCCATTAAATTTACCATCATACAACATAAAATTGTCGGGTACAAAAGAGCATCCTTTGATACTAGATTCGCTACGAAAAAAATATGTTTCACTAACTCCTGAAGAGTGGGTGCGTCAACATTTCGTGCATTTTCTTATCGAAGAAAAGGGGTATCCTGCTCCACTTCTTGCAAATGAGGTGAGTCTTTCGTGTGGAAACAAGCAACTTCGAGCAGACAGTATCTTGTATAACACATCGCTAAAACCCCAAGTTATCATCGAATATAAGGCACCTTCTATTACAATAACCCAAAAAGTGTTCGATCAAATTAGTGCTTACAACATGTTGTTGCATGTAGATTATCTCATTGTAAGCAATGGTTTACAGCATTTTTGCTGTAAGATGGACTATGAAAATCATTCTTATCATTTTTTGAAAGATATCCCCTCTTATTCAGAAATAATAGAGTCGACACCTTAATAAAAGGCATTACGCTTCAACAAGCACCATCGACACATTTTTAGATAATAGAAATAACACAAGAAATAAATTTGCAATATGATTAGAATAGAAAACGAAAAGCAAGTACACGAAGGTCGTTTCGCTCTTTATGAAAACGATATTTATGCAGGAGAGTTGACCTATGTGTTTGACAAAAACCACCATTTAGTGGCAGAACACACTCGAGTTGGAGAAGAACATAAAGGAAAAGGATTTGGAAAAGAATTGATAAAAGCTCTTGTTCAATATGCTAGAGAAGAAAAAATAAAAGTTGTTCCTATTTGTTCTTTCATTAAAAAGGTATTTGATAGAGACGAAAGTCTGAACGATATCAAAGTATAAAATCGTCAAAAAATATACTTTTATCTTTTCACAAAGATTCATTCCGAATAGCTTTTCAATGTAAAAACATACATCGAAAGATAGATTTATGTTATTTTAAAACATGAATTATAAGATAGAAAAATACTATAAAAGCAATGCTCTATTGTGTTTTTCTATTTTTATTTTATATCTTTGCATCGTATTATTAGCGAAAAAACGTGGTTTTATGTTAGAAAAAGGACTAAAAAGAGCCATATTTACATCGCAAAAGAATACACTTTAAACACGCATCACCACCCTTTTATAATGGGGCTGACTGGATTTGACAGCGGGATGAGATGGTGTGTAAGCACGTAGAGCTTCGTTAGCTGGCTCTTAAATATCAGTTATCAAAAAATTAATTGGCGAAAATAACTACGCTCTCGCTGCTTAATCGAAGTATAGTAGATTACTAGCTTTATTCCATTACCAGGTAGTGGAACGAGACATCACTCCAGAGATGTGGTTCCGAATCAATGGATTCAGTGGTGCAGAAAAATCGGAAATAGTCTAAAAAGGTCTTGATTTTTAGATGAAACTTTAAAGACTAAGATTATAATTGGTGGTTCGGGTCTTGTTATAATCTGACAACTGAAGGCCGAAATAAACGTGTAGAAAGCATAGTATTTCCCTGTTTGGACGTGGGTTCGAAACCCACCAGCTCCACTTGAAGTACTCTAAACAAGAGTTTTTAGGAATTTGACTAAATCAGATAATCGCTGTAATCTCAATGAGTTACGGCGATTATCTGTTTATTTATATCCCTATTGAGGAGTACATTCAGATATCACTAAGTTGCTCAAAATACTCCCAACTGGCTACAATATGGCTACAGAAAAAATCATCTTTCTAAAATTGTAGCCAGTGATACCATACAGAGTACACATAGATACCGCATACTTCATTGTTATTCAAAGAATTATGTCGAACTTTGCAGATAAAAAATGTGTTACTCACCCCAAAAAGGAACAGAAACACACCTTTACTTCTGCATCAAAAACCTATAACTATGAAGAGTATTTTTAGAACAAGCTTCTATTTGCGAAGCAATTATTTAAACAAGGAAGGAAAAGCGTCAGTTATGATGCGTATTCATCTTAATGGAGAAAGAGTAGCTCTCGGAACAACGGGGGTTAGCATTGACCCAGAAATGTGGGACAGTACATTGGGTAAAGTACGAGGAAGAACTAAGGAGACCTTGGCTACCAATGCCCAGTTGACGAGCATTAGCACTGACCTTCAGGTAATATTCCAGCGCTTGGAATTTTCTGAAGAGTTAAGTTTAGAACGGATTAAGTCTGAATATTTGGGCAAGCGGGAGGGCATGGAAACCGTACTCTCATTGTTTACCAAATACAATAATGATATGTATGCACAAATAGGCTGTGGTGTAAGTAAGGCAAACTATCGCAAGTTTGATATATGTAAGCGCCACTTTACTCACTTTCTTGAAATAAAATATGCCCGAACAGATCTTAATGCCATTGAACTTACACCTATCGTTATTCATGATTTTGATGTTTATCTTCGAACAATAGTGGGACAAAGTTTTAACACAGCTATTAAAACCTTAAAAACATTCAAAACAGTCATCATATTTGGACGTAAGGCTGGTGTGTTCAATCATGATCCTTTTCTCAACATCCACTTTAAGACCAAGCGTGTGGATCGAGGATTTCTTACAGATGAAGAGATTGATACTATTATGCATAAAGAATTTGCTACGCAACGACTGATCAATGTTCGAGACATATTTTTGTTTTCATGTTTTACAGGTTTAGCTTATGTTGATGTAGCCAACCTTACAGATGAAAATATAATTACAATGGATGGAAAGCAGTGGATAGTTACGGCAAGAAAGAAAACCGATACGTTAAGTCATATCCTTCTTCTTGATATTCCAAAAATGATTATAGAGAAATATGCAGGCTGTGCTAAAAATGGTAGACTTATACCCATTCTCAGTAATCAACGAATGAACTCTTATCTGAAGGAAATTGCAGATGTTTGTGGTATCAATAAGAACCTTACTTTTCACATGGCTCGACATACTTTTGCAACAATGATGCTTACCAAAGGTGTTCCTGTTGAGTCTGTATCAAAGATGTTAGGACATTCAAGTATTACCACTACACAACTTTATGCTCGCATAACAAACAAGAAAATAGAGAATGATATGCTTATGGTGTCCAAAAAATTAGATAAGTTCAATTTTATAAATTCGCCAGCAACTAAAGTAACTAAACAGTATTACACGAAAAAAAATAGTACAATCTAATCAATAAAAATATGAAAACAACAAAGAAAGAGCTTTCTTATTTCCGTTTGAAGTTGGAAGCATATCTCGGAGAGCATTATCCAGAGAGAGTGAATGAAAATACGTTTATAACTGCTCGCGCAGACGAAGCATTGACAGCTTACTGCGATGCTATAGCACAAGGTTTTTCTCACCCAGAGGCAGAGACAATGGCAAGCGAAGTTCTGTATCAAGGACTGCACTTCTCAAAGTACGACACGCTTGTATCTGTCTTAGAGAATGAGTTCGAGAAAGAACTGCCCTCCCCACTCCCCGAAAGACTAACACCAATACTTCTAAAGAATAAAGCTGTGCAAAGCGTTTTCAATAAGTACGAACTGACAGACGACTTTGGTGCAAGTCCAGAGTATGAGAAACTCTACACCGAACTGACAGGAACAATCGTTCTGATCATCGAGGTTAATGGTCTGCCAACTGTCGATAGTGAGAACATGACTTGATGTAATACCA
>JBQMYA010000018.1:0-48480 GCA_052173735.1 Prevotella sp.
GAGCAACTGACTCTTAATCAGTGGGTCTAGGGTTCGAATCCCTAAGGGTGTACATAAAAAAGAGATGATTTTTCGATCATCTCTTTTTTGTTTTTAATAGCTTTGCCCTTCTTTTAATCTCGCATTTCAGATATCAACAGCCAGTCTTTAAAATGAAAAATTCTACCCTACTACATTTCAAGTTGGATAGAATTTCATCATAATATTTCGTCTTTTAAATAATAACTTTTATGCATTAGAATAACTAATGCTACCCTATTCTTCTACTTCGACATGCACACGGTGCTTCTTTTTCTTTAGTTTCAAAGTAGGAATTTTCATCTTTTCGCCTGCTATAAACTCCTTTTTCCCATTTATGGCTTCAACATAACATTCCATATCTGGACCTAAATATCTTCTACTTAACGAATATAAGGTTTGTCCTGACTTTACTTCTATTTCTTTTTCTACACCTATTATTATATAAGCACCTGTACGAATACGAGGATCTTTGTTATATTGTTTTGAGTCGAAAGCTATTTTTTCTTCTTCAACTGTAGACTTTTCAGTCTTCACAATCACAGCTTGAGTATTCTTTTTTGTGATTGAATCAACCATAGCTGTAGCCTGCTTCTTTTTCGAACTATCTACAACCGCAACAGAGTTATTAATTTGCTTTTCGGGAATAACCACTTTATGAGTAGAATGTTGTGATTGATTTTTTACCATTTCTTTAGTTTTTTGCTGAAAGAAATAATATCCAACACCTGCTCCAATAGCTAGACATGCAATGAGTAGAATGGAAAAAAACAAGAGCTTTACATAACTTCGAGAACTTGATTCTTCTATTTCTTCCACTTCTTCAGAGTCTTCTTCGCTGGTTTCCGTCTCTTCTTTTCCCTCTATTTTTTCTGTTTCTACAATGAGCTGTGGTTCTTCTTCAATCTGACCAGAGTCTTTTTCACTTGTAACATAAGAAATTTCAGGAGCTTCTGCTTTTTCTACGCTAACAGAATTATTTTCTTTTGCGTTCAATGCAGATAATTGTTGCGGAGAAAGTTGGAAAGAAATGGGTCCAGAAACCTGTAGCTTAACGTCTTCATTGCTTTCTTCTTGCTCTACTACCAATAATTTTTCTGCCTCTATCTCTGTAATGAAAATAGGAGCTTCTACAGTTTTTTCTTCTTCTATCTCATTAAATTGAGCCAATGTTTCTTTTGCCTCTTCAATAGAAGAAAGAATATTTTTAGACTCTTCAACAATAGGTTCAAGTGAATCTTCTTTCAACAAAAGGAGTGAAGAATTATCTTCTAATTCATTTAACGCATATTTTTCATCGATAGCAGAAAAGTCAACTCCATCATTAAGGACAACCGTTTCGAATTGAGCAAATGGGCTATTAACCAAATCTCGCATATAATTATCGGGGATAAACGAAATTTTTTCTCGTCCTTCAATAACAATACGCTCACCTGTATTCACATCAACACTTTCTCTTGCACTAACTTTTGTCAGTTTAAAAGTGCCTAGTCCTTTTATCTTTACCAGCTTATCTTCTCTCAAACCTTCATTCACGACCTTAAACATGACGGAGATAAAGGTCTCTGCTTCTGTCACTTCTAAACCCATTTTAGAAGTAAGCATTTCAATAAGAAACGAGTTTTTAGACATCTGCTAAGCCTCCTTTCTTCAATTCTTCCTTAATAGATGCAGATGGTTTGAAGTTTAAAACCAATTTAGGAGGAACTATCATACGTTGTCCTGTCGATGGATTAACCATTATTCGCTCTAGTCTTTTCTTTACTTCAAACGATCCAAAACCAGCAACAGACACACTTTCTCCATTGTCAAAAGCCATCGACATTGCATCAATGACACAGCGAATACACCCTTGGGTATGCTCTTGTGTGTATTCTAACTGTCTTGATAATTCGGTAATAAACTCTTTATTATTCATTGCTTTATACTATCTCTCCATATAAATCAAATGCATCACTATTTGTTATCTTTACATTATAGAATGTACCGACACGCAAGCGACGAGTTGCGGGAATAAGTATTTCTGGATCAACTTCAGGAGAACAGAATTCACTTCTACCAATATAGTAGTCGCCTTCTTTTCTATCTATGACGGTAAGTAATACTTTCCCAACCTTTTCTTCTTCAATTTCAGAACTAATCTCTTGTTGAAGTGCCATCAGTTCATCAAGCCTTCTCTGCTTTTCTTCTGCAGAAATCTCATCTTCATAATGGCAAGCACTATATGTTCCCTCTTCTTCCGAATAGGCAAAAGCACCCATTCGCTCGAAACGAGTTTCACGAACAAAGTCTAAAAGCTCTTGAAACGCCTCTTTCGTTTCACCTGGATGCCCCACCATAAGAGTGGTTCTTAGATGTATTCCAGGAACTGCTTCACGTATTTTCTTTATCAAGTTCAATGTTTCTTCTTTCGAAACATTACGTTTCATCTTTGCAAGTACAGGATCAGAAATATGCTGAAGGGCGATATCTAAGTACTTACAAATATTTGGTTTACGTCGCATTACATCTAAAAGTTCAAGTGGGAACTCATTAGGATAAGCGTAATGCAAGCGAATCCACTTCACACCAGGCACATCTGCTATAGCTTCTATCAGCTCTGCAATCTGTCTTCTGCCATCTAAATCAACACCATAATAGGTTAACTCTTGGGCAATTATCTGTAATTCTTTAACTCCTTGCGCAACGAGTTCTTTCACTTCGTTGATAATTTCTTCTTTCTTTCGGCTCTGATGCTTACCTGTCATTGCAGGAATAGCACAATAAGCACATTGTCTATTACAGCCTTCACTTATTTTAAGGTAGGCATAATGACGTGGAGTCGTTAAATGTCTTTGTCCGTCACACGATGGAACGAACGATTTTCCGAGATCTGTAAGCAGTTGTTTATAATTAAACTTGCCATAGAACTTGTCTACTTGTGGCATCTCTGCTTCTAGTTCATCTTTATATCTTTGCGAAAGACAGCCCATCACATACAGTTTATTAAGGCGTCCTTCTTCTTTTGCTTGTATAAATTCTAATATCGTATTGATGCTTTCTTCTTTTGCACTTTCAATGAAACCACAGGTATTTATAACTGCAATTTCACCTTGTGGTCGCTTTGCATCGTGTGTGCAATGATAGCCATTTGCCTCGAATTGCTTCATTAAGGTTTCGCTATCCACAAGATTTTTCGAGCATCCCATAGTTACGATATCTATCTGATTCTTCTTCATTTACTATTATCCTAAACTACAATAATTTGCTGATATAATGTTTTTGTTTGTGTCACCTTACCTAAAGAGACACTATTTGTTTTCATTAAAGAGTGAATCGACGAACTGCTTTTTATTAAATAGTTGTAGATTTTCCATTCCTTCGCCTAATCCGATATACTTTACAGGAACCTTTAATTGGTCTGATATACCAATAACTACTCCACCTTTAGCTGTTCCATCGAGTTTTGTTATAGCCAAAGACGTGATTTGTGTCACTGCAGAAAACTGCTTTGCTTGTTCAAAAGCGTTTTGACCTGTAGATCCATCAAGCACCAACAACACCTCATCTGGAGCTGTTGGGAATACTTTTTTCATCACATCTTTAATCTTCTTCAACTCGTTCATCAAACCAACTTTATTGTGTAAACGACCTGCAGTATCTACTAATACCACATCAGCATCATTTGCTTTGGCAGAAGATAGTGTGTCGAAAGCTACCGAAGCAGGGTCTGCTCCCATCTGTTGTTTAACAACTGGAACACCAACTCGGTCTCCCCAAATAGATATTTGCTCAACTGCAGCGGCTCTAAAAGTGTCTGCTGCACCTAAATACACTTTCTTGCCAGCTTTCTTAAATTGATAAGCGAGCTTACCAATGGTGGTAGTTTTACCAACGCCATTCACACCAACTACAAGTATTACGTATGGTTTTCGGTCGGAAGGAAGATCCCAAGAGTCGCTATCAAATGTATTATTCTCTGTTAAAAGAGCCGAAATTTCTTCACGCAATATTCCATTTAGCTCGCTTGTTGATACATATTTATCTCGTGCAATGCGCTCTTCTATGCGCTCAATGATTTTTAAAGTGGTATCAACACCAACATCAGAAGAAATCAAAATTTCTTCTAAACTATCTAGAACATCATCATCAACTTTAGATTTTCCTACGATTGCTTTTGCTAATTTACCAAAAACGCTCTGCTTGGTTTTCTCTAATCCTTTATCTAAAGTTTCTTTGTTGTTCTTATTAAAAAATCCAAATATACCCATAGCTTATCTCTTCTTTATTATAATTTAAATCCTTTCTTAGCTATTTCTTTCATTATGCATGCAAAAACTCTTATTACATGATTTGGAAAAACCAATGCACCAAATATTCTTTTAAGAATATTCCGAACATTATAATATGTTGCAAAGATACGTAAAATTGATGTAATAATGGCATGAACTATAAAGTTTAATACTTTAAACCTATCTTAATTCGCCTACGACACATTAATATTTATTTGCAAATTAAATCAACTTTTACAACAACATCTTCAGTAGAATTGTATAAGATCTTTTCGACACAACCAAACATAAAGAAAAGTCTTTCTTATCACTATAAAGTTACAAGCATAATAACAATAAAATTATTTTGCAATAGTAATGAAAATAGAATATAAGAACAATACTTTTAGCCTATAAAAACAACGCTATTATATAATAAAAATCAAAAGAAATGGCATCTTTATTATGAGAATTTAAAGACTATACTTCATTCTTTTCAAGCTTTATAACTAAAAAAATACAATCTAAAAAAAATAAGAAAGAGAAGTTCCTAACAGAAAACAAACAAATGTCTTTATAATAGAAAATAAAATCAAACAATATATACCTAAATTCCAATTACCAAGTACCTAAAACAACAAAAGCGATAAACAATCGGTGTTGTTTATCGCTTTTATGATGATGAGCTAATCTATTAATTATTAATTGATCCTCCAACAATATCAAGCAATTCGTTTGTAATAGCTTGTTGTCTGCTTTTGTTATATTGCAAACTTAATCCTCTTAACAACTCATCTGCATTGTCGGTTGCAGTTTGCATTGCCACCATTCGGGCAGCATGTTCGCTAGCAACACTATCGAGCAAAGCGGTATAGAACATCAAATTGAGCTGCTTAGGGATAAGCGTTTCTAACACGGTAGACACACTTGGCTCAACAATAAAATTGTCGTGATAAAGCACTTTTTCTTTTTTTGAACCTAAGCTGCGCTCTACCCTATGCTGCTTTAGATATTCTTGACTCTCGGCTGTTGCAAGAACTGATTTTAAATCTCGCTCTTCTTCTCTATTCACCTCTGTGGCTAAATCGATAGGAAGGAACGTTCTTTGAGTTAAAACCTGTGAACCTACACTCTCGAAATGATGATAAACGAGTTCTACTTTATCGAACTCTCCATCAATAAACTTTGCTGCAATGCTTTGAGAAAGGCGTTGGCAATCTTGCGCACTACCATTATCTATGAGCTGAGAGAAATCTCCCGCACATGTAACATTTAGCTTTTGAGCTTTATCGTATGCTTTTCTTCCTATGGGATAAACAACAATGTTCTCTTTAGAAAGATGCGAATAGCTATCTACCACGGCTTGCATCTTCTTAAGGACATTCATATTGAAGCCTCCACATAAAGAACTATTAGACGAGAATACTACTAAAGCTACTCTTTTAATTGCAGTTCTTTCTTGGCAGAAAGGGCTCGACACGTCGGGAGAAGAAACTAAAAACGATTTTAGAATGTGCTCTAACATATTGTCGTAGGGCAGCATGTTCTCTATCATTTGCTGAGCATGATGCAACTTAGAAGATGCAACCATTTTCATAGCACTCGTAATCTTACGGGTGTTATTGACGCTTGCTATTCTATTCTTAATTTCTTTCAGTGACGCCATAGCTTAGTTTTTATATTGTTGAGAGATACTAGCCATTACCTCTTCGATAGCCTTTATAGCTTCGTCTGTCAACTCTCCTGCACCAAGAGATGCTAACACCGCTTGATGATTGTTGCGCATTGTTTCGAGGAAGAGATCTTGACTCTCTCTGATTTGCTCTACAGGAATATCTTTCATCAATCCTTTTACACCACAATATAATATAGCAATCTGCTCTCCTACAGGCATAGGACTGTATTGTGGCTGTATAAGTAACTGATTGTTCTTACGTCCTCTGTCTAGAGTCATTGCGGTTACAGCGTCCATATCACTAGAGAATTTAGAGAAAGCCTCTAACTCACGATATTGAGCCATATCGATTTTAAGTGTTCCTGCCACTTTCTTCATACTCTTGATTTGCGCAGATCCACCCACACGAGATACTGAAATACCTACGTTAATGGCTGGTCGGAAACCTTGATTGAACAAGTCGCTCTCAAGATATATCTGTCCGTCGGTAATTGAAATCACGTTAGTTGGAATGTAAGCTGAAACGTCTCCTGCCTGTGTTTCAATAACAGGAAGAGCGGTTAGCGATCCACCTCCTTTAACATGTCCCTTCATACATTCTGGAAGGTCGTTCATTTGTTCTGCTACTTCTTGTTGGTCGTTGATACGTGCAGCACGCTCTAGCAAACGAGAATGTAGGTAGAATACGTCTCCTGGATAAGCTTCACGACCTGAAGGACGACGAAGAATCAAACTCACCTCACGATAAGCAACAGCTTGTTTAGATAAATCATCGTACACAACAAGTGCAGAATATCCTCTATCTCTAAAGTATTCACCAATTGCAGCACCAGCAAATGGAGCGTAATATTGCATCGCAGCAGAATCTGCAGCAGTAGCAGCCACAACTATTGTGTAGGGCATTGCACCACGCTCTTTAAGGTTTTGCACAAGAGTTGCAACGGTTGAAGCCTTTTGTCCAATTGCTACATAGATACAATAAACGGGCTTTCCTTGTTCGTAGAAACTCTTTTGATTGAGAATAGTGTCGACAGCTATGGCTGTTTTACCTGTCTGACGGTCACCAATAATTAGCTCACGTTGTCCTCTACCGATTGGAATCATTGAGTCGACAGACTTGATTCCTGTTTGAAGAGGTTCTTTAACAGGCTGACGATAGATAACTCCTGGTGCCTTTCTATCGAGTGGCATTTCGAAAGATTCGGTTAAATCGATATCTCCCTTGCCGTCAATTGCTTCTCCAAGTGGATTAATAACTCTTCCAAGCATATTGTCGTTTACTCGAATAGATGCAATGCGATGAGTACGTTTTACCGTTTGTCCTTCTTTGATACCTTCGGTAGAACCTAAAAGAATACATCCAACGTTGTCTTCTTCGAGGTTCATCACAATACCCATTGTTCCGTTTTCGAATTCAAGAAGTTCGCTCGCTTCGGCATTTCTTAAGCCATAAACACGTGCAACTCCATCTCCAACAGTGAGCACTGTACCCACTTCATCGAACTTTGCAGAGTCTTCAAAGTCTTTTAATTGCTGAAGAAGAACTTCAGAAACTTCACTTGGCTTTATTTTATCTGACATCTTTTCTTTTTTATTTATTTACTAGGAATAGACAAAAAGTAAACCTCTAGCCTTTCAATGAAACTAAAAGTTTGTTGAGTTCGCTCTTTACACTAGCGTCCATTCGATAGGTGTCGTATTCTAATATGAATCCGCCAATAATCTCTGGATCAACCTTTGTTTCGAATTCAACTGTTCCGTTTGTCTTCTTCTTAATCATATCTGCCATCTTTTGCTCCATTTCGGGAGTCACTTCTGTAGCAGTTATGAGTTTACTACTTATGATGTTCTTGTCCTTACGATATAATGTGATATAAGAAGCAGCCATGAATTGGAGAAGTTCTTCTCGTGATTCATTGAGTACAAGAGTTATGAAACGCTTTAGAACGGTTGGAACTTCATTTTGAAATACCGTTAAGAGCAATTGATTCTTCTGCCCTTTCGAAAACGTAGGATTATTCATTGCTTCTCTTAAAGGCTTCACCTCTAAAAAAGCATTAAACAAAGATTGCATACAATTGTATACTTCTGTTTCGTTATTTACCTCTTGTGACCCTTTCAAAAGAGCTAAAGCATAACGTACAGAAATAAGCCCTATATCCATATTACCTATTTAATATAATTATTTTTGAACAGAAACATCTTTCAGTATAGAATCAATTAAATCCATCTGACAATCAGAGTCAGATAACTTATTGTGAAGAATCTTCTCTGCAATCTGAACAGAAATAGATGCCACTTGTCCTTTTACGTCTTTAATGGCATTCTGTTTCTCGTTAGCAATTTGCAAGCGAGCCTCCTCTATGATGCGATGAGCCTCTTCTCTTGCCTTGAGTTGTGCTTCTTCAACAATTTTATCACGAGTTTCTGCCGCCTCTCTTAAAATGCGAGCCTGCTTCTCTCTTGCCTCCTGGAGGATGGATTCACCTTCTTTCTTAATGTTGGCAAGCTTCTCATTTGCATCGTGGGCTTTTTGTAAGCTTGCGTCTATGAATGCCTTACGTTCGTTTACCATTGCCGTAATTACAGGGAATCCTTTCTTTTTAAGGATTGTGAAGACAATGATAAAAACAACGGTCATCCAAAAGAACAAACCAAAATCCGGAGTTATTAATGACATACTTTAATTTTTAAGTTTCTGCTTTACAGCACAATGATTATACGAATAATGCTAGCAAGGCAATAATTACGGCAAACAAGGCAACACCTTCTACTAAACCTGCCGCAATAATCATTGCAGAACGAAGCTCTCCTATCTTTTCTGGTTGACGTGCCATAGCATCCATTGCTTTACTACCAATCTTACCGATACCAACTCCTGCACCAATTGCAGCTATACTTCCGCCAATAGCGGCACCTAATTTTGCAACAGCATCTGCTGCTAATAATAATGATAACATAATCTTTATTTTTTTAATTATTACTACTTATAAATTCTATTTTGATTCTTCATGCTCTGCATGTTGAATATTTGATAGCGAAATAAAAACAGTACTTAACATTGTAAAGACAAGTGCTTGAATATAACATACAAGCAACTCAAGAAGCATCATGAATATACTCATAACCAAGCTTGCAACAGTCATTAAAGAACCTGCAACTGAGTTAATGGCAAACATTATAAATATTGTACATGTAAGAGCCAATGCAATAGCATGACCTGCAAGCATATTTGCAAACAAACGAACCATTAATGCAAAAGGCTTTGTTAAAATACTGAAGAATTCAATGAATGGCATTAAAGGGACAGGAGCCTTTAACCATGTTGGGACATCGGGCCAAAAGATTTCTTTCCAGTATTCCTTTGTACCTGTTACATTAGTAATAATAAATGTACAAAGGGCTAAAAAGAAAGTAATTGTAATGTTTCCTGTAACATTTCCGCCTCCTGGTGGGAAGGGAATAATACCCATTAAATTCGATATAAAGATAAAGAAGAAACATGTTAAGAGATAAGGTGCATACTTATCTGCTTTCTCTCCTAGCGTTGCTTTTATCACATCTTCATATACCGACATAATAAACATATGCATCAAACCGACAAATCCCTTGGGAGCAGGATCTGTAGGTTTGTGTCTTTTACACCATTGTGCTGGAATTAAAATACATAATAACATTACTATGGCATTTATGAAAAGTACAACGGCACTCTTTGTAAGTGAAATATCTAACGGACGTACTTCTTTTCCATCAACTTGCTCACAAATCTTATCTTTATTTGATTTGCTTCCAGATACATATAATCCATAAGGACCTTGTCGATTCCCTTTAGAATCATGCTCTTCTGAAAATTGATTGCTAAGAAATACATGAAAACCTGTTGAACTCTTCACAATAACTGGAAGAGGCAACACCAATGGATGACCACCTATATCGGTTATATGCCATTCATATGAATCGTTAATATGCCCAAATAAGATCTCTTGTATATCTATTTTACCATCTTTTGAATGAGAACTAGCCAACATAGGACCAATGCTCAACAACAAAAATAAACTTAGACATAAGAGTCTTAGATGTGTTATATATTTATTCATCTTATTTTCTTTTGTTCGATTATTACAAAATAGCTCGTTTCAAAGATCATCATCACAAGATAATATACAGAGAAAATGATTACAAACCCAATAATAGCTTCTCTTTTATTATTCAATAAACAATAGCTTAATATCACTAATGTACCCAAAACAAATCGCAAGACCATAAACACCAAGTAGAACTTTGTGGTTGCAGAAGGTGCCTTTACGGAAACTACTCGCCAAGATTCTAAATAAGCTATGCTAAAGATGATTGAATAAACTGCTCCAACAAGAATGCCATGTATAAAGTTAAACTCTGAAAATAGATTAGACAACAATAATAATAAAAGCGACAATCCTGCTATTATTCCTATTGAGATCTTTCTAAATAGAGAAGATACTTTATTTAAATTCCAATCAGACATATATCATCTATTATAACTCTACACAGAGACGAACTTCATTTTTTTGAACTTCTACAAAGCCTCCTGCAATTCTTTTCGTTTCTAGTTTACCGTATACGGTCTTAAAAGAAACTTCTCCAGGCTCTAAAGATGAAATGATTGGAGCATGATTATTCAATATTTCAAAAGGTCCAAGTGTTCCTGGAACCATTACACTCTCTACAGAGTTATCGAATAACACTCCACTAGGAGAAACTATTTTTAAATTCAACATCACCTATTATATACTATGATTGTGCTTGTTCAATTAGCTTTTTACCCTTCTCTATTGCGTCTTCAATTGTACCAACATTCAAGAAAGCTTGTTCTGGTAGATGGTCTACTTCACCATCTAAAATCATATTGAATCCTTTTATTGTATCTTCAATAGGAACCATTACTCCCTTGATACCTGTAAACTGTTCTGCAACAGCAAATGGCTGAGACAAGAAACGTTGCACTCTACGAGCACGATTCACTATCAAACGATCTTCATCTGAAAGTTCATCCATACCAAGAATTGCAATAATGTCTTGTAACTCTTTATATCTTTGTAATATTTGCTTTACTCTTTGTGCGCATTGATAATGCTCTTTACCTACAATTAGTGGGTCAAGAATACGAGAAGTACTACCTAAGGGGTCTACTGCGGGATAAATTCCAAGCTCTGTAATCTTTCTACTTAATTCCGTTGTTGCATCCAAGTGAGTAAAAGTCGTTGCAGGAGCAGGGTCGGTTAAGTCGTCCGCTGGCACATAAACAGCTTGCACTGAGGTAATAGAACCATTCTTTGTAGAAGTAATACGCTCTTGCATTACACCCATTTCTGAAGCCAAAGTAGGTTGATATCCCACAGCCGAAGGCATACGACCTAATAGCGCAGAAACCTCAGAACCGGCTTGGGTGAAACGGAAAATATTATCAATAAACAACATAATGTCAGCTGCTTCTCCATCTATTCCACCGTGATCTCTAAATTCTTCAGCAACTGTTAGACCAGAAAGAGCAACAGAAGCACGTGCTCCAGGTGGCTCATTCATCTGTCCATACACTAGAGTAGCCTGTGATTTCTTTAGTTCTTCTTTATCAACTAAAGATAAATCCCACTTACCTTCCTCCATTGCTTTCTTGAACTTCTCACCATATTTGATTACTCCAGACTCAAGCATATCACGAATAAGGTCATTTCCTTCACGGGTTCTCTCACCAACTCCAGCAAAAACAGAATAACCATTGTGCCCCTTTGCGATATTATTTATGAGCTCCATGATAAGTACCGTCTTTCCAACTCCAGCACCTCCAAAGAGTCCAATCTTACCACCTTTCATATAAGGCTCAAGCAAATCAATTACCTTAATACCTGTAGCAAGCATCTCTTTCTTTGTAGATAACTCCGAAAACTTTGGTGGTTCACGGTGTATTGGATATGCACTTTCCATGTTAAGGGTTTCCATTCCGTCTATAGGCTTACCAATAACATTAAGCATTCTACCCTTAATTTGCTCACCTGCAGGCATCACTATAGGCTTACCTGTTGGTTTAACTTCTAGTCCTCGTTGCAAACCATCAGTATTATCCATAGCAACACATCTTACAGTATCTTCACCAATATGCTGCTGAACTTCAATAATTAGGTCTTCACCATTAGCACGTTTCAATGTTAAAGCTTCGTGAATTTTTGGTAGAACTTTACCAACTTCTAAACCATCTACTTCAAAATGAACATCAATAACTGGTCCAATAATCTGAGAGATGCGTCCTTTTATTTGTGACATATATAATATTTATTTTTCAAATTTAAAAGTCATCAAGTACGATGATATACAAAAGTAGCTTTTTTTTATGTAATCAAAGCAACAAAAGGTATTTTTCTAACGTTACATTTAATTTATAACATACTTTTGCACATTAAATACTTAACTCATCAAGAACATTTATTAGCTTTCTATCAAATGGTTTATCGCTACGTATTGCTTCTGATAATGGCACATAAACGACTTCGTTATTTCTTACGCCTATCATTACATTACGCTGTCCTTGCATAATTGCATCGATAGCACCAACACCCGTTCTACTAGCCAAAATACGATCATGTGCGGTTGGACGCCCTTCTCTTTGCAAATGGCCTAAAATAGAAACACGTACATCATATTGTGGGAATTCATTGCGAACACGATCTGCATAATACAAAGCTCCGCATTTTTTGCTTTCAGAAACGATCACGATACAAGACTTTTTGGACTTACGTATACCACGTTCCATGAAGTTTGCTAACTGGTCTACATCTGTACTATCTTCTGGAATGATTGCAGCTTCAGCTCCACATGCTATCGCACTGTTTTGAGCTAAGAAACCTGCGTCTCGCCCCATCACCTCAACAAAGAAGATTCGTTCATGGCTTTGGGCTGTATCTCTAATTCTATCGACGCACTCTACAATCGTGTTTAGAGTTGTGTCATAACCAATTGTTGAATCAGTTCCATATAAGTCGTTATCTATTGTGCCTGGTAATCCAATACAACAAACGTCATACTCTCTTGCAAAATTCATTGCACCTGTTAGCGAACCATTTCCTCCAATAACTACAAGAGCATCGATTCCGTGTTTCACCATATTATTATATGCAGTCTCTTGACCTTCCTTTGTAAAGAAATCTTTAGAGCGAGCACTCTTTAGAATGGTACCTCCCGACATAATAATACCACTCACATTCTCTGTGGTAAAATCCTTTATCTCGTCGTTTATCAGTCCTTCGTAACCTCTATATATTCCTTTTATATTAAATCCATTACATATTCCGGCACGTGTTACCGCACGAATTGCAGCGTTCATACCTGGTGCATCGCCCCCAGAAGTCAAAATTCCTATTGTATTTATTTTTGCCATAATTATACTATAAATATAATGTTAAATATAAAATTATCAATCCTAATATGCTACCTAGCAAGGCATAGCAGCCTACATGCTTAAAATACCATCCTATTGAAATGTGCTCTGCCTTCATAAAAGCTATTCCACTTAAAGAGCTTATCATAAAGATGTTACCTCCAATCTGTGCTCCATAGGCGATAATAGCCCAAGAAGCGTCGTTTAATTCACAGAAAGGATTTACCGAAACATGTAGCATTGCAGTTGCGAAATTGTCAAGGAAAAGACCTGTAATAGTTGCAAAGACTCCCAATAACATTCTATTATTCAAGAGATAATCAAAGTTTTCTCTTACCAAAACGAAAAATCCTGTCTCTTGAATAACTCCAAACGACAATATAATTCCCATTACAAAGAATATCATTTGAATCACTCCATACTGCAAAACTCGTGGTATTCTTCGTTGGATCATATCATCAACGTTCATCAATTTTCTATTAAATATTTCATTAATAATCCACAATAAGGAGAGCACACATAATGCTCCTAAGAAAGGGCTAAGCTTTGTTATATTATGAAAAGTAGGAATAAACCAAAGTCCCCCGATACCTAATAACAACATTGCAAAGCGTTGCCATACATTCAAATTAGTATCATCGCCTCTATAAGGCATTGCAAACGTCAAGTCTAAACGTTCGGGAAGATTCTTACCTATTATAAATATAGGAAGAGCCCAAGCCACCATACAAGGTAAGATAAGTAGAGATGAGAAAGAAGTTGCACTAACTAAACCTCCACTCCATAATACTAATCCAACAGGGTCACCTATCACAGTAAAGATACCTCCACAACTTGCAGACAAGAAGATAGCAGAGCCATAGAGCCATCTCAAGTGCCTACTCGATAACAATTGATGCATAATTGTTAACATCATCACTGTTGTTGTCAAGTTATCAAGATTAGCAGAGAGTAAAAATGTGACTATAGATAAACTCCACAACAAAGTTTTACTATTTCGTGTTTTGAGGAATTTAATAAGAAAATCAAAACAACCATTATTATTCAAAATCTCTACAATAGTCATTGTTACCAATAGGAACAACACAACTTCTGCTGCTTTTCCTACATAGCCAATAAAGATATTCTGAGCAATATAGTGCTTCACCGCAACACTTGTTGCCTTCGAACCTTCTAAAAATCCCAGATAATCTAATTGATGAAAACTCATTACATAATCAGCTCCATAACATACATAAAGGACCCAGCACACAGTCCCCATAAAAACTGCAATCGCAGCTTTATTAACATGAGTAAGATGTGCTGATGCAATCAGCAATAACCCCAGTAGCAATATAACAATTATCCCCAACGTCATAATAATGCAAAGGTAATAAAATATATCTATATTCAAAGTTTTTAAAGCGAAATATGACACTTCTTTTTAACAATAAATAAGGTTAAATATAACTCTTCTCCTCTGTTATTATTAAAACTACACAACCACTCACCAAAGATCCGCTCTAAAACAAACAAAAGTTATTGTTTTAAATCAAGTAAAACATAAAAGAGCATTATATAAATCACTTTTAACTATACATTATAATAGCATATCATTTATTTTCTTTACCTTTGTAAGGTTGTAAAGATAACATCTAACAACACATTTAATAATCAACAAGTTAGAAAGGCTAAGATATTTAGGATGAGACAATTAAAAATTCAAAAGAGTATTACCAATCGTTCTAGTGAAGCACTTGACAAGTACTTAGTAGAGATAGGTCGTGCCCCATTGATATCTATTGATGATGAAATTGAACTTGCACAAAAGATCAAAAAAGGTGGTCCTGAAGGTGAACGAGCAAAAGATAAGCTTGTTACAGCAAATCTTCGCTTTGTCGTTTCTGTTGCAAAGCAATATCAGCATCAAGGTTTAACCCTCACCGATCTTATCGATGAAGGTAACATTGGCTTGATTAAAGCTGCTCAAAAGTTCGACGAAACACGTGGATTTAAGTTCATCTCTTACGCTGTTTGGTGGATTCGTCAAAGTATCTTACAAGCCATAGCGGAACAAAGTAGAATTGTTCGTTTACCTCTAAACCAAGTCGGTTCACTCAATAAGATTAATCATGAGATTAATAAGTTCGAGCAAGAAAACCAACGACACCCTTCTGTTTCGGAGCTTTCTGATGCCACAAACATCGATGAAGAGAAAATTGGTCAAAGCCTAATGGCAGATGGTCACCACGTAAGTATTGACGCACCATTTCAAGATGGTGAAGATAATTGTATGTTAGACGTAATGCCTTCGAGCGATGATAGCCGCACAGACCGTCAAGTTGACCATGAGTCTATGGCACAAGAACTTGAAGCCGTTCTTAATAAAGTATTAAAGGACAGAGAAATAACCATCATTCGTGAATGCTTTGGTATAGGCTGTCACGAGAAAGGCCTTGAAGAAATTGGAGATCAACTAGGCTTAACAAGAGAGCGTGTGAGACAAATTCGTGAAAAGAGTATTGCGAAACTAAGAGACAGCGGTAATGCTAAAATATTAATGAAATATTTAGGTTAAGCTCAACCTATATTATTTTTAGTGCAAGAGTACACAACATTTATTTTATGTTGCGTACTCTTTTTCTTTTGAATCAGTCCTAATTTTAACTCTACACCCTCTCCTATTCTCCCTAGCTCATAAGTTCTATCTTTTTCCTTCCTTACAAACTTTGTCTTTATTCTTGTCTTCTTTCTTCTGCAACTTCAAATAAGTCAAGATTTTATTTCCCAAGAATTGAATAAAAACGAAAATAGACAAAAGTATTAACAAATACTTTCATATTTACATTATTTTATTTACATTTGCATTACAATCAGTTTATTAAAACTATTACTTATTTTATTCATCAATAATTTTACAACACAGGAAAGAAATGAAGACATTAGTATTGAGTATATTAACTTGTGCCATTACATTCTCCGTCTATGCACAAGACATTAAAGTAAAGAAAGGCGCAATTACAATTAACAACAATGTCATTGCATCTATCAAAGAAGAAAAAAATGGCTATCTTTTTTCTAGTCCAGATGGTTCACCTATCATCACAGTTTACATCACCTCATACACAAAAGGAAAGGTACAAACTCCCGAGGAATGGTTAATTTGCACCTCACCAGACGGCAAAACATTTGAATTACCTAATCCAAAAGACCGCCTATTATTCTCTTTCAATAAGATTTATACACACAAACTGTTCGATAGTAATCCTCAACTTCTCACCACAGACGGATTGGATAAAAATACCATTACTAAGCTCTTTGAAGAAGGTAAACACGCTTTTTCGCATAAATGGGACAGCATTTATAGCGTACTAAAAGACGATGAAAAGAAAGAAGAAGAACTTATTGCAAATAAAACTTTCGTCATCAACAATGCAGGAGAAATTATTAGTAATAAGAATATCATAGGAAAAGTATTCGTAAACAAGTCTACAATGGGTAGTTCCACCTATTATATTAAAGATGTAAAAGGTAATCAAATAGCAAAATTAGAAACTTCTTCATGGTTAAAAAGTAGTAATTTTAGTCAAATTACCACTTGCGATAATAAGCCTTTAATGTTCTTAGCGTATAACTCAGCAATGCAATTATCTACAGATGATATTGCTCTTCATCTTGTAGCAAAACTTCTTTCAAAAGGATATCCACTTGGAGATATGACTGAAGATATTAAAGCTCGCCTAGAAAACAACGCTAAAAAGAAAGAAGAGCAAGCCCTTGAGAAAGAAAAGCAACAAGTAAAAGCGGCTATGGAATCATCTGTTAATATCTATAATACACCAGGAAAGGTTATCCTTACAGATGGAACTACATCCGAAGGAAATATCACTATCATATTTGAATCTATTGAAAAGAAGATGGGAAGAAGCGGAAGTGGTATCATAGATCTCGATGCTCCCGCATTAGGTACAACAGCATTACTAACTCAAAAAGATGTAAATGGCAATAAAACAGAAAAGAAATATAAAGCATCAGAAGGTGTAATGATTCACCTTAGCAATAGAAGTTTCTTAGGAACAAAAGGTTCTAAAGATGGAGTATTAAACAATGTAGGTGGAAGTTCATCTATAAACATTGGAACTCGTCGTGCTCAATTTTTCGAAGTGCTTTACAATGATGGCAAAGAAAACCTTATTCTGCAACATCCTTTAGATGAAGGTGAACTTTATTTAAAGCTTAAAGACAAGCAAGAAGCTATTTATCTTGGCAATAAAGCAATGTTAGGTTCACGAAGCGAAAAGACAAAAGCAAAGCTTACTACCGAATATTTACAATGTCCTTCAATTGATGCAACAAAATACAACACCACAACTTTTGATGGATTAAAGCAGTTAATCGCCGACTATTGCAAAGCTTGTGGCAAATAAGAAAAAATATTTTTGAAGCTTATTTTAATATCACAATAAGCTTATAGCAATCAAATTAAAATGCTAAAGACTTCAAAGTAAGAATGAACAGATATATAAAAAGTTCATTCTTACTTTCTTTATATCCCTTTTCTATCATATATTTTCCAATCAACAACAATCTAACCATCACCATTTACACTATAAACACGCAAAAATATCATTCTTTTTTCTTTACAGGAGCAATATACTTATCCCATTCAGACAATATTCTTTGATTCTTTTCTTTCGCAGTTTCCATCTTTTTATGCTTTTGTGGAATCAATTTTAGCATCCAAAAGATAAAACCCAAAGGGTTAAAACCGCTACTAGGAGAAAGTGCAAGCTCTTGTTCCATTTTGTTTTTAAAGGGCTTTATCTTCATTTTAGGATACTTACCATACACAACTACTCCAGGAAGTATCAGTTCATTAGTGGGATATTGAATACTTCTTACAACACTATCCGACACAGCTGAAGGTTCTTTCGTTTTGATACTATCTTTCTTTTCATCAGCATATAAACCCGTGGTCAAACATAACAATAAACAAATCAATAGATGTTCTTTATTAGGTGCAATACAATCAAAATTTTTCATTATACTTTAATACTTTTATTTTGGTAGTCTTGTAGACAACAAATATAAAGGAAAGCATTTGTATGCCAGTCGTTTATCCTTACTTTTTGTACTTTTTAAAAAAAACAAATTTGAAATTTAAACCTTAAAAGCAGTTCTTTTACTTCCTATTAAAATAATAAACAACAAATAACCCTTTCTTCTTCCAAAACAAAGAAATGAGATATTGTAGCATTTAAACATACAATATCTCATTCTATTTCACATAATTCTAGAGGAATTAGATAATTACATAGTATTGCAACGATCTACCCACCCTGTAAAAGCGCACTTATTTATTTATCATAGCTCTTTAATAGTGCATCACATGCGTCTTCAATCAAGTCGAGAGCATAATCAAAATCAGATATTCCACCATAATATGGGTCGGGAATAATATCTTGATTAGGGTGAGAAGTCATATAATCTGCCAGCATTTCCACCTTACTTAAAGCCTCATCGCTAGGTGCTTTCGCCTTTAAAGCCTTGAAGTTCTCGTGATCCATAATCAGGATTTTATCGAAATTATCAAAGTCTTCGATTTGAAACTGACGTGCATGAGAATTAAAGTTATATCCTCTTAACGATCCACGTTTTCTCATTCGCTCATCAGGAAGCTGTCCAATGTGCCACCCTCCTATTCCTGCAGAGTCTATTTCAAAGTCATTCTCACGTCTTTTTTGTTGCACAAAGGCTTTCATAACACCTTCTGCAGCTGGACTTCTACAGATATTTCCTAAACAAACAAAGAGTAATTTATTCTTTTCCATCGTCGTTAAATAATTGATTTTCCGTTTCTTTTAAAGGTAAAAGAGACGACTCTTTCACTCCTAATTCTTTTATTTCGTTTGCCTTTTGAACAACACTTTGCCTACCAGTGTAAGCCTTTTTATAGGCTTCATCATAGCTTCCTTTAAGAGTGTCAATAGCTGTTCCAACCTTATCAAATCGCTTTATAAAATCACCTACACGTTTCAACAATTCTTCTGCCAATGCAAATACCCTCTTTTGGTTCTCCGTTTGGTGGAATTGTCGCCACGACATTTGAATCATTTTCAATACAGCTAACAAGTTTTGTTGACTTGTTATAAACACTTGTTTATCGAAAGCCTCCCCCCATAGCTTAGGTTCTTTTGCCAAAGCAAGTTGCAATGCCCCCTCATTAGGCACAAACATAATAACAAAATCCACTGCTGTTCTGTTCTTGGCAATATATCTGCTATAATCTTTCTTTGCCAAATCGTTTGCCTGATTGCGAATACTTCTAACCAAATCAGTTGCATATTGCGTTTTAGCAACATCAGTTTCGGCATTCATATAGTTATAATATGCTTCGATAGACATTTTAGAATCGATGATGATATCTTCGTTATTAGGATAATGGAGAATAACATCTGGAATCATTTTCTTTCCACTATCTTCGTTAATAATGGCATTTCCTTTTCTATCTGTAATGGTTTGTTGAATATCATAATCAACACCTCGTTGCAAACCTTGCGACTCTAGAATATCAATTAACATTCTTTCGCCCCACTTTCCTTGTTCTTTATTTCCACCTTTAATCACATTTGTAAGACGATTTGCCGTTTCATCTATCTTAAGCGTATGTAAAGCCATAGCTTTAAGTTGCTCTGATAATGCTGAAGTTGAGCGAGCTGTTTCTGTATTGGTGTGCTTTATTGCTTGTTGAAGCTGGTCAATATTCTGCTGAAGAGGCTTTGTAATCAACTCTAAAGCCTCGTTATTGGTTGCTTTTAGCTTCTCTCCTGTCGACTCTAACACTTTCGTTGCCAAGTTAGAGAACTGCTCTTTCAGTGTTTTTATCTGTTCTTCAAATTGCTCTTGACGCAATAATGCCTCTTTAGAATTTTGATTTCGCTCTGAAGTGAGTTGCGTTAATGCACGTTCTAAATCCATCTTAGTAGCCACCAATTCATCATTTAGTTGCTCCCTACTTGCATTTAATTCTCTCAGCTCATGTTCTTTCTCCGCTAGTTGCAATTTTGTTTGTTCGCAAGTCTGCTTCAAAAGCAATTCATCGCTTTGCATATCTTTCACTTTCACCAAATTATAAAAGTGCATAACGACTGCTCCCACGCACAAACCCACTAATATATATACTATTTCCATTGTATTTTTATTTTCTTATTCATTATAATTCCTTGTACTAAACCACGCATACCTAGAAACACAAGCATTGCAAGCCACAAGCCATGATTGCCTAATATGGTTGCGGTTGATATGGATACGACAAAGAAAAAGCATGCTGCCACAAACGAAGATATGAGCATTCCTCGTGTTTCTGTTATGCCTATAAAGATGCCATCGTATACAAATGCAGCAATACCAACAATTGGAATCATTGCAGCCCATATCATATAATCTTTTGCTACCAGCACTACTTGCTGTTCATTGGTGATAATCGACAAAAAAGGAGGCCCCCAAACGAGATATAACAAGGTAAAAATAAGGGCTAAACCAATGCCCCATTTAAACAAACTGGTATATATTTCATTGAACACCTTTACGTTTTTCGCTCCATAATATCTACCACTTAAAGCCTCACCAGCATAGGCAAAGCCATCTGAAATATAGGAGAAAATGGTGTAAAAGGTCATCAACAAAGTATTAGCAGATAAGATTAAATCACCCTGTCGGGTTCCTCTTGCAACAAAAAAGAGATTGACAAGCACCAAGAAAAGAGTGCGCAAGAAGATATCTCTATTGACATTAAAGAAGCGTTTAAGCTCTTCTTTATTCCATAAGTTGTTGAAAGAGACATATTTTCTTAACTTAGAATAGTTTAAAAAGAAAAGCCCTACCGACACAAAGAACGACAACCACTGAGAGATAAGGGTTCCAAGAGCCACTCCTGCAATACTCATTTTAAATACAAAGACAAACAAAAGACTTGCCAAAATATTAACTATATTCTGGAAAATGGCTACAAACATGGGGATTTTTGTGTTTTGAACGCCTACAAACCAGCCGTTTAATACATAATGACCAAGCGTTACAGGTGCTCCCCAAATACAGATATTGAAATATATTTCTACAAAGGTTGCCACGCTATTCGATGGCTCCATCATCTTTAAAGCACCCCACAAAACAACCTGTTGCATTGCGATGAGTAACAACGAAATAGAGGTTGCGATAAAAAAAGCTCTTAAAAGCACTTTCAAAACTTCGTGAAAGTCTCTTTTTCCCAATGCTTGTGCGGTTAAACCGCTTGTTCCCATGCGCAAAAAGCCTAGCAACCAATATTGAACATTAAAGATTGTTGTTGCTACAGCCACCGCTCCTATCAAGGCAATGTTATTAAGATGTCCAACAATAGCAAGGTCTACCAGACCTAAAAGCGGAACGGTTATATTGGAAATAATCGAAGGTATGGCAAGATTTAATATTTGTTGATTTCGAATATTCATATCTTTTCAAAAGGAAACATCAATATTTTAAAATTTAAAGAAATTCTATTGGCATCTATTTTTTCTTTGTAAAGGTATTAAATCCATCGAGCTTAATAACTAAATTATCTACATCTAGATAATAACGCATCTTGGTTTTCTCTGGAAAAGTGCAATACAAAACATCGTCATTATAAAAGAATGTGCCCTCAGAACTTAGATCTTCGATACTTTCTATAATGGTGTTCTCTTTAATTTTCAAAACTATCACACCATAATCTGTTGTTGCTCGCCATGTTCCTTGAATCCAAGAAGGTGCTTTCTGAGGCTTTATACCTTCAAAGCCCACCGTGTCTGCAAACGAAGAATATACTTTATCGCTCATCACTTGAAGTGAATCGTATTGCAAATCGTTTATATATTTCGGTTCTTCTGTAAACAGACTGGTATTTTCTCCAAATATAAAGCCTTTAAATAGGTATAAAATGCCAAGCATTAAAACGAGTACAAAAGCCACAACACCAATTACTTTTCCTTTACCATCTTTCTCATTCAAAGGACGAGTGGCATAGTTCTTTGGTAGAAGTTCAATTCTATTGGGTCGTAATTGAGGTGCTTTTGCTGTGTAAACAGATTGCTTTCGAGGTGCAATAGCATTGCTTTCATCATGTTTTTGCACTGCTTTTACGTCCTCATTTGTATGTTCTTGATTTTCAACTGATACGATGTTCGAAACAGTTTCCTGCACGTCTTCAGGTTGAGTAAGTGCTTCTTGTATCACGTCCTTATCGAGAACAGGACTAAAAGGAAATCCACATCGAGGACAAACAGTTGTTATTTCTGTTGCACCACGATGTAGTTCTGTTTCAAATCGGAATCTACATTTAGGACATTTTACTTCTATTTCCATCTAACACATCTATCTTTTATCGAGTAACTATTCTAGTCTTACAACTGCTTTTTGGGTTGTTTTCCATACACCATCAACAAAAATGGCTTGTCCTTCTTCAACAGTTACAATTCGTTGAGGCATTCTCACCTTCAAATCTACCAGCTTACACACAGGTTTTACAAACCGAGAAGTGCTGATGAGCAATGTTGCAAGAGCATCGTTCGAGTCTAAGACACGAAAAGTTCCCATTTTATTATCCTGTGTTTCTAGTACATACAAACTCTTCCCCACATGCTCTTCGCTTGAGAAAGTACTAAAAGAACCATCTTGAAACGGTGCATCGAGGTATAACTTGCCTACTTTTTGAGGAGCTTTTGCTATTGTATGTTCGCTATTTAAAGCAGAGTTTGCAGGCTTTTCCTGAGCCTTTTGAAGTTGAGCTATTGTGCTTTTTAATTCGTCATAATCTGCTAATAATCCTTCCAAAGATGCCACTTTGGTTTCTAAAGCCTCTATTCTCTCTACTAATTCTTCGGTTGTATAACACAATGAATTATTCTCTTCGTCTTTATTTTCTTGTTCTGAACGAAATATTTTTGAAAACATTATCTCTTTAATTCTTAGTTGGTTAATCCTTCTATCAAGTTATCTCGAATGGTTCCAATGATTGGATAGAAGAACATTGTATCTTCGATAATATCTTCTTTGTTCTTATCTTGAGCATTCTTATTGATGAAGTTCCAGCCAGTTACTAAATGATGATCTAAATCATTGTTAACTATTGCTTTGAACTTTTGATAAGATTGGTTATCAACCAAGAATCTATCAACAACTCGAAGGGCATCGCAAAGCTCGATAAAGAAGCTGTTAAACTCTTTTACTTTAGTGATTATGGCTTGCTGAATGGCTGTATCACCCATATCACCATAGGTTAAATGCTCTTTATCTAACAAAGAATAGTTTACTTTTATGGTATTATCGAAACCATCCATGATGTTATTTAGCTCGTTAATGAGCTGAGTTCCTGTTGGATCTTTCATCTGCATCAATGCACCACGACATGTTATTTGTTTTGGTTCACGACGCTCCATCACCACTGAGAATGTGCTATCGATATATGTTTCGGTATAAACTCGCTCGAAGATAGCCTGTGTCATCATATCTAAATCACGTTGACTACCAACAATATCTAAAACTTTACTACCTGTTCCGCTGAACATCACATTACGAGGTTTATCGATATTGTGATGCTTCATTACATTAGCTACATAATAAATAAGAGCTGAATAGAAATAAAGGAAGATGATTTTGCGATGCGCATCTTCGTTAAGTCGTTTATTATACGAGAATACGTCGTTTCCAAGAACTGCCTGATTGTTGATAATTGAGAAGAGGAAGGCGTTAATCTCGTCACTCTTTTGCTTCTCTGTAATATCGTCTAATATGCCATTTAGTTCTCCATACTTATCATCATCAGCATCGAACAAACGCTTAAAGTAGTTGACATAGGTTGTAACCATTGGATTTCTGTTACCTCTTGGGATATCAGAAAAGCCGTCTCCAAATAGCGCATTGGCTGCAAATCTAAACGAAGAAAGAAGTAATGGTTGTGCCTCTGTTCCCTTAAAGATGGCAATATCGCTCGAACCTCCACCAATATCAATACTTGCAACGGTTGAAGCTGCACCTCTAAAGGTTCCTAAATTCTTATAGAAATAATAAGGAGCAACCGATTCGGGCATGTGTATTAGGTTGCTATTGTTTGCCTGTACGCCAAAGACTTCTGCAAAAATAGACTCCCACATCTCTCCTAATTTACGCACATTTCCTATCTTCATAGAGAGAGGATAGAACCAAACAAGAGATATCTTGCTTAAATCTCCATGCTCCAAGAGCACCTTTGTACGCATTAATAAAGCGAGTTCAATTAGGAATGCCTTTACTCTCTTGCTCGAAGAAAGCTCTACCGACCATTTTAAATCAGTAATTATATTGTTGCCATAGCCCACAGATTCTTTCTCATATATAAACGGAATGTTGGTATCTCCTAGTGGAACGAGATGGTCTATACTAACAATATCAAGGCGTTCGCTTTCACTTAGCACTGTTCTTTGCGGGAAACAATAGTCTTCTCCGATGCATTTTGGTAAGAATTCTTGTTTCAAAATAACATCATATAAAATGCTTGACCCACAGTATAGGGTTGCAACCATCTTCTCAACTGCCACACTATTCAACATAAGAGGTTGTGGCAAAGCACCTGCCTGCATGCTTTCTACATGCGTATTGGTTGTTCCAAAGTCTACAGCAAAGGTGTAACTGTCGTGTCCTGGGATATAACTCGTCCAATTAGGGCATATTAATCCCTCTATAGGTGTAGACGAATTGCTATTTGATAAGTTTACAAGTATATAATCGAAGTTATCATCTACCTTATAATAAGAAGAGCCTACACGCTTCTCTTTCTTATAACTTCTTTCTCGAATATTTACCTTTTGGGCATCTAAAGCTCCAGCTTCTGTCTCTTTATAGAATGATAATCCAATGCTATGGCTATCGAAATCACCTAAAGCCCTATCGATTAACTGAACATTATAATGGTTTATTCCTTCTGTTTTAATAAATGGGAAGAGGTTTAATGTAAAGGCAATATTCACGAAATAGCCTTTATCATTCTTGCGGTCGTAAGCATAATTGTTATCAATTGCTTTGAGGTAGGTACGCTTTAATGTGATAAAACCTCCTTCTTTCTTCACTGGAATTCGCAAAATAGCAGTTAAAGCCTCATTACCTCCTATTTTTTCATGACGCATTTCAAACTTAGGTAATCCGCCAATCTTACCCTTTAGGTCTTCAATATCAAAGTATTTAAAAAACAAAGGCTTTATAGGAAGCAAGAAATCGTTATCATCTACATCTTTAGTAGATAGAGATAGATTGCCATCGAAATAGCAATCTCTATTTAATGTATAATCAAGTTTGATGAGAGAAGGCTGAAAGAAATCATCATCTGTTAGCCAAGGATAAACATGAGACGTACCTGGTAGGGTGCGTTTTGATGGTTCTACCGCATAATCTGTATACGAAATCTGTTGTTTATCGTCCCAATTGCCTGTAATATACTTATAAGGTACACTTTGATAAGACGATAAGTTGTTTTGTAAAACAAGTGGTAAAGGCTCATTTTGTGCCTTCTTTGTGTTAATAACAAAATCACTTGAGGCAATACCATCTAACACATCCTCTTGTCGAAGACCATAAAATGGAATACCAAAGATTTGCACTCCGCCATCAATAGCCAAATAGTTGGTTTGCAAGAAGAGCTTCGCTTTCTCGATATTCTCTAAGTCTAAAGATGTAGGATTGCCTATTTCTGTTAAAATCTCATTGCGAATCTCTGCAGAGAGCAATTCAAATACTCTCACAAGATAAGCATTCACTTCCCCACAACATTGCTTTAACTGTGGATAAGCGTTGAACATAGCATAAAGATACTTTATAAATCGAGTATCTCTACAATGCAAATGACGAACAGTATCAAATAATTTGATATTTTGTTCTACTGTTACTGGATACTTCCCAACCTGTGCATTGGGTGTAGCCATGAACAAAGTAATGGGCGAAGTAGAGCCTATTACCTTGTTTTCATATAACAAGAAGTAGAGTTTATCAAACTTATCAAAGTTAAAAGCCTCTTTATCTTGCTCTAAAAACATCGATATTGTTTCACCTAAAAGGGCGTGTTGTACGTTGTTTTTTAAGTCTGACAATGCCTTATCTTTGTTCCATTCAACCACTCGTAGTTGGTTTTTCATCTCACCAAAGTTAAAGAATAGCTGAGCAATATCTAACGCATTAGACACAAGAAGCTTATCCATCACTTCCCCTTCTAATGTAGTTGACATCGCTAAACGATTGAAAGCATTCTTAACAAGGTCCATTTGTGCAAATGGAGAAGGTATCGCTGTACGTGGTTTTTGACTCAAACCAGCATTCGGATCGATAATCATACTGATCTCGTCTGCGCCATATTGGTTGTGTAAAGATATCCAACCTTCTCCTGTTGTCTTCTTATTATATGATAATATTTTGCTCACTTTGCTTCCTTTTTAAGTGTTTCTGAAATGTTAAACGATAGCTTCGTATTTCTCATCCACCAACTTATCCAATGCAATATTTAAAAGTGTGAATAGCTTATAACTTGGTGTTTGCTCTTTTAAAGAACCATTCTTTACTGCTTGCAAACTCTCTTTATTTAATGAAGACAATACATTTTTATAGTTAATTGTCGACTTAAACAACCCTGTTTTAGGTAAAATGTCTGTAACTACATCGCTTAACTTATCTGTTGCGAGGTTAAATGGGACGAAACTTCTTTGATTTCCTGCCAATTCTTTTAACCATTGACGATATGAAACGAAGAAATCTGCCATTAAAGTAGTGTAGAATGTGGTTGATAAAAAGCTCTTTCCAATAGCTGGTTCATCTTGAGTATAGCCACGTCCAATATCCTCTTTCAATTGATATGTTAAGTACATATAAGCTAAATGGAATTTTATTAGCTGCTTATTCACCAACACACGAGTTGATAAGCCAAGATCTTTCAATGAAATAGTTTGCTTATCAAACGACAATCCATATTCCTTATAAATCGGATTACGTGCATTTCCGTCCATTGTTAATAAGTCTTCGTCGCCTATTTGCAAGAAGTCAAGCACCGAAAGAGCACCAACAAACTCTACAATATGAGCGTCGTTTCGTTGTCCATTGTCTCCTGGATCGTTGTAATAAGGATTACTTGGCACCTCATCTCCTAAGTAATAACAAGCGTTTACCTTTGAAAGTGGTAGGTCTATTCCATTTTGTCTCAATCCTGTTAGATTATCGTGATAATAGAATAAAGCCGACTTTGTTTTTGAAATGAAGTCTGCTCGTGAGATAGGACTATTCTCATCTTGTTGTATATTGAAGTAAGGTAGCACCGTTAATGCACCTATTTTGGCATCTCTTAAACTGCCTCTATTACTCAAGTTGCTGTTATTTGCTGCGTTTCTTATATTCTTTACGATCACAGGATAGCCTGCTGCACCTGTTCCACCGAATATAGAACTGACCACAAAAATACGATCATTGCTTTGGAACACGTTAGCAAACTGTCTAAATTCTTCACTATCTTTAATCTGATTAAGAGCTACACTACCGATATTAGGACTACCAATGAAACCAATATCCATTTTTGTTTCGAGCTGATAGTCGGAGAACATCATTGAACATAAAGCCTGGTTAGCAGTGTCTAACGTGTTATAAGCAATAAAATCTTTAAACTTTGTAGATTCAACAGCTCCTAAATTAAGAAGAAAGGTATCACTAAGTGTAGAACCATTGGGTATAATATCTGCCAATGTTGATATCTTTGTTGAGAAGAACCCATTTGCAACTTCAACCTTTTCACCATATATCAATCTTCTAATAGCCTTATAAGAACGTAACAAACTATCTGTTCTTTTAAGGTCTTCATTTGCTTTATGTGGGTCGATAATAATGGGTACTACCTCTAATGGTATTTCTTTACCATTGCTATCAAGTGGTCTGACACCTGCAGCAAACTGCATTATAAGGGGACGTAACACTCTTGAACCAGTCCCACCAACGAGAAAAAGGAATAAACGCATAATATTATTCTGGAATAGGAGTATGTCTACAGTTAGACGACCACCAACGTATTGAGAATGAAACAACAATAAACAACACCATATTTAATATGGTTTCAACAACAGAGAAGTTAAATAACTGAAGTGAGAAATCTAGCTTATCAGCCGTAAAAATACTTTTTACATAATAATAGTTCACTGTTGTTGCTAAGCCAGAAGCACCCATTAACATCACTAACCAATGATACCAACGGCTGAAATAAACTGAGTTGATAATATAATAATAAATTATTGCCATCAACCAAATAACAATTGAGCTAAACAAAGCAATCATAAAATAGATATTCTCATTATACATTGCATTAGAGAAAGCACGTTCATAGTACAGAACCTCATATATATGCCATGAGAAAAGCACTAAAACAAGTGTTATAACAATACCAAACACTAGCAGTATTAAATTCTTCATTTAATTATATTGTTATTTTTTTATGTTCATGTTTAATTCGAAATAATAAGGAACTCCTGCCGAATTCTTTTTATAAGAGTCGTATATTCCCTGCAATAAGTATTTCAACGCAAATGTAGTTGTGCTGTTTGGTTGAGTATCATCGTCTGTAGATGAAGCATAACCCCATTGTGGGAAGTTATTAATAAGTCGTATTTTTACTTCTTGTTCGTGTGATATTTCCTTTGCAGACAATACAAATAGATGCGTTGCTGTTGATAAGTATTTCTTTTCTGCAGGTAATCTATCACTATCTGTAATTGGTTTTATAGCTTTAATTTGTATCTCATCATCTGCAATAACTTCATAATTGCGAGGATTAACAAGATAGTTTTTGTTGATAAACATATTGTTTAAATCTACAGCCAACACCAAATCAAGCTCCCCACTCTCTTTATCTGTCTCTAAATCTTCGATATTTGTAATGCTATTAGCTTGATTGTGTTCAGGACGGAAACGACCTTTTATCATGCTATTACTTAGCAAAAATGAGTAGTAAGGACGATAAATGCCCGATGTTTCAAATAGATATTGCTCTTGAAAACCTGGCAAGTTAGCAAAATCTCTAAACGAACTATAATTCTTATCCTTTGATATTCGAGAAAGAAGAGCATTATCCCCCACAATAACAATATAATATGGACGATCGCCTTGATATGTAATTCCTTTATTGGGAGAGTTATATGTGTAGTAAGAACCATTGTAAGAACCTTGCATTTTCAATATAAGCATCGATTTTGTTTTAACGATATTATTGAAAACGGCATGAGTCATACCTTTGATTTCGTTAAATATTTTCTCGGGATTTACTACCGACATGTCTTTAGTTGAGTAGATCATATCCGACACAAGAATACTTAATTCATTGCTTTTTGTATTGTTCAGCAATGTTTTAAATATCTCACTAAAGTTGGTATAGCTTGGGTCTCCAATATTTTTAGTTGCCTCAAAAATGTTAGTATCAGTCAAAAACTTAGAGAAGCCCTCTGGATATTCATTGATAGTGCTATTTACAACGTATATATTATTGTTATTTACGTCACCTGGAAGGTTGTTTAATAGCTGCACAATAGCAGCTTTAAAGTTACCATTTCCATTGACATCGTCGTATGGAATCATACTTCCTGAGCGTTCTAAGTAGAAGTTTACCTTCACATGTTGATTTTTTCCGACACCCACAAAGCTCACATCTACCGCAGGACGACGGTTATTCATCAAGTCTACAATATAGCTTTTAAGCTTTGCCTCATCAACATCTCCGTTTGAATTGCAAAAGTCTTTAAATGCTCTTTTGTCTGAATTAATGAGTGAAACAATTTCTTGCCAATCTTTAGAGTCAATCTCTTTATCTTCTAAAGCTAAGCTAACAATAAGTCGGCTGAGTTCTTTTTCTTTGCTATTTCCACACGAAAGCATTGTAAACAGAGCAAAAGTAAAGACTAAAAATTTTATTTTACAACAATGATGTCTCATTTCTTTCTTACTTTCTCTTTATATATATCAATACAGAGATACACAATGATATAAATACATTAACTATTATTAGAGTTGTTGTTATAATTAATACGATTTCATTACGTTACAAATCAACTAACAACTTATCTATAAATAATGAAAATCATTAAATGAAGCCAATTTGAATTTATTCAATATTGAGGTTTACGAGAATAGAGATAGGTATAAAATCCATTTCGGAAAGAATTCTATACCGTTTATTATTAAATAACTATCAACTCCTTAATGAATATTACACATCAATAAAAAAGGAAATAATAAAATTCTTTTCGATATTCAATTAGCAATCATTATTTTGTCAACAACTTATTATATACCTTATCAGAAAGCACATCTGTGCGTTCCCATTTTGGCCATTTATCTTGCAATGGTTGATATTCTCCACCCACTTCTCTATATCTTTGAAATGTAAACTTTGCATTAATATATCCCTCTTCACCATCTTGTGCTATCGCATAGCAATACATTGTTTGTAAATAACCAACAATAATGTCTCCCTTTTCCACTGGCTCGTGCAACCAATCGGTTTGAGGAATCACCACACTTTGCAGTTTAATATGAGGATATTTCTCAACAAAAATCTTTCGAACAGCCTCTCTAAACTCTGTAACTTCTTTGCCTTGATATAGGTTTACTGTGTATAATGGCATATAATATAATCCACTAACCTTTATAAGATCGTTTTCTTTGTTCAGGCGTCCATCTGCATCTAAGGTGTAACCTACATGCTTTCCTGCTTTATTTGCGGATTTTCTAGCTTTGTTTAATATTCTAGAAATCTTACTTCCAAGTGTTTCTGGCTTATTACTTGTTGAAGTCTGAGCCCAAACTGTGCACATACAAGAACATAAAAGTAATGATGCACTTATTAAAAATCTCTTCATCATAAATACAATTTTATATTACAAAAGTAGTATAATTCAACGAAAATCTATCGATTAAAGTTAATAATAATTATTAAATTCACATTATTAATAATATACTTATAATAAAAGTACATTATTTCAGTATTGCTATCAAAAATGAACTGTTCATTTAATTAAACATAAAGAAAATTGCTTTATAATAAAATTATTTCGTTCTTATTTAAAGTCTCATCACATTTTGAAAGGTGTTATATATTATACTAACATACAAATACTTAAGAAATAAACAAAGCGTACAATTTTCTTGACAAACAAAAGCTATACTATTACAGTGCAAAAGCTATGTTTTTAGGTGACAATAACAATGCTTTTACGCACCAATAGCAATGCTTTTAAAAGGCAATACTTATATTTATAGAACAATATGTTGTGAGTTCAATAAGAATAATCTACCTTTGTGGAACGCATTTTCTAAATGTTTAAACTAAAAAGAAAGGCAAAACAATGAGTTCATTTAAGCAACTTTCAACTAATAGACGCAGCTGTCGAGATTTTAAAACAACTGAAATAGCTCCCGAGCACATCGAAACGCTTTTTCAAAGTGCATTCTTTGCGCCATCATCAAAGGGTAGGCAAGGTTGGGACATCATTGCTGTTGACAACAAAGCAGACATCGAGAAACTGGCAGAAGCAAAGGAACACTACATCAGTTTCATTGCCAACGCCCCTCTTGTAGTAGTTTTGTGCGGTGACAAAAGTGTGAATGACTGCTGGATTGAAGATGCTTCGATTGTTGGAGTGAGCATGCAATATCAGGCAGAAGAATTATCTTTGGGTTCGTGCTGGATTCAAATTAGAGACCGATATCTTTCTGATAACACCTCATGCGAAGAGATTGTACGAGGTATTCTAGATATTCCTGCTAATCAACAGGTGCTTGCACTCATTGCGTTTGGCTACCCCAACAAACCCAATACGCCTCACAATGCCGATAAAATTAAGTGGGAAAAGGTGCATATTGGTAAATGGTAATAAAACAACAACAATTTAAACGATGGATATAACGATTATTGGTGCAGGAAAACTGGCAACCAATTTAGGTGTAGAACTGAAAGAAAAAGGATTTCATATCAAAGAGGTTTTTAGTAGAACTGAACGTTCTGCTAATCGTCTTGCCGAACTTTTAAACTGCGCCCAAACCACTTCGTTCGAACAAATCAATAAAGATTCCGATTTATATATCATTGCATTAAAAGACGATGCTTTTCTTGATGCACTTCCAAAGATATGCAACGAGCGTAAGAATGCCATCTTTTTACACACTTCTGGCAGCTTATTAATGAGTAATTTTACACCCTATGCAAATAGATTTGGAGTGCTCTACCCTATGCAAACATTTAGCATTGATAAAATATTATCATTCAGTGATATACCAATTTTTATTGATGCAAATAACGAAGATGTTCTAAACGTCATAAAAAACATAGCAACAACTATTTCAAAAAAGGTGTATCATCTTAATGACACCGATCGAAAATACCTTCATATTGCGGCGATCTTTGCATGTAACTTTAGTAATTATTGCTATAGTGTGGCTCAAGAAATATTAGAAAATCGCTCTATTCCGTTCGAAGTTATTTTGCCTTTAATAGACGAAACGGCTAAAAAGGTGCACAAAATATCTGCTGTTGAGGCGCAAACAGGTCCTGCGGCACGCAAAGACACAAAGATTATAGAAAGCCATATCCAACTATTAGAAAACAACAAAGCACTACAATCGCTCTACAAAGAGGTGTCTTACCAAATAATAAACAAGCTAGAACAACATAACGACAATGATTAATTACGACTTAAGCAAAATACGTGCAATATTCTTTGATGTAGATGGTGTTCTATCTACACAAACAATAACCCTCGCAAGTAGTGGAGAACCGCTAAGAAGTGCTAACATTAAAGATGGATATGCCATTCAATTAGCTCAAAAACAAGGACTTATTATGGGCATTATAACTGGTGGAAAGACCAATGCGGTGAAGGTTAGATATGAAAATCTTGGTATAAAAGAGGTTCATCTTGGCGCAAGTGTAAAAATAAAGATATACGATTCACTTAAAGAAAAATATCAATTAAAAGACGAAGAGATTATTTATGTGGGCGATGATATTCCCGATTACGAGATAATGAAAGTATGCGGATGTGCTTGTTGCCCCAAAGATGCAGCACCAGAGATAAAGGAAATTAGCCGCTATATCAGCGACTTTACAGGTGGGAATGGCTGTGGAAGAGATATCATAGAGCAGGTTTTAAAGGCTCAAGGAAAGTGGATGGCAAGTGATGTTGCATTCGGTTGGTAGTAAGCAGTCACCTTATTATATTATAAAAAGAAATGAATAAAAAAGAATATCAACTGGTGTTAGCCAGTAATTCTCCTCGACGTAAAGAGTTATTGTCGGGCTTAAACAAATCAATTACAATCAGGCTAAAAAGTAATATCGATGAGTCTTATCCCTCAACCCTATCGGCTTTAGATGTTCCAGAATATCTTTCTAAGAAAAAAGCCAGTAATTATGAGGTGGCAGACAATGAGATTTTAATTACAGCTGATACGCTTGTAATGGTGGATAACACTATTTTAGGCAAACCAAGGGACGAGAAAGAGGCTTTTGAAATGTTGCGTCTTCTAAGTAATAAAACCCATACTGTAGCTACAGGAGTGTGCTTAAAGACCTCAAAAAAAAACATATCATTTACCGACATCACTGAAGTTTGTTTCAAAAAGCTATCAGATGAGGAAATAAACTATTATGTATCGCAATTCAAACCCTTTGACAAAGCAGGTTCGTATGGCATCCAAGAGTGGATTGGTTACATCGGAATTACAAGTATAAAAGGTAGCTATTTCAATGTAATGGGACTTCCCGTTCATCGAATTTACGAGAGTATTAAGGAATTAGAGAGAAACAACTAGCCTGCAAGAGTGCCCTTTTATCTCTCTTATCTCAAGATTAAATACTCTATTTTTAAAAGCTTTTTCACATAAAAATACCTTTCTTGAAGCTTAAAACGAATATTTTCAGTACTTTTTCTCACCTATTTTATTAAAAAACACACCATTCATCCTCATCTTTGAGGATAAATATTTATATTTGTGCGATAATAAAGAGTAATCGTTTAAATGAGCAATAACAATTTGTTTAAAAAGATATTTTATCTATACTATGACGGATTTAAGAACATGAAGCTTGGCAAAACATTATGGTTAATCATTGCAATTAAACTATTTGTAATGTTTGCAATCTTAAAAATATTCTTCTTTCCCAATCATATAAAACAGCAAACACAAAAAGGAAACGAATCAGAATATGTCTCAAAAGAGCTAATTCAACGTTCAAAGTAAAATAATTAAAACAACAATACATTATGTTTAATCATCTTTTATTAGACATCTCGAGTAGTACTATCGACTGGTCGAGAGCACAATTTGCCCTTACAGCCATTTATCACTGGCTTTTTGTACCACTAACTCTAGGTCTTGCCATTGTAATGGGCGTCGCTGAGACATTCTATTACCGCACAAAGAAATCTTTTTGGAAGGACGTTGCAAAGTTCTGGCAAAAGCTTTTTGGTATTAATTTCGCAATGGGTGTTGCTACAGGTATCATTCTTGAATTCGAATTTGGTACCAACTGGAGTAACTATTCATGGTTAGTTGGTGACATCTTCGGTGCCCCTTTAGCTATTGAAGGTATTCTTGCATTCTTTATGGAGTCTACTTTCGTGGCCGTAATGTTCTTCGGTTGGAAGAAAGTTTCAGCTGGTTTCCACCTTGCTTCAACTTGGTTAACAGGTCTAGGAGCTACGATTTCTGCCTGGTGGATATTGGTTGCAAACGCTTGGATGCAGTATCCTGTAGGTCATACATTCAACCCTGACACTATGAGAAATGAGCTTGCATCGTTCGATTCGTTCCTAGAAGTAGCGTTTAGTCCATTCGCTATTGATAAATTTCTACACACTGTAATTTCTTCTTGGATTATTGGTGCAGTGTTTACTGTAGCTGTTTGTTGTTATTATTTGATTAAGAAGCGAGAAGTTAAGCTTGCTACTGAGAGCTTAAAAATTGCTGCAGTTGTAGGTCTTACCGCTTCTATTTTAGCAGGAATAACGGGTCATCACTCTGCACATATGGTGGCAAAGACACAGCCAATGAAGCTTGCCGCAATGGAAGCATTATACAATGGAGGTAAAGCACAGTCACTAACAACTTTCGGTTTGGTTAATCCTTTTACACAACCAGAGTTTAAAGACTGCCCCAAACACCCATGTAAAATTGATATTCCTTATGCTCTTTCATTCCTTGCAACAAACGATTTCGAAGGATATGTACCAGGAATCAACGACATTATCAATGGATATACCAACAATGAAGGTGTAAAAGAGCCATCACTAAAAGAGAAGATTGCTCGTGGTAAACAAGCTATTACTGCTCTTCCAGCTTACCGTGAGGCTAAAAAAGCTAACGACAAAGCAAGCATGGAAGCAAATCTTAAGATATTAAACGAGAACATGAAATACTTTGGTTACGGTTATATTAAGTCTGCAGACCAAATTGTTCCTTACGTTCCAGTATGCTTCTGGTCGTTCAGACTTATGGTTGGACTTGGCTGTTTGTTTATTCTTTTCTTTGCTGTACTATTATTTATGGTGTATAAGAAAGACCTAACCAAACACCGTTGGCTACTTATTGCAGGAATCATCACACTTCCTTTAGGCTATATTGCATCGGAAGCAGGTTGGATTGTTGCAGAAATGGGACGTCAACCTTGGACTATTCAGGACATTCTTCCTACCTGGGTGGCTGTTTCTAACATTCAAGCGAGTTCAGTTATTGTTACTTTCTTCATTTTCTTAGTATTGTTTACAGCGATGCTTATCACTGAAATCAACATCCTTTGCAAACAAATTAAGAAAGGACCTGAATACACAAATGAGAACGAATAGATTACAAAATAATTTAAACAAGATATTATGTCATACACATTATTACAACACTACTGGTGGTTCTTGGTTTCTTTATTAGGAGCATTACTCGTCTTTTTAATGTTTGTACAAGGCGCAAATTCTCTTATTTTCTCATTAGGACATACCCCAGAGGAACGCCGTTTAGTTGTAAACTCAACAGGACGCAAATGGGAAATCACCTTTACTACCCTCGTAACATTCGGTGGTGCATTCTTTGCTTCATTCCCTTTATTCTATAGTACCAGTTTTGGTGGAGCTTATTGGTTATGGATGATCATTCTATTCTCATTCGTATTACAAGCCGTAAGCTACGAATTCCAAAACAAACTAGGTAACATTTTCGGTGCAAAAACATTTCAATGGTTCTTAGTTCTCAATGGAATAGTTGGTCCAGTTCTACTAGGTGGAGCTGTTGCAACATTCTTTAATGGTTCTAACTTCGTTGTGAACAAGATGAACATCACCAATAGTTTACAACCAGTTATTAGCCAATGGGCTAATGGTTCACATGGACTTGATGCGCTATTAGACCCTTGGAATCTTGTACTTGGATTGGCAGTGATGTTCCTTTCACGTATTCTTGGTACTTTCTACATCATCAATAACGTGAATGATACAGCAATACAAGAACGCTCAAAGAAACAACTTTTAGTTAATACTATTCCATTCTTAATTCTATTCCTTTCATTCTTAATCCGTACTCTTTTTAAAGATGGATTTGCAGAGAATGTAAATGACGGAAGTATTTATATGGAACCAATGAAGTATCTCAATAACTTCATCACAATGTGGTATTTGTTAGTTGTGCTACTTGTTGGTGTTTTGATGCTTCTTTACGCTCTTGGTAAAACTCTTTTCACTAAGAATTATACCAAAGGAATATGGTTTGCAGGTATAGGAGTGGTGTTAGTTGTATTGTCACTACTACTAAATGCAGGGTGGAATCACACAGCTTACTATCCATCAAACATTGATCTACAAAGCAGTTTAACCATCTCAAACAGTTGCAGTAGCTTGTTTACACTTCAAACAATGTCTGTAGTTTCAATCCTTGTTCCATTCGTTGTGGCTTATATTGCTTACGTTTGGTATGTTATGGACAAGAAAAAGCTAGACAAAGAAGAATTGAAAGAAGACGAAGTTTACTAATCATCGAATCTCAATAGAAAAGACTTATTACCGTCATGCAAGCACATTTATACTTGTTTGGCGGTAATTTCTTTTATCTATATCGCTCAAATTAAACAATATTACAGTGTTTTTTGCGTTTAATGTTTATATGAATTTACGAATTACACTATATTTTATATGTTTCTTCTATGCAGTAGTAATGCACGGACAAACATTCACTCTTCAAGGAAAAGTTGTCGATGAGCAACAACAACCCATTGAACTTGTTACTGTATCTGTTGCAAAACAAGGTAAGATGACGATGACTTCACCCCGTGGAGAGTTCTCTTTAACCTTACATAGTGCTGACTCTGTGGCTGTAAGATTCTCAATGGTTGGATATAAAACCAAAACAAGAATATTGCAAAAGCCTAGAGGTAAACTGAAACTTCAAATTGTATTATACGCTGATAACATGATTGAAGAGGTGACGGTGAAAGGTTCTCGCAAGCAAACAGGACAAATGCAGCATATTAAAACCGAGGATTTAAAGAACAATCCTTCAGCAACTGGTAATGCAGTTGAAGAGCTTATACAAAGTCAAGCGGGTGTTTCTACCCACAACGAGCTGTCTTCTCAATACAATGTTCGTGGAGGTTCGTTCGATGAAAACAGTGTATATATCAACAATGTAGAGGTATTTCGCCCTTTCCTTGTACGCAGTGGACAACAAGAAGGATTATCTATTATCAACCCAAATATGGTTGAAAAGATTGGATTTTCAACGGGAGGATTCGACGCTAAGTATGGAGATAAGATGTCTTCTGCATTAGATATCACTTATAAAACACCACAAAAGTCTGAAGCATCGGCATATATCAGTATGCTCGGAGCAGGCTTATACGCTACAATAGCCAATCAAAAGGTTTCATGGAGCAACAGCATTCGCTACAAAACCAATAAATATTTATTGGGAACTCTCGAAACTAAAGGCGAATACATGCCTCGTTTTTTAGATTATCAGACATTCTTTAATTATAAACCTAACAAGAGATGGGAAGTCTCTTTCATTGGAAGTATATCGGATAATCAGTACACTTTCACTCCAGAAAACAGAGAAACAAAGTTTGGAACATTTAAGAATGTAAAGAATTTCAAGGTCTATTTTGACGGACAAGAAAACGATTTGTTCCAAACATTCTTCGGCTCTTTCAGTCTAAAGCGTAACCTAACGCAAAACACATCATTAGCTCTTATTGCCTCTGCGTTTTCTACTAAGGAGCAAGAGAAATACGACATACAAGGTCAATACTGGCTAACACAAACCGAAACAAGCGAAAATCTTGGTGTAGGAACCTATTTTCAGCACTCTAGAAACTATCTAAAAGCCAATATTAAGAATATAAAATTGCTTTTTAATCACAAAACTTCCAAGCACAACATAGAGAGTGCATTCACCATGAAATGGGAGAATATAAAAGAGATTTCGAATGAATATGAGATGCGAGACTCTAGCGGTTACAACATTCCTAATACGCCAGAAGCACTCAATATGATTTATTCTCTACGTGCAAAGAACGAGTTAAGCAGTCAAAGAATCGAAGGGTATATTCAAGACACCTATCGCTTTACTAGCAAACACGAGCACACTCTCTTTACACTTAACTACGGAATTAGAGTGAGCAACTGGAGTTTCAATAAAGAAACAATCATCAGTCCACGTGTATCTTTAGGCATTACACCCGCCTTTAACCATAATGTCACCATGCGCTTTGCCACTGGTTTATATTATCAAGCACCATTCTTTAAAGAGTTAAGAGATACAACAATGTCGAATGGAGTGACTTATGCACAATTTAATAAGAAGGTTAAGAGTCAAAGATCACTACAATTCATTGCAGGATTAGATTATAATTTCAAAGTAAAAGAACATCAATATAAATTCACAGCCGAAGCTTATTACAAAGCTTTGAGCAACCTTATTCCCTATAGTGTAAACAATGTAAAAGTTATTTATTATGGAGATCAGCTCTGCAAGGGCCATGCTGCAGGCTTAGACCTTAAGCTTTATGGTGAATTTGTGCCAGGAACCGACTCATGGATAAGTCTTTCTTTGATGAATACTCAAATGAACTTAAATGGAAAGAAAATTCCATTACCCACCGATCAACGCTATGCTATAAACCTATTCTTTACGGATTACTTCCCAGGAACAGAGCGTTGGAAGATGTCTCTTAAGCTTGCATTTGCCGATGGCTTACCTTTTTCAACTCCACATCAAGACTTAGAGACCAATACTTTCCGTGCGCCAGCTTACAAACGAGTTGATATTGGTATGAGCTACAATCTTCTTAACAGCAAAAACCATCAGAAATTCATTAAGAATATGTGGTTAGGAGTAGATTGTTTGAATCTTTTTGGAATAAGTAATGTAAACTCTTATTATTGGATTACCGATGTAACCAATAATCAATATGCTGTGCCTAATTATTTAACAGGTCGTCAAATCAATGCACGTTTATCAATAGATTTTTAATATGAAGAATCTTTTTGCCTTTCTACTCTTGCTGTGTTACAACGCTTCATGGGCGCAACAAAATAGGATAATCCATTCTAATATAGCCTCATTGCAAGTTGTTGCAGGCAACAAATGGCTCGAACCGCCTGTTATTTCGCTTTACGACAACGTTCCTATCAACATCTCTTTCGATGAAAAAAGCCACAATTATCATCGTTATGTTTATACTGTTGAACATTGCGAAGACGATTGGTCGGTATCGAAACAACTCTTTAAGAGCGACTATATCAGAGGCTTTTCAGACTATTTGAATATAGAAGATATTCAACCTTCTATCAATACCAACACAGAATACACCCATTATTCGTTCTCAATACCCAACGAATCGTGCCAATTGCTTATGAGTGGCAATTATAGGATAACGGTTTACGATGACAACAACAATGATTCTAAAATTCTTGTTGCTCACTTTATGGTGGTAGAGCCTAAAGTAAAAATAGGTATTGAGGCTACAACCAACACAGATTTAGATATCAACAACCGACACCAACAATTGAATATTGTACTTAATTTTCCTCCTAATATTTCTCAAAACCCTAAAGAAGAGTTCAAAATTGTGGTGACTCAAAACAATCGTCTCGATAACATTAGAAAGAATTTTATACCTCAAATCGTTACAACAGAATCGATGATATGGCAACATAACAAACAATTGATATTTGATGCGGGTAACGAATATCATAAATTTGAAATGCTTCACACCTCGCAACCCTCTATGGGTGTAGAGCGAATGGTGTGGAACAACAATAGTTATAACGCTTTTTTATGGCCCACAATCGAGCGTTTTGCTTATACTTACGATGAAGATGCCAATGGTGCGTTCTATATTCGCAACAGTGATAACATCGAAAACAACACTGCTTCTGATTATATCAATGTGCATTTCACCCTTGCTATTCCAAAACAAGCGGGTGAAATATATCTTAATGGCTTGTGGACTAACAACAGTTTTACAGAGAAATATCGTTTAACTTATAACGAGGAAATAAAGGCATACACTGGTGTTGTGAACCTTAAACAGGGATATTATTCTTATCAATATCTCCTTAAAACACCTAATGGTACCATCACTATTCTACCTACAGAAGGTAATTTCTTTCAAACAGAAAACACATATCAAGCTTATGTTTATTTTAAAGGAAAGGGAGAACGCACCTATCAACTTGTTGGATTTAAACAAATCCAACTGAAATAAACATAAAAAGAAAGAGATAAAGAGTTTATAATATTCTGAAAGAGTTGTTTATTGGATATAAAAGCTTCTTTTTCGACTCATAAAAAGTGCTTATATTAAATAAATTAAATCATAAACAAAAACTTATACTATTTTTTATCTTTATAAAGAATAGCAACTCACCGCACTATTACAATAAAAAAATCAAAAGAAGATGAATTCTCTATTTAAATAATAATTTTTGAGAATTCTCATCACAAGTTTTTGCTCTTGCAAAAGAGCCGATACCCGGGCTCGAACCGGGGACCTATTCATTACGAATGAATTGCTCTACCAACTGAGCCATATCGGCAATATGGTTTAATTCCTAAGTCCTTTGTTAGTAATGCAAAGGTATATATATTTTTTTATTTTTCAAAATAAACCTTTTATTAATTATTTTCACGACTTTGTTTATATATGTCTCTACCCTAATATCGTTAGGAATGAGCGATTAGATGATACACACATCAATTTAATGTATCATTTACTTGAGAATACTATGGAATAATTCTGAAAGTTGCGACATAAAAGCTAACAAACAAACTCAATGCTTTTATCTTTTAAAAGCATTGCTATTACACTGTAAAAGCTATGCTATTGCAAGTCAAACACAATGCTATTACAAACGAAGTAGTAAAAGACAAGAAATAGAAGAAACGGTATTAGATTTGTTATTTCTATGAGACCAGTTTGTTTAAAGAATAAAAGAACTGGAATTATCATTGGAATTCCGAGCCAATAGTTGGTAGTTAGTTCTTTTTTATTAACTTTGTGAATTATGAAACCAAGGAGTGTTATCTATATCTAATTGGGGGTTAATGACACAACAAATTTCCATTTCCTTTTAAGAAGGACTACCATTAATACAATCACAAAGTATAACAACAATCTATTATGCACAAACAATTGTTTTTTTCGTTGCTGTTATCATCTTTAACAGCCATGCCTTTACAGGCAGACAACTTTCCCGTTGGAGGCTATCTATTTGGGCAAGACGTGGCACCAACAGGGCAAGAATGGCAAAATCCAGGTATGTTGGGGTATAATAAACTACCTGCCCGTTCGCTTTTCTCTTCATTCTCGTCGGTTAACGAAGCCAGAAAAGTATTGCCAGAATTTGCAAAAGACTACCTATCTCTTAACGGAGAATGGAGTTTTCACTTTGCAAAAAATCCCGATGAACGTCCAAAAGACTTCTTTAGAAAGGGCTATGACGATAGCAAATGGGACCGTTTACAAGTGCCTGTAAGCTGGAATATGGCTGGAATTCAGAAAGATGGAACTTTAAAATATGGTGTACCCATCTATGTTAATCAATGGGTTATCTTTAAATATAACATCGAACCAGGCGACTGGAAAAAGGGTGTTATGCGTGAACCACCCAAGAACTACACCACATACGAATATCGCAATGAGGTGGGTTCGTTTAGAAGAAGCTTTGATATTCCTGCCAATTGGGACGGAAAGGAAGTATATATCAACTTCGATGGTGTAGACTCTTTCTTCTATCTTTGGATTAATGGGCGCTATGTAGGTTTCTCTAAGAACTCACGCAACGCCGCACATTTCGACATTACTCCATATATCAACAAGGGAAAGAACGAAATTGCACTCGAAGTATATCGTTCTTCTGATGGTAGTTTCCTCGAAGCACAAGACATGTTCCGTCTTCCTGGCATCTTCCGTAATGTTAGTGTCACTGCAAAACCTAAAGTACACATCGCAGATGTGAAGGCTATTCCTACTTATAAAGATGGAAATGGAACTGTTAGCATCAATACTATATTGCAAAATCTAACTAAGAAGAATGTAAAAGACCTAAGTGTACGCTGGAGCATCTATCGAAATAAGTTATATTCAGATGATAATGAGTTGGTTTCTATCTTTGAAACTTCAAAGGAAAAGACTGCATGTAATGGTAATAAACTAGCCAATCTTCAGCAAACTATCACCTTAAACAACGTTGCTCCATGGACAGCTGAGGAGCCAAATGTATATGTTCTTGCTGGAGAATTGATGCAAGGTAAAAAGGTTATTGAAACTATTAGTTTCCAAACTGGTTTCCGTACTGTTGAAATAAAGGAAACTCCTGCTCACGAAGACGAATTCGGTTTGGCTGGAAGATACTATTATATCAATGGAAAGGCGTTAAAACTAAAGGGCGTTAACCGACATGATACGAACCCATTAACAGGTAAAGTTATTTCAAGAGAACAGATGGAGCGTGAAATTATGCTAATGAAGCGTGCTAATATCAATCATATCCGTACCTCTCACTACCCCAATGACCCTTATTTCTACCACCTTTGCAATAAGTATGGTATCTATTTAGAGAGCGAAGCAAACATTGAAAGTCACGAATATTTCTACGGAAAAGCATCGCTTTCTCATGTTCCTGAGTTCCAAGATGCACACGTTGATCGTGTAATGACTATGGCTCATCAACTTGTGAACAACCCTTCTATCGTTATTTGGAGTCTTGGTAACGAAGCAGGACCAGGACATAACTTCGTAGTTGCATACGATTCGCTAAAAGCTTTTGATGCTTCTAGACCCGTACAATACGAACGTAACAATGATATTGTGGACATGGGATCTAATCAATACCCAAGTATTGCATGGACTCGTGATGCTGTTAAAGGCAAAATGGGCATCAAATATCCTTTCCATATATCGGAATATGCACACTCAATGGGTAATGCTGTAGGTAATCTTGTTGATTATTGGGACGCAATGGAGTCTACAAACTTCTTCATGGGCGGTGCTATATGGGACTGGATCGACCAAAGTATGTATCATTATACTAAAGATGGAAAGCGTTATGCAGCTTATGGCGGTGACTTTGGCGATACTCCTAACGACGGACAGTTCGTTATGAATGGTATTATCTTTGGCGACGAAGCTCCCAAACCTCAATACTTTGAAGTGAAAAAGGTGTATCAATATATCGGAACAAAATGGAAAGACGCTAAAACAGCTACATTAGATGTATTTAATAAAAACTATTATTCTGATGATTTAAGTAGCTATAAGATGACTTATACACTGACAGCCGATGGTATTCCTGTTAAAGAAGGAAGCTTAGAGCTTGGTAGTGTGCCTGCAAGAACACACAAATACATCACTATCAACGGACTCAATGATAGTCTTCAACCTAATAAAGAATATCTACTCCACATCACTTATCGTCTAAAACACGATATGCCATGGGCAAAAGCTGGATATATTCAGGCTGAAGAACAATTACCTGTGCAGCTAGCAGAGGCTCGTCCTGCATTGGATGTTAAAGGAAAAGTGAATGTAACAGCACCACAGAACAATCAAATAGTTCTTTCCGGTGATCAATTCAGTACTACTTTCGACCTTACTAAAGGTACTATCTATAACCTTCAATATGATGGTAAAACTATCATTGAAGATGGTTGTGGACCTGAACTCAACGCTTTCCGTGCATGGACCAACAATGATAACTGGGCTTATGAGGATTGGTATGCAAATGGTTTGAACAACTTGCAACACAAATGCACCAATTATACAACACATACAAATAGCAATGGCTCGGTATCAATTGTGTTTAGCATAGAATCGCAGGCTCCATACGGCTATCGTTTAGAAGGTGGAAACGCCAATTGGAAGAAGCTTATTGAATTTAAGGACAAACCTTTTGGAAAAGACGAATTCCGTTTTAACACCCAAGTAGTTTACACTATCTATCCAGATGGTAGCATAGAGAGCGAAAGCTCAATCACAAGTAACAAGCCAAGTTTAGTACTTGCAAAGCTAGGTTACACTATTCGTATTCCAAAATCACTCAGCACACTAAATTATTATGGTCGTGGTATGGTGGATAACTATCCTGATCGCAAGACAGGACAAATGATTGGACTCTATGAACAAAAAGATGTAAACAACGAATTTGTACCATTCCCTAAGCCACAAGATACAGGTAACCACCAAGATACTCGTTGGTTGTCTCTCACAGGCTTTGACAATAGCAAGAATTCACATACAGGAGCCATCTTTATAGCAAAAGACAAAATGAGTTTCTCTGCTCTTCCTTGGTCGGATAATACCATTGCAATGGCTAACCACCCACACGAATTGCCACAAAGTGATTATACTTATTTACACTTAGACATGGCTATCACAGGACTAGGAGGTAATAGTTGCGGACAAGGTGGTCCTTTATTACACGACCGTGTAATGGCTACTCCACACACATTTGGATACATCATTCGCCCTATAAGCTCTAAAGATAGCAAGGAACTTTTAAACAAGTCGGATATAAGTCTTAACAGTGTAACACCGCTTACCATTGCAAATGATGAACAAGGCAATGTAACCATCAATGCAAATGGCGTGAAGGGTGATATCTTCTACACAATCAACGACAGCAAAAAGCCTGTTAAATACACTGGAGCTATCAATCTACGCAATGGCGGAACCATCATAGCATGGACCAAAGAGAATAAATGGCTCAAAGCACGTCAATCATTCTCACGCATCGAAAGCATACCACTATCTGTCGTATTTGCATCAAGTCAAGAGAGTGGAGAGGGCAATTCTGCCCATTTAACTGACGGAAATCCAAACACATATTGGCACACTATGTACTCTGTTACTGTGGCAAATCCTCCTCATTGGGTTGACTTCGACTGCGGAAGTGTGAAGAACATCAAAGGATTTACTTATCTTCCACGCCAAAACAGCAACAATGGTAATATTAAGAAATACACCATTCAAATTAGCAATGATGGCAAAACATGGAGTAAACCTGTTGCAGAAGGTGAGTTTGAAAACAACAGAAAGGAAAAATTTATCTTGCTTTCTGCTCCTGTAAAGGCTCGTTTCATTCGCTTCACTGCCCTAAGTGAACAAAACGGACAAGACTTTGCTTCGGGAGCTGAGTTCAAAGTGCTCGAGAAATAAAAATAAGTTTAAACCAAAATAATAGGCAGTGTCCAGATAGTTATTTACTTGACACTGCCTATTTTCATATCATCTATTCCCCAAAATAATCTCTATCTCTCTAATTTTTGAAAGGGATTATTCTACAATATTCTACCGAACACACAAGGTTTTCATCCTATTCATAAACAATAAAAACTCCAATTCATTTATTTTAGATATACTTTCTTACCATTTATGATATATATTCCCGATGTAGGACGAGCCACTTTCTGTCCACAAAGATTATATATCACATCATTTTCTAACTGCTGTTGAAGAGTAATAATGCCCATTGTTATAGGCACAGGCATACTGATAAAATGCATTGTTGCAGCTGGTGGTTGTGTAAAAGCGAGGTAAGCTTTATGAGGGTGATTAACGATTCTATCTCCAGTTTCGTTATCCCAATAGAAACCAAGACTGCTTGCACGCTTCGATTTTCCAAGACTCAATTTATATAGTTTCTCATTTGGTAATGTGGCTTCTATGCTTTGACGCACATCACTACCTCGTAATAAATTCTCTGGATCTGCAACTTCGCTTGTAGATGTTTCTTTTAAGAGATACACTCCTTGTATTCCTTCGATTATTACTGCTTGATTTGCGGGAAGAACTTGATTGCCTTTATATATTCTCCCCTTTACTAGTGCCCCATTATTTGCATAAATAGTATAGGCAGTTAGACCTTCGGGAAGTGCAAAAGTCTTTGTCCCATAATAGTAAGTAGCTGTTTTAAGCGTATCTAGTATAATGGCATCAACAACTCGTTCACGTCGAAAAAGAGCAACTTCAGACTCTCTTTGGGAATAACATGAAAAATATCCAGGATAATAATTAATTTGTTTGGGAGCCCAACTTGCCGATTTCACATTAAAAATAAGATCATGATGATGCTTATCTTTTGATAATGAGATCGAAAGATAACTCTCATAAGGCTGATAAGAACTGGAATGAGTAGGAGAAGATTTAACAAAGAGTTCACTCTTCCCTTCTTTCTTCATTGTTAAATAACCTTTTGAATCTTTTAAGAGCCAAGCATTTGGCTTACCTTCAAGAACAAGTTCTGCCAAAAGAGCTGTATCTACAAGCAATTCTGTATCGGAAATAAAATTCGAATAAATAGCATCTCGATTATGTCTTCCCTTATTATAGGATGCTTTTCCCATAGCTTTACAAGTCGTTGGATTCACAATAACAAGATGATCACCCTCTTTTAAAGTGGTAATATCATTCACAAAACGATACAACACGAATTCTTCTGCATGAGAAAAGGATATCGAAAGGATAAATAAAAGGCTTAATACTGTTGTTCTCATAGTTCTTTATAGATTAAAATTTTGTTTTGGTTAGTGGTTTACATTGAATTCTTGGATACAAGGATGCTTATTTAGCATCAAATTTCTACAAAAATAAACATTATTTTTTATAGAACAAAGATATTTTCCATTTTCTAAACTCTCAAATTCACAATTATAATCAAGAGATAACATCCTAGCCAGCAAAAATTTCTCTCCAACTCCATTTAAATTTGCATACAATTCAAATACAATAGAATTACTTTTAATCCCTAAAACCTATACTATTATAAGGTAAAAACTATGAGATTGGAATAAAATAACAATGAAAGTGCAATGCAAAAGGAATGATTTTAACTTTTAGCATTTCCTAATTTCTAAGTAACTCAATTGAGGGTCTATTCTATATGAGAATACATCATTTATTGTCTTATCCCTCAAACTCTTCATGATCAAGTGTATTCGGTAAAAAATTAGGAAGAGAAAGTTGATGTCCAGGGCTATATTCGTCATGTGGTTGAGGGCTCATTGTAGTACATATTAAACTTATGTTTTCACAAAATATTCTATACGTTTCGGGTACTATATATGCTTTCATGGGTATAGTTCTTATTATTATCATTATTTTTCTTGGTTTACAGATCACTTTATAAGGTATATACAAGGATTTCAAGAGATAAATAGTTAAGATTTTATTCTCTTACAAAAGTACAAAATGATCCCAATTAGAACAAGCTTTTATTTTACTTTTTATTATTATTCTAAACAAATAAATGATTGTGTCTTTAAAAAGAGTGTAAGCCACTAGCTCTATCTCCATTGCTCATATTTGTAACATTATTCCTTATGTCTTTGTATGCTTTGAGGAGTTGAGGTGTGATTCTTTTAAAGTCTTTGTCTTTACATGCCGTAGGATTAAATCCTTTCAGATTATATTTTCTTTTATATTGTATAAATGAATTGGCTACCCTCCTTGTAAGCATTCATTATCAACTTTCTTGGAGCTATGAGATTACATTTTAACATCGATAAATGTCTTTTCCTCTCCATTTTAACATATATCGTAGTATCTTTATCAA
>JBQMYA010000019.1:0-47375 GCA_052173735.1 Prevotella sp.
AATCTATTACTACTAACCTAAACAATCTATTAACCTTTTGACAATGCAAAGGTAGTAAGAGAAGTTCATTTGTGCAAGATTTTCTGTAAAAAACATTCATAAAATTGCGTTTATTTGACTATAATCAATCAATTGTGATCGAACACAAACTTACAAACTGCAATTTATTTAACAGGAAACCCTTTAAAATATAGCTTTCAATACCCTTTCAAGCAAATCTTATCCAAATCACACCCACAATTGTTTAAAATACAAAGAAAAGCCACCTAAAACTACAACATTTTGTGTTTTAGGTGGCTTTTTCTTAATTTCTGATACAGAACAGACCTATAACACGTCTGCTAAATGACGCTCGATGTCTATTCCTCGCTTCTTATCTTCATTGTGTAAACTCAACTTAATCAATCGCTCTACAACATTCATTGCCTTTTGGGTTGAATCAATTAAAGAGTTTTGTTTCATTATTTCGCCCATAAGAACGGCAGAAAAGATGTCGCCAGTGCCTGGAAAACGAACAGGAATTTCGTCATATGGCAAGAAAAAGAAATCTTTTTTGCCTCTTTCTTCGCTACAACCCACCACGCACATGGCACCATTCACCTTCACACTTGTGATGAGTGCAGCCACAGCACCTTGTTCTTTTAGTTTCAAAAGCAAGTCTTTTGCCTCGCTTTCGCTAATTCCTTCGCTCTTAAAAGGCATATCGGTTAAGAAACAAGCCTCTGTATAATTAGGATAACACACGTCTGCCACGGCAATAAGATGCTTCATCATCTCTACTGTTTCGTGCGAAATTCCGTTATACAAGCTACCATTATCGCCCATAATAGGGTCTACAAAGATCTTGGTTTTCTTCTTTTTCTCGCTCAAACAATAGTCTGCCACAAGCTTAGCCTGCTGTTCTGAAATAATAAAACCTGTGGCAATAGCATTGAACTCGAAGCCCAATTGTTGCCAAATGGGAATGACTTGTTGCATATAGTTGGTAGTTTCGAGAATGCTAAACTTACCATAATCAAGCGTATTAGACACCAATGCGGTTGGAAGATTGCACACCGAGTGCCCCATATACGACAAAATGGGGAGTATTGCAGCCGTTGCCACCTTACCCACACCAGGCATATCGTTTATTAAAAGGATGTTACTCATTTTCTTATCACTATTTTTTTGAGTTACTACTTTATTGCTTTATATATAATAATGTGTAAAACTACATTAAGAAATACGCCTCTACACCTATCAAAGTTAGTCTTCATTGCTAGTAAAAACCTTGCAAGATGCTCATAAAATATGCCTTCTCACAAGAAAAAGTCGACCTATTCAAGAGATGCAGACGCTATGAAAGACAAGCGAAAAGCATCTTAATACAAGAAAGAACTACCGCCAAGGAACTCTCTTAACAAACTTGTTGGAGGAATTTCGTTATCGTGTATAGGTGTTACATACTTCAAAAAGCCCAACAATCGCAACGCTTCCGAATAGGCATTGCTATTTTGTTGCACTCTTTCTAACAAGGGTTCTGCTTGCGAACGAATAACTGCAAATTCGAATAACATCGCTGTGTTAAACATCACATCAGCCTCTTCTTGATAAGGGAATATCCATTTTTCTTCTCCATCTCGCACCGATTGCCATCTGTTGATGGTATTTTCTGCCGACGCATTGCGGTATTTATAATCACGAATGATGCGTCGTAAAAGTCGATTATCAGTGGTGGGGATATAGTTATGGTCGTCGAGTAGAATAGTTGTGAGGGCAGAAATATACACTTTAAAGAGCGAATCGCCAGGCAATTGAGCGGTAAGATCGGGATTAAGAGCGTGAATTCCCTCAATCAACAACACGTTATCGGGCTTTAACTGCACAAAATCGCCCGTTTCTTTCTCACTCTTTCCCGTCATAAAGTTATATCTTGGCAACTCCACTCTCTCACCATTCAGTAACATTTTCAGCTGTTTGTTCAACAAGTCGATATCAATTGCGTGCAAATGCTCGTAATCATATTCACCATTAGACTGCTTTGGAGTCTTATCTCTATCGACAAAATAATTGTCGAGCGATAGTTCTACTGGGTAAATACCATTTGTTAGTAACTGAATAGACAAGCGTTTGCAAAATGTTGTCTTACCCGATGAAGACGGACCAGCAATTAAAACCACCTTAATATTATTGCGCAGAGCAATCTCATCGGCAATTTTTGCAATACGCTTCTCTTGCAATGCCTCCGAAACTCGAATCAAATCCGAGCCTTTTCCCTCTTCCACTTTCTCGTTAAAGTCGCCCACTGTGCGCACACCTAACAAGCCTTGCCAACGGTGATGCTCTCTAAACATCTCAAACATCTTATCTTGTTGAACCATAGAGCCTAAGACTTCTGGATTAGAAAACGATGGAATACGAAGTAAAAGTCCATTTTCATAAAATTCTAATCCAAAAAGATAGAGCTGTGAAGTGTTGGTTAAAAGCGATCCATAGTAATAGTCAACATAATCGTCGATGGCATAATACACGCTATAAAGCATACCAGTGCTTTGCAATAGCTTCACCTTTGCCTCGTCACCTTTCTGTTTAAACAACGCAATAACATCGTCGGAGGGTTGCTCAAAACGTCTTATGGGCATCTTACAATCGATAATTTCTTGCATTCGTTGCTTAATTTTCATTGCATCTTCACTCAAAATGGGTCTGCCAAGTTGTACATCACAATAATAACCATTGCTAACTGGGAACTCAACAACCACCTTACTACCTTTATATAGATCGTGAACAGCCTTACAAAGAACAAAGAACAAAGTGCGTGTATAGGCTCGCATACCCGAAGGAGAAGTGATATCTAAGAACTCAACATCTTTATTTCGATACAGCCTATAATGCATTCCCTCTACCTTATTATTCACTTTAGCAGACAAAGGTCCGTGAATCATTTTCAAATTTAATTTTGGAAAAATATCAAAAAGAGTGCTCCCAATTGTAACATTCTCTTTTTTTTTATTATTTTTGCAACGTATTTGTATCAATTCTGATATGGACATAATTTTAAACTGTTTAGGAATAAACACATATAACATTCTACATAAAAGAGTAATAACTTTATTACTCTCCTTGTTTAGCATATCTCTAAGCACAAAGTTAGCAAAAATAGGGTAACAAATACGCAAAATAGACAACAAAAACAACACTATGTCAATATTAATTATTTTAAAGTTAGTAGGAGCATTAGCGCTACTTATCTACGGAATGAAGGTTATGAGTGAGGCACTTCAAAAGATGGCAGGTTCTCAACTACGCCATATTCTAGGTGCAATGACCACCAACCGCATCACAGGTATGCTCACAGGTACATTCATTACCACTGCCGTTCAGTCGTCAACTGCCACAACTGTAATGACCGTTTCGTTTGTAAATGCAGGTCTTCTCACCCTTGCTCAAGCCATTTCAGTAATTATGGGTGCCAATATTGGTACAACATTCACAGCTTGGATCATGAGTGCTGGATTCTCATTCAATATGACTTCGGTTGTATGGCCTGTGTTTTTAGTCGCAATCATACTTATTTATACACGACGTTATAGGTATGTTGGCGACTTTCTTTTTGGTATTTCGTTCATGTTTTTCTCGCTCGGAATACTTAGTATGACAGGTAAAGAGATGGATTTGGCACACAATGAGGCATTGATAAAGTTCTTTGCTTCGTTTAATCCAGATAGCTATCTCACTATCATTATATTCGTATTAATTGGTACTATCCTCACTTGCATCGTTCAATCATCAGCCGCATTGATGGCAATCACCATGGTTTTATGTACAGGAGGAGTGCTTCCCATCTACTTAGGCATTGCTCTTGTGATGGGAGAGAACATCGGAACAACCCTAACTGCAAACCTTGCAGCTCTAACAGCTAATACACAAGCACGCAGAGCAGCCTTTGCTCACTTGTTCTTTAATTGCTTTGGCGTATTCTGGATTATGTGTGTGTTCTACTGGTTTGTTGACTTGGCATGCTCATTAGTGGGAATTAACCCTTCAAGTGGTAATCTCGACCCTGTTCGTTTGTCGTTTGCTTTGGCTGCATTCCACAGTATGTTTAACGTAACCAACACCTTTATTCTTATTTGGTTCATTCCACAAATAGAGCGTTTAGTGTGCCTTATCATCAAACCAAAGAAGATCGACGAGGAAGAAGAGTTCCGTTTGCGTTTCATTCAAGGTGGTATTATGGCAACTCCAGAGCTTTCTTTGTTCGAAGCTCAAAAGGAAATTACCTCTTTTGCAGAGCGTATTCAACGTATGTTTGGCATGGTTCGTGACCTACTTCACGAGAAAGACATCACTAAATTCAATAAACTTTACTCAAGAATTGAGAAATATGAGGACATTTCGGACAATATGGAGATCGAAATTGCGAAGTATTTGAACGGGGTGAGCGATGCTCATTTGAGTGATGAAACAAAGGCTAAGGTGAGAAGTATGATGCGTCAGATTACCGAAATCGAAAGTATTGGCGACAGCTGCTATAACATTGCACGCACCATTCGCCGCAAGTCGGAGCAAAAAGAAGACTTCACCGAAGAACAATATCAACACATTCATCAGATGTTTGAATTGACAGATGATAGCTTATCGCAAATGAATATCCTCTTCAATGGTCCTAAAGACCGCATGGATGCTCATCTTTCATTCAACATCGAGAATGAGATTAACAACTACAGAAATCAACTTCGCAATCAAAATATCAGCGACATCAACGAACATAAGTACACTTATGAAATGGGAACGCTATATATGGACATCATTACAGAATGTGAAAAGCTTGGCGATTACGTTGTAAATGTGGTAGAAGCACGTTTAGGCTTGCGTCAAAGATAATATTAAGCAAATTTAAAAGTAATATAATCAAAGAGATTGCTCAAAACAATGGGCAATCTCTTTCTTTTTATTGCCACTCAAAAGCCTATTTAATCTAAGAAATAAAAGATAAAAAAATAGCATATTTACCTATAAATAACAGAGCAAGCTTTTGCATAATCCATAAAAAACAGCTATATTTGCTTTACAAAACAACAACAATATCGTTCTAACCATTGAATTAACACCACACTTAGTTTTATATTCCTTGTCGTAAAAACACGATAAGCTTCACAATGCCCTATAGGTATTGTGTTACTAATGATGGCAATGTACGAACGCAACTTTTCAAGATGGCAAATGAAATCATACGACATTAAAACCTATCTCAAAGATATTTATAGTAGATATCCAGAGGCAATAAAACGTCCAATTATAGGAATTACAGGCGATGTAGAAGGAAATGATGTGCTTGTTCGTAATCCTTATTGCCAACAAGTGATAAAAGCTGGAGGCGCACCAGTCATTATTCCACCCACAGAAGATCCTGAAACGATTATCAATATTCTTGATTCTATTGATGGAATTATATTCTCAGGAGGAGGTGATTTCAACCCTTTATGGAGTGGCGACGAGCCTTCTCCATATTTAGGGCACATCAATAGCAACAGAGACCATTTCGAATTACTCACCTCTTTACTTGCTCGCAACCGTCAACTACCTATCCTTGGCATTTGTAGAGGATTGCAATGTATTGCCATTGCCTCTGGAGGAAAGGTGGCACAAGACATTGAAGAGAGCCGAAAACTAGCCGCAAAGAGTTTGCTTTCGGATGGAGAAATGGTGCGATTGATTAAACATAGCCAAGACGCAGACCGCAAAGAGTGTACCCATTCTGTTGAGATCGATCCCAATTCAATACTCTATTCTATTTACAAAACAAAGAAACTTTTTGTTAACTCTTTTCATCATCAATCTGTAAGTTATATCGGTCCGAAACTAAGAATAACAGCAAAGGCTGCCGATGGCGTTGTAGAAGCACTTGAAAGTACCGAGATTAAACCTTTCCTAGCAGTTCAATGGCACCCCGAATGGTTAGAAGAAGACGGACTAAAGCTATTCGAATGGCTCACAAGTCAGGCTAAAGAATATGCTCAAGCCAAAGCTCTTCACAACAAAATCATCACCCTCGACTCGCATTGCGACACCCCAATGTTCTTCGATAACGAAGAGGTTGATATCACCAAGCGATGCAAAGAGGTTCTAGTTGACTTACATAAGATGGCAGAAAGCAAGCAAGACGTAACAACAATGGTTGCTTATTTACCTCAAACAATAGGAAACGAGAACTTTAAAAATAAGAATACATTTGGTATTGACAGCCCTAAAAAGTATGCAGACTTTATCTTTGATAAGGTAGAAAGCATGATTTCTAATCACACAGACTATGTTTCTATTGCCCAAACGCCTTTCGAAGTGATGCAAAACAAATTCGAAGGACGCCGTTCTATTATGCTTGCAATAGAAAATGGCTTAGCCCTTGAACGAGATATTGCCAATGTTAAGCATTTTGCTAAACGTGGAATAAGCTACATAACCTTATGTCATAACGGCGATAACCTTATCTGCGACAGCGCAAGAGGAAGCAAAACACATGGCGGATTAAGTGCTTATGGAAAAGAAGTGGTTGACGAAATGAACAAATATGGTATCATGGTAGATCTTAGTCACGCTGCTGAAAGTACCTTCTTCGACGTCTTAAAAATCAGTAAAGCACCTGTAGTGTGCAGTCACAGCAATTCTAAAGTATTGTGCGATGTGCCAAGAAATCTCACAGATAAGCAGCTTTTGGCTCTTGCAGAGCACAAAGGAGTGGCACATGTCACCCTTTATAAGGGCTTTTTAACAAGAAATGGCAACGCAACTATTGAAGATGCAATGCGTCATCTCGACCATTTCATCAACATAATGGGCGTTGACCATGTCGGACTAGGCACAGATTTCGATGGAGATGGAGGCATTTTAGGTCTTAGAGACTCGTCAGAACTCATTCGTTTCACCATTCTTCTACTCAGAAAACGTTACTCTGAAAGCGATATTAGAAAAATTTGGGGTGGTAACTGGCTAAGAGTTATGGAGCAAGTTCAAAAGATAGGCAAACGATAAACTAAATAATCGCAATATCAGTTGTGAGCAATTATATTACAATCAACAACAAATGAAAAAAACAACGATGATTAAAATAGGCGCAATTGTTGTGCTGGCAGGAGCCATTGGTGGGTATTTCGTAAAGCAACAGACAGCAAAACATATTGAAGAAGAGCAGGTTATACAAGTAAATGCGCCCGCTTTCAATGCCGACAGTGCTTATACTTACATTACAGAACAATGCAACTTTGGACCAAGAACCATGAATAGCGAGGCACACGAACAATGTGCTCAGTGGATCATTAATAAGTTTAAGAGCTTTGGTTGCACAGTGTCTGAACAAAAAGCAACGCTTAAAGGCTACGATGGAACACCACTAAAAGCCACCAACATCATGGCTCAACTCAATCCAAAAGCCACAACTCGCATCTTACTTTGTGCGCATTGGGACAGCAGACCATGGGCAGATAACGACCCAGACAAGGCAAATTGGAAGAAACCTGTTATGGCTGCAGACGACGGAGCCAGCGGAGTTGCAATGATGTTAGAGCTTGCTCGCAGCTTAAGATCGCACAACTTAGGTAACATTGGCATTGACTTTGTTTGTTTCGACGCAGAAGATTGGGGCACACCCGAATGGATTGAGAAGACAAACGATGAGGATACATGGGCTTTAGGCGCACAATATTGGTCGAGAAACCTACCTAACAACTACACAGCTCGATACGGAATACTTCTCGATATGGTTGGAGGTAAGAACGCAAAGTTCTATATTGAGCAAGCATCGATGGCTTATGCACCCGAGATTGTTGCCAAAGTGTGGGGCGAAGCGGCTAATGCAGGATACAGTAATGTATTTATCAACCAAACAGGAGGAGCGATAACAGACGACCATATACCGGTTAATCAAATTGCAAAGATACCCACTATCGACATCATTCCATACTATCCCGAGATGAGTCCTAATGTATTTGGACCCGTATGGCACACGGTTAATGATAATATAGACAACATCGATCGCAAAACACTCAAAGCAGTTGGACAAACAGTGATGAATGTTTTGTGCCAAGAAAAGGAGTAGTTCAACACCCTCTCCTCACCTATTATTATATATAAGGTAGAGATGTGAGGTAGAAAGTAGATACAACCCGCTCTTCACTCCCTTTCTTTTAAACCCTAAAAGTGATGACTTAGGCAGACAAGGGCAAAACGATTGGGTTTTGAAAACATCAAAAAATCTTCTTCATCAACATAATATATTGAGAAGAAACACGATAAATGATAATGTAAAAGACAGGCACTATGCTTTCTTTTACATTATTTTTTTGCCCATTCTCTCCGCCCTTGCTCTACAAAAGCTGTCCTTTTGCCATGCAATTACACTACTTTTATCCTCTAATTGATGCCCTTTTAGTCGCTAAAAGCAATGCTTTTACAAGCGAAGGTCTGCACCATCGTTAAACAAAAGGATTGCGAGGGAACATATTTAACGATGAAGCCAGCAACCATTCTTCTTTTTATTTATATATTTGCACTATCGTCTTATCGATAAAAAGAACGACACAAGAAGAGCGAACATACCATTCGTCGGACAAGAGTCTTGTGTTTCAACAATGCAAATGCCCCATTAATACAAATCAACTTACAGATGAAAGAAGGAAGAACCCTATGGAAAAGCAGTGCAACAATCGTTGTTTTATTGGCTATTCTCTTGTTTGGTAGCTGCCAAACCACCAGCAACCGCCTCGTTGTGGTAGAGCAAAAAGAGCTTTATGGCTATGTAAACGACAAGGGCGACACCATCATTCGCTGCATTTATCCTATGGCTTTTACCGACACTATCACCCACATTGGCTTTGTGTCGGATAGCAATGGCGTGATAAAATGCTTCAACAACGAGGGCAAATTCCTTTTTAATGTGTTCCAATTCGATAACGGACCCGACTATCCTGTCGAGGGTTTGTTCCGAATAGTGGGCGAAAACAACCTCATTGGCTTTGCCGATACACTTGGCAACATTATCATTGCACCCCAATATCAGTTTGCTCGCCCTTTTAAAGACGGCAAAGCGCAGGTGACAAACAGCGGAAAAATGATGAAAGATAGTAGCAATGTCGATGCACATGAGTATTGGCAGTCAGACAACTGGCAGGTTATCACTCGCCCCTAATAGACTTATTTCCTTCTTTTCAAAGCCTCTTCGTCACCTAAAAGCACGCACCTCGCCTTGCACCTCAACCCTATACAACTTGCATTTCTCCCTTATTTATCTTCATCTCTCCCCCCTATTGAAGAAGTATATTCCTCTATTTAAAGGACGTGCAAGCCCTCCTTGTCTTCTATTCACAACCCCATCTCTCCTTCTTTACATCATTTCGCCTTTCTCTTTCTTACCCTTTCATCATTAAAAACACTATTCTCACCCCTAAACCTATCCTCTTTACCTTCTAATAACACAACCATTGCTATATCATCATCGAACTAAAATAAAAGACATCTATGCTCTTTACCTCAAATTAACAATAATTTATCTTATTATTTATAATTAATACTTAACTTTGCAACACAACGAAATTTTATTATTTATAATTTTAATTTTACCAAAATGATGAAGAAATTTTTATTTAGTATTGCATTATTATTCGCTTGTACAATGCAAATTAGTGCACAAACATTCGACGAAGAGCAATTAGAAGGAACTTGGATTTCTAATAATGACGGCATGGAATACGACGATTATTTTGGTTCTATCCAGAAAATAGTGATCGGAAACCATTTACTAAAGGGCAGTAGCGATACTGATTACTGCACAGGTTTTATTGCATATGAGTGGACTGAAAAGACAAAAGAAGCAAATAAAGACAACCATCGTTTTGATAAAAACGACACAGAGGATATCCTTGACTACTTTATTACAGGCAATAACAGACTTCATATCATTATTGGCGACAAATTTTCTTTACGTTTCAAAATCGTAGAGCTTAGCAATAACACTCTAAAACTACAGACCAAGAAGGGCATTATGACCTTTACGAAGACCACAACTGGCGTACAAAGCTTGAAAGTGAACACTGAAATTGCTGAAAAAGCACGTTACAACATCAACGGACAACGCCTAACTCGTCCTGAAAAAGGTATCAACATCGTGCAAATGAGCGACAACTCTGCTCGCAAAGAGGTTGTAAAATAAGCATACATACACTATAAATACTATTGACAAAAGCGTCAATAACACTGTTCAGAGAACATACTATCTACTAAAAACAACAAGATAGTGCGTTCTCTGTTTTTTATTTACAAGTCAATACCAACCTTTCTACGCTCCAAATTCTTCCTAATAGCAGCCCAACTACCCTTCATCTTTACTATTAACAGAATTCCCCCTCTCACCCAAAGCACTTTACTTGCCTTCTAATACCAGTGCTTTTACACTGCAATAGCATTGAGATTACATTCTAAAAGGATTGAGTTTACAAAGCGATTTTCGTGACATCGTTTTTCGATTACCCGCCCATTTCCTTTATTCTACTTCCTTATAGTTCGAAAGAAGTTAGCGGACCGCTTCCCTCTATCTTACGAGTACACATCCGAGCAGCAAGTTCTCCACTTTCTTGAACACCCTTTCCTGTTGTTCTTCCATATAAATATCCAGCCATATAAGTATCTCCACAGCCAGTTACATCAACCAACTGAGAAGGTTTATAAGCAGGTATATCATAGAAAGTATTATTAGTATAAATCAAGGAACCATAACTGCCAAGTGTTATAATTACTTCTTTCACACCCATTTCGGCAAGTAATTGTGCTGCTTCTCGCGGATCTTTATAGTTGGTTAGCACTTCCATTTCGTGCTCATTCACCTTCAAGAAATGAGTAATCTCAAGTATTTCTTGCTTGTGATACCAGTTGGTTGCAAGTACATTTTCATCTTCTACACGGCGCAAAAAGCCTTGTGCATCGATAGATAACAAACCTTTTTGAGCCAAAAGCTGAAGAACTTCGGGCGAAAAGTCGTCATTTAAAAGCGAACCAATATGATAAATATCGGCATTTGAATTGATAACATCTTCTATTTCGAAAGCATCTGCCTTAGCTAACACCCGTTGTGTGCGGTGATTAGGATCGTTTCCATATTTATTTTCAAAATAAACAGTGTGCTTACTATTAAAGAGTTGCACATCAATTCCTAATTCTTTAAGTTCTAAAACTGCAGCTTTTGCATTGTCGCCAACCTTTGTAATTAATTCAAAAAAAACGTCTTTAGGTAACGCATTGATTGCATGTGCAAAATAAAAAGCCGTTCCTCCAAAGAGAGAAAACTCATCTTTAGGAGTGATAATCTTATCTTTTGTGATATGCCCTACACAACATAGTTTCTTCTTTTGCATGGTATTGGGGTGTAAGTCTTTAGAAACGATATCCAAATCCTATATTAAGATAAAGGGGATAGAGTGGGAATGAAATCGTTTTAAAGGTATTTTTAAATATTCCATTGATGTTATATGCAAGATCAGCATTAACAGTAAAGTGTTTAAATGCACGCCAACTACCTCCTAATTGCATACCCCATTGGAAACGACGCAACTCATTTGAGAAGTCATAACTTGCTGTTGCGTCACCTTCAAACAAGAGTTTCTCTCCTGTTGGGTTTCCTTCTCTTAAATAACCATTGCTCACAAAGCCCGTAAATTCGCCATCTAAGCGATAAGCTGCATATAAACCAGCACGCACTTTCCATTGATTGGCTAGTCGATAGTTTACCATCACAGGCATTGTTAATAAGGTACTGTTATATTGTGTCTTTACATTTCCTGTGTAATAGCCTGCTACTCGTTGTGAACCTTGAATAATTTCGGTGCTATAACTCTTTACATCTGCCTCGGTAATCATACCTTTTTCTTCTACTTTTAAGCCTGTAGACAAGCCCCAAGGACTGCTATTGCCATCGAACCAATAAGTAACTACGCCTTCAACAGTGCCATTCAACTTAGGACTATAACTCTTTATCTTGCGTATTTCTGCTGGCATTGGCATTGGAGTTGCGCCTCCGATGTTCACACCTGCACGCACTTCATATTCCCATCCGTTCTTTTCTGAGTTCACTAAGCTTGTTGTTCTATCGCTTTGAGCATAGGTAACAGAGTGCGAAAAAATAGCAACAAGAGTTAGAAATAATATCTTTTTCATTTTAATTATTCGTCGTTTTAGTATTTAATATCAATGTGTAGCTCGTCAACCCATAAGGTACTGCCCACTGCTCCATTAAAGTTTGCACCGTCTTCGCTCGAAGAAAGCACAATTGCAAGATTGTATTTGCCAGCTTGAAGCTTTTCTATATCGATACTTTTGCCTTCTAATAAGGTAAAAGGAACTTCAAAACGAGTCCATTCTTTGGTTTCTTTTTTATCCTCAAGTTTAGCAATCTTCACGATATTATCACTGGTTAACGAGTTGGTTCCATCAAGATATGGCACTTCTGTTGTTACCTCATACAACACAGCATATATGGCAAAGATATCTTTTTTATCGGCTATTACTTTTGATTTTTTATCAATATAAGATGCACCTGCTTGATATTTGTAATATCCACTCAATTTAATAGGTTCTTGAAGGTACGGTATTCCGAAGTGAGTAGAACGTAAAGGGTTGGAAATATCAAGTTGAAAATCACCTAAGAAAAGGTTTCCTGCTGCAAGAGGAGCATTAAACCATTTTCCCATTAAACCTGTTGAACGTGTTACTAACTGCACACATTTACCTTTAAAGCCATCATTGCTTTGGAAAGTTGGATAGTCTTCAGCAGGTGAATTGCCTGCTGTTATTAGGAAACCTGCGTTTCCACTAGCCCAATTGAGTTGTTTTTTAGAGAGTGTTTTCTCTGAAAGAATATGGAATTTATTTATTGGTTGAGCAGAAGGATTCCACTTATCGGTATAAGTATAATAGTGCATTCCCTCAAAAGTAAAATCGGTTATTCCATCAATACGCACAAAATGCACCTTATATACTTTTTTCCAATTGCCATCTTGCGATGTAACGGTAAACATACGAGCATTTGTATAGTCCGTATTAGTGGTATCACCACTGGTTATAGTTGCTCCTTCTGTTAGATTAAAATGTATCTTTACTTTGCTCAAATCAGTACTATCTGCAGTAAAAAGTTTCACTTCATCATTCGAAACTATTGGATTTCGCAAAAGGATAGCATTATCAACACTAACCGAAAGAATATCGGCTTCTGTATTAGCAGGTTCATCTTTAATACAAGACGTTGCACCAAAAAGTGCTAAAAACATTAAAGTAAGAACCGAAAAAAATTGATTCTTTTTCATTTTTTCTGAATTATAAGACTACAAGAGTTTTGTTATGCCTAAAAAGTAATTAAATAAACAAGAAAGACCCTAGTCATTATGAAAGAAAAAAAATACCTTTTATAAAACTATAAAGAGGGTATTTTTCTCCATTTCCATTTGTATGTAGGGTTTATTTATACATTGCAAAGATAGTAAAAATAATGATGCAGAACAAAAATATTGACGCTTTTTTCCGCCTTTTGGGGGACAGTTCTTACACTATAATATATGCAAATGGAAATAAGTTGACAATGTGTTAGTTCCTTAAACAGAATATTTATTATTATAACTCACTGATTTTCCATTCATTACAAAATTATATTGTATTATTTTTTTTACATTTTTTTTGTAATTAAGCAAAAAAATATACATATCTTGAGCATATTAATATCGGTTGAAATGAATCGAATCTCAAAATCTAGAACTCTCTATTTTCAAGAAAGATACCTAAAAAAAATATGAATAAAAACACTTTATTTGCATCTTATCACCATTTATTTTCTCTTTCATTCATGTCATTTTGAGGGGATATGATATTCTTTATTGCACCCTAGAATATCACTATTTTTAGGTATTTCCCGATTTCTTAAAAAATATTACCTTTGCATTCACAAATAAGAACAACTAATTAAGCTAAACTTGAAAAGAGACATTTTATATCACAAGAAAGTTGCACATTCAGGACTACTACTACTTTTTACGCTCCTTATGCTTCATTTTTCTACGGCTCGTGCACAACACACCTCAACACTATTGCAAGGATATGTGTCGACAGAAGACGGCAAGCCACTACCAGGAGCATTTATTGTGATGCAACAAAAAGATGCTATCATTACACAGAGTGTTGCTGATACACAAGGGAAATTTTCTCTGTCTATCTCCCATTTTCCTACCAATGCCCTACTGGTTGTTCGTATGTTAGGTTACAAAGAGGCAAAAATAAAAATAAACAAGAATAAACATCACTATACTATTATTCTACAAGAAGCCTCTGAACAGCTTAGAGATGTGGTTATTACAGGGTTCCTTAATAAAAATAAAGAGGGCTACTCTGGCTCTAGCTATGTTATTGATAAGAGTCTTTTACGCAACCAAGTAAACACCAATCTTTTAGATCTTATCTTACGAAATACGCCTGGTTTCGAACTAAATGGCGACATTATGAATGGCTCTAACCCCAATAAACTTCCCGAAATGTTCCTCCGTGGGCGCAGTAGTTTTGTGGAAGGGAACAACACCAACATACCTCTTTTCATTTTAGATGGCGTAGAAGTAGATATGGGTGTTATCTTTAACCTTCGTCCTTCTTCTGTTGAAAGAGTCTCTGTGCTAAAAGATGCAGCTGCAACACTATTCTATGGATCTAAAGCAGCTAACGGAGTTGTAGTCATTACCTCTATACCAAACAGACAAGGGAAGCTTCAAGCAGACTATACAGGACAGTTTCAACTCAGTAGAGCCAATTTATCTGACTATCGATTGTTAAACGCTTCAGAGAAATTAGAATACGAACGACTTGTTGGACTTTATGGAGATTTCAAAGGAAAAGACAAGAATGATATTGCAAAACAAAAGTCTTATTACCATAAACTTTCACAAGTGCGAGCAGGAATCAATACCAATTGGCTTTCAATCCCCTTACGAATGGGATTAACTCAGCATCACAATCTATTGCTTTCGGGTGGAAACGAGCAATTTAGATATAGCCTAACGGGCGGTTTAAGCAACACACAAGGTGTGATGAAGCAAAGCAATAGACATTCCACTTCTTTGCGTGTTAACCTGAGTTACGGTGATTGGAGCAAACTATTTCTACAATATACTGGTAGAATTGAAAGCATATCCAGCGACGATGTACCCTATGGTAAATTCTCTGACTATGCTATTTTAAATCCTTATGATGCCCCTTTCGATACCCAAGGCAACCTAGTTAAAGAGTTATCTTTCGGTAAGGCAAATCCTATCTACGAACAACAGTTAAACAGCTACATTAAACATTCAGGAATATTTATAAGTAATAGTCTTCGCTTTCGAAAAGTATTAACCCCTAACTGGCGTATCGAAGGTTCCTTATCCTACACCTCTGATAATAATAATGATGAAACTTTCTACTCTCCACTCTCAAAAAGATTCTCACATTTAGTAAAGAATAAGCGAGGAAGTTTCGATATATTACACAACAAACGCACCGATTTATCAAGTAATGTCTTTGTGGTTTGGAATCAACTATTCGGTGCAAACAACACACATCGCATCGGCACAGTTCTTGGTGTCAATCTTCAAGCCATCGAAGGAACAAGTGATGGCTATACTGCTATTGGTGTATTGAGTGATAAGGCTGATCATGTTACACAAGCAATAGGCTTTTCTGAAGGATCAACACCTAGCGGAGGACGTGAACGTTCTCGCCTATTAGGAGGCTATATCAATGCTGCTTATAGCTATGACAACCGCTATTTCATTGATTTTTCTTATCGTCGAGAGGGTTCTTCCAAGTTCGGTGCCTCTAATAAATACGCCCCTTTCGGTACCATAGGTGTGGCTTGGAATCTCCATAACGAATCTTTTATACCCCAAAGGATCTTTTCATTACTCAAAATACGACTCAGTACAGGTGTTGTAGGCAAGATAAGCTTCCACTCTTACCAAGCTCAATTGAGCTATCGGTATAGTTCAAACCTTATTTATAATAACGATATAGGAGCTTTACCCATTGCAATGGTGAACACACACCTAAAATGGGAGCGTACAATCAAACGCAATATAGGACTTGATTTCGGACTTTTTTCGGATCGTTTAAGTGGCTCTTTGGATATATATAATAACATAACACATGATTTGGTTATGACTGTAGCAAAGCCACCTCATATAGGTTTCAAGGAAGCACGTGAGAATTTAGGACAGATCAATAATCGAGGTATGGAACTATCTCTTAGAGGTCAACTTATAAAACAGCGTTCGTTCATACTAAACTGCTATCTTACATACGCACACAACACCAACCGAATTATCAAAATCAGTGAATACTTACGCAACTACAACGAACGAAATGCTAAAGAAGGTGGTAGACTTCCTGTAGCTATATATGCCGAAGGCGAATCGTTAACAGCACTCAAAGTAATGCAGTCGGCAGGCATTAATCCGGCCAACGGAAAGGAAATCTTTATAAAAAGAGATGGAACCCAAACTTATTCTTACGACTATCGTGATCGAATAGTTGTAGGTGACACTTCTCCTTGGGCACAAGGAACGTGGGGATTTGTAGCCGATTGGAAAGGCATTGCTCTTTCGGTGTCATTTAACTACCGCTTGGGTGCGACATTATACAATCAGACATTGGCAACCAAAGTTGAAGGAGCAGATCCTACTAACAATGTAGATTATCGTGCATTTTTTTACCGTTGGAAGGCACCAGGCGACATTGTGCGCTATAGAAACATTGCGTGGAATAGCTATGTGGTACCTTCTTCACGCTTTATTGCCAAAGAGTATGCCTTAGAAGGATCATCACTCATGTTGTCATACAATATTCCTCAACACATTTGCAAGCAATGGAAGGTGACTGATATACGCATTTCTGCCTCAACAGCACAATTCTTTCACCTCTCTACCATTAAGCGTGAACGAGGTTTAGACTATCCTTTTGCACGCATTTACGAATTGGGGTTAAACATAAAACTATAAAAATCACTATGAAAAGAACTCTATTTCATCTTTCAATAATTATTTTTTGTATACAGATAACGGCCTGTAACTTTGTTGATATAGACACTCCAGGGGTTATTAATCATAAAAAGATGTTTCAAAACGAACAAGGATTCAATGACGTTTTAACAGGTGTCTATGCCTTAATTGCATCGAATAAACTCTATGGGAAAGAGCTTTCTTATGGATTTATAGATGAAATTGCACAACTCTATTATAACGATCACGAGCCTAATGAAACCCCTTTAACCCGCACATACGACCTTCAATATCGCAATAATGCTGTTCAAATTCGCATCAACAGCATTTGGGAGAATGCATATTCTGCCATTTCCGCATTAAACAGCATGATTACAGAAGCTAGGAAGCGTAATTCTCCTTATATAAAACATCTCGAAGGTGAAGCTTTAATACTACGTGCCATGTTACATTTTGACCTTCTTCGACTTTTTGCTCCCCACATATCGCAACCCAATGCATTAGCCATTCCTTACGTTAAAACCTTTTCTATCGAACCTCAAGCCCGCCTTTCAGTAGGCGAAACCTATCAAAATATCATTGCCGATTTGCAAGAAGGAGAACGTATCTTGGCAACAGATACAAATACAATAAATAGATCTCCTCGTTTTCTTTACGTTAATCACGATGTCGCAATGTCGCTTTTGGCTCGTGTTTTTCTATGGGGAGGAAACAAGTCGGAAGCCCTTATATGGGCACAAAAAGTAGTAGCAAGCAACTATCAGCTAGCTAAAGAAGAAGCCATATTACAGCTATTTATGGGATACAATGCTCGCTCTGAATGTATTTTTGCTCTCCATACTCCCAAAATGTATCTCGATGTGCGCAACACTTGCTATCCTGCACGCTCTACTTCTACATTCAATATGGTACGCAACAACTACAAAACAATTTTTAAGACCAACACTTTTACCATCTCGAATAACGATTATCGCTTTCAAGCCTATTTCACATTAACCAACTGGGGACATCCCGTTGTTACACTAACAAAGCTCTATGATAAGAATTACGACGAAACATGGCAATGGATGGAAGGACGTATTCCGTGCATAAACCTTATCCGCTTACCCGAAATATATTATATAATAGCCGAGGCAAGCTATGACACCGACCGCCAGAAAAGTATAGATGCTCTTAATACCGTTATCAGTTCACGTGGTCTACATCCTCTTTCTATAAACGATATTGCCTCTTATACCACCTTTAAAAACATACTTATAAACGAGATTACCAAGGAGTTTTGGGGTGAAGGACAGATCTTTTTCACCCACAAACGCCTAAATATGCCTCTCGAAGGTTTACATGGCAAGATCCATCCCGCAAACAACAACACTTTTGTTCTACCTCTTCCCAACAGTGAACAATCCATATCTTAACATTCTATGCATTGCAACAATCACTTCATTTATATTGTTTATAGCTGTTTATGTTGCTTTTTGATAAGCGCATGCAGTTCACACGACAGTTTTATTTATAATGGTCGACAAGGTATCAATTTTGTTTCTGCTCATCACGATATTGCTTTGGGCAGCTTGCCTTATAACATTTCCGATACTACCCTATCCATTCCACTTGAGCGAATAGGCTTTACAAGTTCTCAAACACAGGCTTATCATATTGAAATAGACTCACAGGAAACAAATGCCACACAAGGTATTCATTTTCAACCTTTTGCCTTTGAACGAACAATTGCTCCGCAAGCCTATCACGACACCCTATATATAAGGGTGAACAGGCGTGCTTTAGATAACGATACATTCTACAAACTAACACTGCGCATTGCTGCCTCTTCGCCTTTACCTGCAGGAATTGAAGAACTCAGAACAACAAGAATAACATTCACAAACAGATTAGACAAACCCCAATGGTGGAATGAACTGGCCTATTGGCTGGGTGAATACGACATCCGGAAATATCAAAAATTTATTGAATATAATGGCGCTCCCATCACAAGTGAAGATGTGGCAGATCGTAAATATGATATACTGAGAATCTTTAAGCGAGTGAAAAGCTTCTTCGAAACACAGTTTTCTACAGGAATAACATTTCCTGATGTAGCGTGGGAGGTATAAAATTGTCATTGTTCTCCCCATCAATCATCTATTAAAATATCTCTATTCAACAACAAAATATAATATAAATATAAAACAATGAAATTAACAAAAAAACTATCCTTTATCGGTCTTTTAATGGTTTTATTCTTCTTTTCGTGCAATGATGAAGCTACCGAAGACGTACAAGACGCTTTCATCCGCCGCATAGAAGGAATCGAAACACAGTATCAAATACAACTTAACGACACACTACGTATCACTCCTAAAGTGCAATTCACTGAAGGAGATACAACTACCGTGTCCTATGAGTGGAGCATCAACAATGAGATTGTGAGCCGTGAACCCAACTTAAAAGTACCTTGCAAAAAGCTTGGATCTTTTTATGGCTATCTAAAAGTATCTACAAACAGCAATGCAGAAATCAAAGAATTTCAACTTCTTGTTTCTTCTAGCTACGATCATGGTTTATTGTTACTCACCGAACACAATGGCACATCAATGCTCACCTATAAACGTTTAGATGCTCTTGAAGTCCCTGCCACAAGAGATGTGTTCGCAATCAATAATCCAAAGCTCAGCTTAGGAGCAACACCTCTATCCCTATGTTGGACTGGTGAGGGCATAACGAACCCTAATAATATCAGCGATTTCTCTAATGGTTTAGAGGTTATCGTAAGCTCTAGCAACCCAACTAAAGTGTTTGTACTCGACGCCAACACCCTAAAAGTAAAAACAGAGGTATCATATAAGGGTGAAGGAACATTTCATCCCAACTATATATTTGTGCCTTATGGCGGACAAAACATGCTTTGGGACAAAGGAGGAGAAGTTGTTTGTTTCGTCGGAAATGGCCGTGAATATATCATGACACTTAATCGTGAATTCTCTTTAGGACGCATCAAACATCAATTACCAACAGGCGTTCAGTTAGCTGATATGGCCTGTTCGCTCATCACCAACCCCACAGATATGTTGAAAGTGTATTTCGATAAAACCTCAAAACATCTTATTTACGTGAGTGGAATAAGTGAGTTAAAGATTGGAACCACAACTTGTAACATACAACCTATGTTGCTCACAGCCTGCGGAGGACAATATGCTGACGAAAATGCCGATCTTCGTTACGAGCCACGAGAAGTTCTCTTAATTGGTAGCACCAATACTTCAACCACTCTTTATCGCTTTTCTCCAGCATCAAAACGTTCTGAAGAGACGCTAATCGCTAAAACAAACGTCACAGGACACATTCTTCCTACAAGTGCAGTTGGGGTAAATCCAATAAAACCTTTTGTGTATTATTCAGACGAAAAGGGAAATATTTATAGCTATAACTACGAGAGTAACAATTTTTCTACTGAGCCTTACATTTCTTTGGGGCACCATTATCGAGCAAAACAGCTTATCTTCAACCCCTATAATCCTAACAAATTGTATGTGGCAGCCGAAGATATTTCTATAAAAAACGGATTGGTTTCTTCGCTCTTTATCTATGATGTAAATCCTAAGGACAAAGGAAAACTTATTCGAAAAGACGAGCATATTGGCGGGAAAACAATACGTTTGATTTATAAGGGCAATGGAAGAGAAAACAGAGAGAACACAAGATTGTAGAAAAGATAAAGCAAAATAAATGTTCTTTGTGAACCTATAAATAATCAACTAATTATAGGCTTACAACCAATGTATTTCTCCTGAACAATAAAGAACTCAACTGTTGTACTTTAAAAGTATTGCTTTAGCAGCGTAAAAGTTACACTATTACACTCTAAAAGATATCTTTTTACACTCTAAAAACAATGCTTTCGCAACACTCCCCATAAACAATTGAATGAAAACAACTTACAAACTTATCTTTTATACCAAAAGAGAGATAACAAACAACCATATATAAAAAGAAATAATATGATAGAAACAATGATGAAAAAACAATCGGTAGTGACTTTACTACTTATGTTGTTGCTGGGATTCGGAGCATGTAGTGAAGACGAGATAGACACTCCTTTTAGTTTAACACAACACGAATTAAAGCTAGAAGTGGGTGAAACCACAGAACTTGCACTTAACTCTGGTAGTGGAACCTATTCACTATCAAACGACAATAGTGTTGTAACAGAAGCTATAATAATAGGTAGGAAACTATCAATCAACGCACTCACAGCAGGGACTTCTACTCTTACTATCACCGACGTGAACAGTAGTGAGCAAGAAAAATTGAAGGTTTTGGTTACTGAAAAGCCAACAGCAATTCCTGAAGGCGTTATAGTAAAAGACCATATTGTGGTACAATGGGATGCAACTCTTATTCCTGCAGACGGCAAAGTGGTGCTTCCTGAAGGCATTGTGGGCATTGCAGGTGAGGCATTTTATCAAACACCGATACAAAAAATAACATTCCCTACCACCTTAAAGTTTATTGGAAAAGATGCGTTTGCCTATTGCAATGGCTTGAAAGAGGTGATTCTTCCTGAAGGAATAGACAGCATTGGAGAGAGTGCTTTTTATCAATGCCATTACATTACACAAGTGTTTGTGCCACGAAGTGTAAAGAAAATTGCACCTAACGTATTTACTCTGTGCACCAGTTTGCACGAAGCTACTCTGCAGAACGGATTAGAACTAATTGGAGAATCGATGTTCTATGGCTGTAAATCATTAGACCATATCACCTTTCCAAACACCATTAAAACTATAAAAGATAATGCTTTCAGTGCCTGTACAAACCTAAGAACTATTGAACTACCAATTGGTTTAACTACAATAGAAAACACCACATTTAAAGAATGCACTGCACTGAAAAGCGTAAAGCTGCCTGAAACGCTCGAAACAATAGGTAGAGAAGCATTCACAGGCTGTGAAAATCTAGACGAGATCAATATCCCTGAAAGTATAAAACTAATAGATGCTTATGCTTTTGCAGCTTGCAAAGCACTTAAAAAGGTGGAATTGCCCTCACAAATAACCGCAATTATGGCTGGAACATTTAACGATTGCACATCACTCAACACTGTTTTACTTCATAAAGGGATTACTGAAATTGGTATCAGTGCATTTAAAAATTGCAACAATTTAGTAGATATTACACTTCCAGAAGGCGTTACAAAGATTAATAATTTTGCATTCCAGAACTGCACTACCTTGCTTTCTATCGATCTTCCCGCATCATTAAAAGAGATAAAACTAAATGCTTTTGTTGCATGTAAAAACTTATCAAAAGTGAAATGCCATGCCAATACACCTCCAACAGTGATGAAAGGAGCATTTAGAAACTCATATACTAGCAAAGAACTCCTCGTTCCTTCTGATGCTATCTCTACCTATAAAACATCTAGTTGGATGCAAGAGGGCTTTACAAACATAAATGCAATAATACCCTAAAATAAACCATTTAACATAAAAAACAATGAAAAGAAAAACAATGAATCAATTAATGCGAGTTACTTTCTTAATAGTTTTACTCTTTACAAGTATTGCTTTACAGGCAAAAGACGTTGAGTTTGATTTCAAAGCAAATCCATGGGGATTACCAGTTGCACCTAAATACGGTGAACCTGAAGAAGGAAAGCTTGATAATGATGTAAAAATTGAGCAAGATGGAGTAGTTATTACACAGCAAAAAGTGAATAACAAGTATTGGAATCGCTTGTTTGCTGATGGCCTTACCATATACTCTAAAAATGGAATAACAATCACTGCACCACGTGGTTTCAAAATAAATGGAATTGATTTCTATTGTGTAAGCGACTTTGATTTTGATTTATCTACTGAAAATGAGCCAACTATTGAATCTGAAGTTGATAATGATAAACTCTATAAAAGCAAGGCAAAAGGTTTGGTTTTAAAATATAAAAACAACACAAGTAGAACTCGTTTAACAAAAATCATAGTACACCTTGAACCTAACGACATTACAGGAATTACACACCAACCCCTAAATTCTGATGTTAATGAGATTGTTTATTCGCTTGACGGCATCAGAGTTGGCACCACAAAAGATTTTCATTTGCTCTCTAAAGGAATTTATATTGTAGGTAGAAAGAAAGTACAAAAGTATTAAAAGAGTATATGTGCAAGTTAGTTTGAAACAATAATGATCATTACTTCTAAATAATAAAGATTCTTTTACATTGAACTTTTTATTGAATGATCTGTTGATTGTAATTTAAACACACATCAAAAACAAATTATATCGATACTGAACGAGTATTTAATTAGATATTAATATTTCGATTTGCATTGGTATAATGGTAATATATCTATAAAATAAAGGACGACTTTTTATAAAAGTCGTCCTTTATCGTTAATATTTCAAAACAAAAGCATTGAGTTTGAATAATAAAAACATTGATTTTACAGCCTAAAAGCACTGCTTTTGAAGTGTAAAAACATTGCTTTTAGAACACGACTAAAGAGACGCTCTTTTTGAAAAGAGTGTCGATAGGATTACAAATAGAATGGATGTGAAAATAAAATCGATCAAAATGGGGCAAGAAACACAAAATGCTTATTGCTTATTTTGATCCATTTCTCTATACGAATGCTCTAGATCTAGATAATGAAAGTTGTGTTGTCGACGTTTATCTTCGGGCGGTAATTGCATATAATTGCCATATTTCATTTTGAGATATACATCGGGTTGAGCCACTCCAAGTACCTCAATGTCTTCGAACTTACAAGGAATGGGGTTTCCAAGCACCTCTTTTGGCATAACAAAGCGCAAACCATCATCATAGTCTGCCACAAGAGTAGACTTGTCGAAGTCGTACTTTGTAAGAATGTTTCGAATACTTTTCTGAACGCCTTTCAAGGTAAACAACTTGCGACAAAACAACGGAGCCCAACTACTTGGACCCTTTCCGTGCTTATAAGGGTCACGTTGAACTAGATAAAGCACCGTTCTATAAAACTTATAACGTGCAAAATGCCAGCGTTTACGCCAGTTATTGGGCACTCCATCTAATGGAAACACATCGATATAAGCCCCTCCAAGATAACGAAGATGCATGCGTTCGATGATGGTTGTACTGCCATCTTGAATCTTTGCAAATGCTATTGGATAGTTTTCGTCGTTCTCTGCACAAACCATTTCATAGGGATTGGGCAACCATTCTTTTGCATTAGCAATAAGAAGGTCGTAATCTTTGCGGGGCATAGCAATGTCGACATCATCGTCCCAGGGTATAAATCCACCATGACGAACAGCTCCTAACTGTGTTCCTGCCCATATATAGTAGCGCAAGTTATGCTCTTTGCACACCTTATCTATCGTTTGAAGGGTTTTAAGAATGCAGTTGTGAAGGGCTTTAATATCGTAGTTTGCCATGATTAATACAAGTGTTGTGGAATGATTTTCTGTGCATTTTGAAAGTCTTCTACCGTATCTAACTCGGTAGAAAATATCGAAGTGGTGTCTACAACCTTAAAAGAATGACCTTGAACAATGAGTCTTTCAAATGCCAACTCATAGAAAACGTTTTCAAGATGCTCTGCGTTCATCATCTTTTCTAACTCTTCATAAAGAGCTTGCGAATAGCTGTTGCTTATCTTTTCGATTCCAACCGACTCGCCTAATGCCATTTCTGGGCTACATTCTTTGGTGATTTGGGTTATTGTTCCCTCTGCATTTACCACCACTTTCATCTCTTCTTCGCCCAAAGGATGCTGATTAACGGCTAACGAAGAGCCTTCAACTGCCATCACAGCATTGAGCAGTTGCGGATCGAAAAGTATGTCGCTATCGAGCAAAAGGAATTCTTTTCCCTTTACATACTTCATTGCAAGCCAAAGAGAATAAATGTTATTGGTACTCTCGAACACTGCATTGTGTTCGAGAAGGATATCTTCTTGAGGATAACGACTGCTTAAAAATGCCTCAATTTGCTCGTGCAAATAGCCTGTAACCACAACAAACTGAGTAACTCCAACGCTTTTTAGGGCGTTAAAGGTGCGCTCTAACAACGATTTTTGCCCAATTTTTAAAAGACATTTGGGTGTTGTGTCGGTTAAAGGACGTAGGCGTTTTGCCATACCAGCAGCCAAAACAACAGCTATCATGGTTGTGCAATGCGTTTAATGGTGTCGCAAACAAAGCGGTTTTGCTCTGCTCTTCCTAGTGTTATGCGTAGATGTGAGTTGATATCTGGCTCACTCATAAACTTCACTTTGTAGTTATTTTCAGCAAAAGCCTGTTGCAATGACTCTTTCAACTCAATGGGATATTTAATCAATATGAAGTTGGCTACCGACTTATACACCTTAAATCCGGGTAAAATGCCTATCTCTTTGGTATACATTTGGCGTGCTTCTTCCATCACACGAGCCACTTCTCGATAGTGAGCATCAGACTTTAGAGCCGCTATTCCCAACTCTTCTGATAAGCGATCGTAGCCCAAATACATGTTGGCATACTTCAAGAAAGCGTCCATTTCACCACCTTTTCCCACAAAACCATAGCCTAATCGCAAGCCAGGAAGTCCATAAAACTTCGACATGGTGCGACAAACGATGATGTTTGAATAGGTGTTTACAAGTCGTTTGATATAGTCTCCACTCTTAGAAACAAATGAAGCGTAAGCCTCATCCACCACAACTATGGTGCTAGAAGGCACAAACGAAAGAATTTGCTCTATCTCTTCGCCTGTCAATCCATTACCTGTTGGGTTGTTTGGAGATGCAACCAATAACAAACGGGGTTGTTTTTCTGCCACAAGAGCTTTGAGTTCATCGAGATTATAACTGTAAGTATCTTCTTGTTCGTACATCGGATACAACTCAGTTTCGCCCTCTACCTCATCAGCAATCGACTTATAATACCACCAAGAGAACTTAGGTATGAGCATTTTTCGATTATTTCCCTTTGTAAGGAAATAGTGAACTGTTTTCTTTAGCAGATCTTCTGCGCCATATCCCACCATCACTTGGTGTTCTTCTATATCGTATAACTCTGATAAATACACAGAGAATATGCTTTTTTTGCCTTCATCATAAATGCGAGTGTAGAACGCAAACTTGTTAACATCAAAGTTTCTAAAAGCTTCTACCACTTCTTTTGATGGCTCGAAATTAAACTCGTTCCTATCAAGATAATTCAATTCATTTTGCATCTTTTCGTCGATTTTGCTACAAAGATAATGAAAATAGCAAAATTAAACAACCCTTTTCACCTTGTATTACGAGGTCTTTTATTTTAAGAAGTATAAAAGATGGAAATTTTCTTATCTACATTTCTAAACAAACAGAGTTTGAAATGAAGTGAATTTAAGGAATAATGCCTCTATAAAAGATTCTACAACGTAAATAAATCATCGTATTTCGGCTACAAGAAGTATAAGAATAGAACTAAATATTGGTTCTTTCTAAAATCGAAACATCAACACACTGCGGTTTATTGGTTGAGTAGAAACAACAAAAGTAATTTGCTTTTCATTGGAAATAAAAAAAGGGGCTCCGCTGAGTCCCAACCTTTGTTAACCTTAAATCTAATACTATGAAAAACACAATGCAAAGGTAATTGATTTCCCCAAAAATGCAAGCTGTTTGCGATAACAATTTTATAAATACCTATTTTTATTGATTTTTATCAAAGAACATATAGCATTTTACGAATAAGGGCTTAATTTTAGTTTTTCGATTAGTCGTTTTTTTATATCGAAAATCAACTCAAAATAGAACTATCTGTTATCTCATTGTATCTCAAAAAGATAAAGAAAGCAAAAATATTGCTTTCTTCTTCATATCTAAAAACAATGCTTTTGCAGTGTAAAAGATATGTTATTACACAAAAATAGCAATGCTTTTACAAATCAAAAGCATTGCTATTTCAAAGTAGTTTGTATGTTATTGATTTTCAACATACTGCAAAACAAGATTAGTTTGCATGCAACGAATGTTTGAAAAGGAGTTGTTTAGCTTTCAAAACAACTGTTTCTTGACTTCAACATCGCTTATTCCCAAGTAATTTTACTCACTTGTGCCGAGCGAACTCCAGGTTTTAACTCGCCCCCAATATAATAAACTGCGTTCTTTGCACAAACCATTAGTGCACCTGCACGAGCCAAATGAGGCGACGAAAGATTGGTTTCTGTCCAGCTGTTGGTCTTCGCATTGAAAAGCATAAGGGTGCCATTGAAACGATACCACTCAACTGGTTGTTTCAAATAGTTTTGCCTTTCAACCATTTTATACGCTCCACTAATTGCATCAAAGAATATATCTTTGTTCACTCCACCTGTTAATAGCACTTCATTTGCATTGAGTTGAACTGCTGCTGCACCAACTGTTGTAACCGAGTTTGCCTCGTCTTTACCAATAAAGCCAAGCTTTTGCCATTCTTTTTTAGCTAAATCGAACTGCAAACCTTCTGTATAAACAACTGCTTCTCCACCTTTTGAGCCATCATAAAAACCGCCCCAAAGTTGAAATTTATTATCTATTGCAGCGCAAACGGATTGCACTCGTGGCGAAGAAGGAAGGGTTGTAATTTCTACCCAACCACTATTTACATCTGAAAGGTTAAGACTTAGCACCTTTAAAGAGGGCGCACCATCTGCCAATCCACCCGCAACAACGATGTGATTGTTCACTATGGTGCCTGTCATATTATCGAGTGTGCAAGGCAACGAGGGCAGTTTGTTGAACTGAACACTCATCGTTTGACTATCGAAAACAATTTCATAAGCATCTTTAAGCGATCCTTCGAGGTTGTTTCCACCTATCATATAGATGCCTTTTGATGATGGAATGCTCACGCCATAGCCTGCTTCTACGGGCAACTCGCCTACTTTTGTCCACGAAAGACAATCGCCTTGCGCCACGTTTGCTGCATAAATGCCTTTATAATAGCGTTTCTTTCCACCCTCAAACACGGGTTTATCGGGAAAATTACAGCCTCCTGCCATAATCAAATAGTCGTTAACCACACCTCCAAAGGGTGCTGAAACGCCCTTGTCTATACCATTTTCGGTGCTAGGGAAGCCCTTCATCACCTCTATTTTGAATGTATGTTTCATCTTAATTCTTTTGTGCTTGCGTGCCCATGTCGTTACTGCACAAAGGCACAAAGCAAGCGTTAGCGGTAAAAATAAATATCTCATCATTTCAATAAGCAAACGATTAACGTGCATACAACTCGCCATGAACAAGGTCGTTCAATAGCTCTGCATACTTTGTTGATACTGCATTAGCAAACAATTCGCCTTTCTTTGCCGTTGCTTATAATTCTTTCAATTGGAATAAAAATGGGTTTAGCTCTCTTGTTTAGGCTTTAAGAAAAGTAGTTGCAAAGCAATTGCCACTGCAACAACCACACTTAGAAGTGCAAAACCTAATCCAAGATTACCGTCATCGCTCCATTTTCCGAGTACATTGGTAACCATTGCACCTGCAAACACACCTGTCATGTTCATTATTCCATAAGCGGTTGCACGGTATTTAGGCGACACAAACTGACAAAGAATGGGCATATTGTTGGCATCGAAGATACCAAATCCTATTCCAAAGAGCATTCCTGCAGCAATAACTCCTATGGTGTTATGACCAAATCCCAAAAGGAATAGAGCGGGAATGGTGAGTCCTAAGCCTATTGCACTGATGTAAATACGGCCTCGAATGTTGCGTTGTACCCAGCGATCTGATAATATTCCACCTGCAACTACGCCACAGAACGACGAAAGTGCAATGGTGATGGTAGACATTGGACCTGCCTCTGCCATCGGAAGATTGAGGTTTTCTGAGAAAAGTGTGGGCAACCAGTTCTTTATTGCCCATCCTGGTAGACTCGGAGCAGCGAAGTAAAACAAGATAATCCAAAAGGCAACGGTACTGAAAATGGCGCTAAAGCCTTTTAATATCGATTCTTTCTCTACCTTATTTGTTTCGATATTGGGTTTCACCACGTTGTGATTTGGGTTCTCTCTTAGGCACAATACCAATAAAAGAGCATAGGCAATACCTATCAAACCGAACCAATGAAAGGCGGTATGCCATGTGTATGAAGCTGCAACAGTTGCGCCAAAACCTCCAATTGCCTGCCCTGTATAAAGACCTGTCATGTGTATTCCCACGGCAAGAGAGCGGGTTTTGTCGCTGTGCCAGTCTGCAATTAGCGACAAACCAGCAGGGATATACAAGGCTTCACTAACGCCCATAAGAGCTCGAAGCCAATATATTTCGGTGAATGTGTTGGCATATCCCATTCCATAAGTAACTGCCGACCACACGAAAAGACTAATAACTATCAACCACTTACGATTCACTCGGTCGGCAATAGCACCTGCAAAAGGACTCATTAAACCATAAATCCAAAGGAAAACAGCCATTAAACGTCCGAAATTCTCAGCCGTTTGCAGTTCTGAAATGTCTAACTGCATCGACTCTTTCATGGTTGAAAGCATTTGTCTATCCATGTAATTCAGTAGCGCAACGCCCCATAATAGAACCACAACTACCCACGGATAATATTTATTTGTTGTTTTATTCATATCTAAATATTGGTGTTTGAGGATAGTGTTCTTACTTCATTATCTCGTTACAAAGCATAAAGCTCTTGATCATCATGCGTGGAATGTGGAACGGACCCTTAAATATATTACCCTTTGCAGGCTGTGCAACGGTGCCATCTCTGTGCAAGTAACCATACCATTCACCATATTCTTTGTCTGGGAAGTGGGCATAAGTCCAGTCACTTATTTGCTTATGCATCTCTAAATACTTATCATCTCCAGTTGCTTCGAAGGCATATAGGGTTGCAATAATTGCTTCTGTTTGAGGCCACCAGAACTTCATATCTTGCGAATAGTCTTGAGGTGGGAGTCCTCTACAATCTCTAAAGTTGATAATTCCGCCATGTTCTTCGTCCCAACCCCATTTCCATGACCAGTTAAGAATGGTCAAAGCAGTTTGTGTTAGCTTTGGTTCCCAATTGCGATGTTTTGCTTCTTCGAGCAAGAACCAAGCGGTTTCGATACAGTGTCCTGGGTTAATTGTACGGCCAATGATGGTATCTATGAACTCACCATTAGGTCCAACGGTCTCTAATAGAGCTTCGAATTCAGGGTGAATGAAATATTTTTGTAGGGTTTCTAATGAGAGATCGATTTGCGCATCGAGTTCTTCTGCTTGAATTGCTTCACGAATTCTTGATGCAGTGTTAATGAGAATCATAGTGATTGAGTGTCCTTGCATCTCTACATCTTCACAATATTTAGGTGCAAGAACGCCTGGAGTGTTCACAAAACGCAAGATGTCTTTAAACAAATTCAATGCCTTTTGTGCATAAGTTTTGTCGCCCGAAGCAATTGAATACTCTGACATTGCAATGGCAGCGAAGCACTCTGAGAACACATAACGACGCTTACGAAGTGGCTTTCCTTCTGCTGTTACCTCGAAATACATACGTCCATCGGTGTCGAAACAATGCTTTTCGATAAACTCTACACAGCTTTTTGAGGCAGCGAGCCATTCTTCTTTTTGTGCAATATTGTTGTAAGCGAAGGCACAAATAAAGCCAAAACGACCCTGAAACCACACTGATTTTGTGGTATCCATCAAGCTTCCGTCTCTATTTACACATGTATAAACACCGCCATTAACGGTATCTAAGCCGTATTTTAACCAAAAAGGAAGAATGTTTTCTTCTAAATCTTGCTTATAAGAGTTAGCCCATTGAGCTAAATATATTCTTTGTTCTGCCGATAAATTCATATTATTTATTGTTTAGGAGTAAAGAAAAAGGACTTGTGTGTTAGCCTTTTATGTTGTAAAAAGACGCTTGTAACACGCAAGCCCCTATATATAATAAGGTAAAATGCTTAGAATACGTTACATTTATTGAAGAAATCGATTGCTTCGAGTTCTGCTTTCAATGCACGTTCTTCATCATCTGTGATGTTTTGGAATGGTGTTCTGTTAGGTCCGAGGTCTAATCCTATGAGCTTCATAATACGCTTTCCGCCCACAATGTTACCACGATAACGACATATAACGTTGATTACTTCTTGACCAAAGTTTTGAAGTTCACGTGCTTCTTCGATGTTTCCTTCTTCCCAAGCTTTTAAGATTGCGGTTAAACAACGACCATTATAGTTGGTAGTTCCGCCTATTCCACCTTGAGCTCCACCCATTGCGAGACATGGAAGGATAGTTTCATCTTGTCCATGAAGCATATCAAACTTACCATTTGCATACAAACGGCATTGGTTATACTCATATAAACTTTCGTAAGTGTATTTGATTCCTGCGAAATTAGGAATTCTTCCGTCTACTGCTTTCAAGAATTCTAGCATTGAAAGGTATGCTCCATTGAATGCAGGAATGTGATAATAATAGAATGGAAGTTGTGGTGCTCCTGCTGCAATTTCCTCACAATACTTCACCAACTCTTCGATTCTGCCAACCTTTGGAAATGGAGTTGCCATGGCACCAATACCAAATGCACCGATCTTTTGTGCGTGTTCTGCAAGTCGTTTACTTGTTTTTACGCAAGTACTACCCACATGTACAATCACTTTAAAATCGCTTGGAGCTGCTTTCATCCATGCTTCTGCAAGTTTCATACGCTCTTCTTCTGTGAGCATATAGCCCTCTCCGCTCGAACCATTGATAAAAACTCCTTTCAAACCATTATTCTTTAACATCGCTGCATAGCGTTCAATTGGTTCATAATTCACCTCACCATTACTATAAAAGGGAGTGAATGGCGCATCGATTAATCCTTTGATTTTTTCCATTTACTTATTTTGTTGTTTAGTGTTTCTAGTATACTACAAAGATAAGCAATTGCAATGAACTTACAAAAACATTAACATTAAATTTTAATTGTGCATAAACGAGAAAAGAACAAGATGCCGAATAAAACCCAACCTTTCTTCTTTTTCACGATACTAAAAGAAATTTTGAAAGAGAAATGGGGTAAGAATGAGATGTAAAAGAATTGCTAAATGAATGAATTTGCGAGCAAAAGAGAAGAAAAAGAATGCATCAAGATATATCATCTCATGCTTTATCTCTTTGTTTTACCAAATAAATCGAAGTAAGTTCCTGTGTTTAACATCAATAAGGTTAATTCTGTATTATTTTGTTCCCATATTAACAACCAATCAGGTTGTATGTGACATTCCCATTGTCCTGCTCTATTTCCATGGAGACGATGGGGCTTAAAGCAAGTAGAAACCTGACCATTGGCAACTAATTCATGATATAACTTCTTTGAGTTTATCCATTGGTAGTCCACGCTTCTTGCACCGTTTAAGATCTTTCTCAAACTGATTCGTAGTTAAAAGCTTATATGCCATCAGATTCCTAACTTACTAAACATCTCATCTACGCTCGCATATTCATTTATGCGACCATTCTCTTTGTCTTCAAGTGCTTGCTCATAGGCAGTTTTGGGTGCTGTTGTTTTATGCAAAGACCAACCCATTCGCTTCACAAGCGACTTTAATAAAGAAGTATCTTCCTTAGGAATTTCTAAGAAGAAGGTATCCATTGTTGTGTCATTTGCATCCATCAATTAACCTCCTATTTATGTGTTTATATTGCAAATATAATCTTTTGTTCTGACATGTACAAAAGAATAAAATAAGAAAAGAATAGCAACGCATACTTATTAAACGCTTTAAAACTAAATTAAAAGAACTTTATTTCACATTTAAAAGAGGATATTATTATATAAATTATTTACTTTTGCAATGAAAAATCTACTTTTTAGGAATATAATTTAAGGACAGGACAACAATAAAAAGAAAACAAATTATTAATATTTAAATTTTACTTGAAATGAAAAAAACAGTTTTATTAGGCTTATTGGTTTGTGTTGTGAGCTTATTCAGCGCATGTTCATCAGACAACAACGATGATAACAAAGGTGGAAATACCGTTGTTACAGGTGAGAAGATTATTGGTTTTACAGACAACAAAGGCAATGTTCTCAGCGATTTTAAATACGATAAGCAAGGAAGATTGGTGAGTGTAACACTAGAAAGCAATTCGGATAAGGGCAAAGAAAAAAACATTATTACCTATAAGTATTCTGAAAATTTGATAGAAGCACAGTCTACAGGAGACAGAAAGGCTACAGGCACATTTTATTTAAAGAATGGAAAGATAACCAACAGCACTTTTAAAGCTAAAGATGTAGATATTGTTGAATGCACATACGATAGTAATGATCAACTAAGTAAAGTGACAACAAAAGACAATAGTACCAATATTTCATGGCAAAAGGGTAATATTACACAGCTAAGCACTCAGTCTAAGAATTATAGTATCATTACTAAGTTTGTTTATACCAATCACTCTGCTAAAAACTTCATTGCTCTAGGCGAATTCGAAGATTGCATTCCGGCTATAGATGGCGTTGATCAAATTTTATTTATGCAGGGTTACTATGGCAAGTTTGTAAATAATTTAGTTGAAAATGCATTCACTGATAACAAACCAATACCTACTCCTACAGACGAAGTAGAAAAGACTACCTACACTTACACCCTTGATAACAAAGGAAAAGTGGTGAAAGTTACAGACAATAATAAAAAAATCGGTAACTATACTTGGAAATAAAACATTTCAAAACATAGCTTTTCTTCTTCTATAAAACGCTTTTATCAATATCAAAAGCAACCAGAAAGAAAAAAAATAAATCCAAAATTAAATCTAAGAAGCAGAAGAACGAATAAACATTTCTAAGATTTTCAATTTTAAAAGCACAAAACGAGGTATTGAGATGATGTTCAATATCTCGTTTTTTATTGGCTCTTAACCTACCCTTCACTCCACTTTTCTGTCTTTTCCCATAGTTTTTTTCTCGTTAAACCCCTCCGCTAATTCCTCATTACAAATCAACTCCGCAACCAACTCTGTATCAGAGTGATTGCAATAACATTGAATTTACCGTGTAATAGCTATGCTTTTAGGGTGCAATTGCATTGTTTTTGACAACCAATTGCAATGCTTTTGTTTTTCGACAGCAATGCAAGGAGAAATCAAAAGGAATGTATGTCAAAAACGAGGTGTGCGGATTGCAGTGCAAGTCTAACGAAATGAATCAGTAAAGCAATACTTCAGAATAGAAATATAGGCGCACAAGGCATCGTAAGACGATCTTTTGAGTGATTGTCTCTATCGAAATAGAAAGAAAAAGTTGATTTTTTCAGTAAGCAAATCGCTAAAAGAGCGACGCAAATGCCTACTTTAAGAATCGCTTACTCAAGGTGCGAACAGGATACCACACCGACAACCAGCCCGTAATAATTACGGTGATGAGCACCAAAAGCACATCGATGTAGTGCACACTAACGGGATAAGCGTTCACAATAAAGGTGCCACTGCTTTCGCCCAAGGCAACAAGTCCGAATGTTTGTTGTAACCAACAGAGCAATAAACCAAGCAAAATGCCCAGTAGTGCACCAATGAATGCAATTAAACGACCTTCGAATAAAAAGATACTTACAATTTGTTTGTCGGTTGCTCCCAACTTTCTTAGGGTTTCAACGTCGTTCTTTTTGTCGAGAATAAGCATCGACAACGAGCCAATGATATTGAAACTAGCCACAATAACGATGAAAGTAAGGAAGATATAAGCCATCATCTTCTCTACTTGCATAATCTTAAAGGTGTCTTCTTGTTGCTCAAATCGATCGAGTACCTTTAGCTCTTTTCCTCCAATATTTTGCATTTCTTTCTTCACTGCATCGATATCGGCTCCTGGTTTGAGCTTTATTTCGAGCGAAGAAATCATACCTTGCTCGCCAAAAAGGTTACGAGCAAAGTCTATAGAGGTGATAACGTGGTCTTTATCGTATTTTTGTTGATTGGCAATAAAAATGACATCGGGCGACAAGAGCGAATCTACCACAAACGCAGTGGTGGGGTTTGAAGGGTCTACTTGCCCTTCTTTGATTGGCGCATAGATGTGAAGAAAGCCCTCCCAACGTGTTCCAAAGCCAAGAGTTTGCGCAGCTCTCACTCCAAATATACCGTATTGTAGAATGCCTGCATGCGTTTCAAAGCTGCCTTCTCCATACAAAATCTTTTGTATGTTGGTTAGTTCGGGAAAGTTATCTTGCACTCCTTTCACTCTCACCATCAGCTGTTTGTCTCTATAAACGGCAAGAGCCATATCCTCTACACACTCTGTTGCAACGGCAACTTGTGGCATCTTCTTTATCTTATCGATAGAAATAGCATCTGCAGAAATGGTCTTTCCGACAGCTGGAACCACTTGAATTTGAGGGTCGAAGTTGGTAAATAGAGAAGCAACTAAATCGTGAAAACCATTGAATACGCTCAATATCACCACTAAAGCCATAGTTGCAATGGCTACACCTACAACTGATATAGCCGAAATAACATTGATAACTGCGGTGCTTTTCTTTGAAAAAAGATAGCGACGGGCAATGAAAAAGGGTAGATTCATTGGTTGGGAAAGGATATAACTTTACGAATGTTATGCGATAAGAATAATGCTTTATTTTGCCAATAGTTCGTCGATGCGCTCTAAGTAATCGAGTGAGTCGTCGATAAAGAAACGTAGTTCGGGAACGATTCGCACTTGCTTGCCTATCTTTTTGCCTAATTCAAAACGAATACTTTTATAGTTTGCACGGATATTCTCTAGTATTTCGTCTCCTTTTTCTGATGGAAATACGCTGAGATAAGCGGTACATACGCCTAAATCGGGCGACACTTTGCAACGTGTTACCGATACCATCATGCCCATCATGGCACGTGTTTGATTTTGAAAAATTAAGCTCAATTCTTTCTGAAACAGGCGAGCTACTTTATTTTGTCTTGTTTCTTGCATTGTTATCTTTTATTTATTGAAATGGGATAAGATGCCCATAAGGATTGCTAGTGCGTGAAGAAGAGTTAGAACAACGATTATTCTAAATCGATATGCTGCACCGATATGTCTTCGTGTAGAAAGATTTTGGCACTTTCTTTAAATCGTTCTGCATTCTCGGTGGTGTAGTATTGAGTGACACCTTGCTTGATACAGAGTTGCTCCATGTCTGGGTGTCGCTGCAAATAGTTGGCTAAACTTTTAGCAACATATTGCCCTTGTGCAACCACTTGCACTCCTTGAGGAGTGTATTTTTTTATCTTTGGTAAAAGAAGTGGATAGTGAGTGCAACCTAATATCAATGTATCTATCTGGCTATCAAGCGACATAATTGTGTCGATGCGCTTCTTTACGAAGTAATCTGCGCCCTCTCCGTCTGCCTCATTGTTCTCTATTATGGGCACCCAAAGCGGACATGACACACCAGTTACAGTGATATCGGGATGTAGTTTGTTGATTTCTAAAGCATAACTATTGCTCTTGATGGTTCCTTCGGTTGCCAGAATACCCACATGATTGGTGTGGGTTAGGTCTCCAATGACTTCTACTGTGGGGTGAATAATGCCCAACACACGACGTAACGAACTATCCATTTGTGGCAAATCGTGTCGTTGTATGGTTCTTAAAGCCTTGGCAGAAGCGGTGTTACAACCAAGAATGATAAGACGACAACCCAGCTCAAAGAGTTTCATCACAGCCTGTCTGGTGAACTCATACACCACATCAAACGAGCGAGAACCATAAGGTGCCCGTGCATTATCACCCAAATAAATGTAATTATATTGAGGAAGTTCTTTGCGAAAGGCCTCTAGAATGGTTAAACCTCCATAGCCTGAGTCGAACACTCCTATAGGTCCAGCAATGTTGTTTTGCTCGTTTTTCATTCTCACTATTGATGTTTCTTTATTTCAAAGCGTCTTTTACAAGAGGTAAAAGATCTTCTGCTTGTACCTTATTGATAAAAGGTACTGCGTTATTGTCGGTATTAAGAACAAATGAAAGATTGCGTGTTACAGCCAATTGCTCTATAATTGCATTGAGTGTGCTATAGAGTTGGTTGTTAGAATCTTGCTCTGCTTGTTGCAATAAGCGTCGTGCCTCTTCTTTGAATGCAACGTTCTTTTGCATTAGTTCTTGTAGCTCTGCTTGGCGTTTGCGAAGAATTGAAGGAGCAAAATCACGTTGTCCTGCTAAAAAATCTTCGTATTTCTTATTGAATTCGTTTTCTACTCGTTCCATCTCGGCATCGTATTTCGCTTTAAGAGCTGCCATATTTTGTTGCTCTTGCGCATATTCTGGAAGTGCTTTTACGGCTTCTTGATAGCTGATGTAGCCATAACGTAAGCCACTTTCTTGCGCTTTTGACAAAAAAGGCAATAAAAGCATTATTAATGAGAATATTATTTTCTTCATAATAAAATCGGTTTTATACGCAGAAAGCCGACGACGGTGATTCTATCTTATTGGTATCGCTCTGTAAAAGAGTTCTCCCTTTAAAATAAAATACCCTCGGCGGCTCTGCTTTTGGCTGTATTTTTTATTTCAATTTGTTCATTTCAGCCTTAATTGCAGCTGTTACATCTGTGCTAAGAGTGCTGCTAATATAAGGAATACCCAAAGAAACATCCATAATATAAACGTAGTTTCCTGCCTTACCAACATTCTCAATAGCCTTTTGAATCTTTGTAACTAAAGGTTGCATCTTCTCTTGTTGAAGCTTTTGAAGTGCTTGTTGATTGTCGGTATATGCTTGTTGAAGTTTTTGTTGCAAAGTTCCTAAGTTTGTTTCTGCTTCTTGTTGCTTTGTTGCATTCATGGTTGCTTTAGTCTTTTCATACTCTTCAACCTTCTTCTTGAATTCATCTTGCATTGCAGTTAGCTCGTTTTCGTATTGCTTAGCTGCAGCTTCAACCTCTCCACGAACCCTTGCTAAGTCTGGCATTGCAGACAAAATCTCTTGCTGATTGCAGTGACCAAACTTCTGTGCAAATACTGTCATAGGCATAACTAATGCCAACATCAAAATAATCTTCTTCATTTTAATTTTCTATTTTATTATTATTAAATTCGTTTTAGTAACCTAACTTTTGTAGCACCTCATTGCTAATGTCTATCTTTGGCGACGCAAATATAATGCCTGCATCAGACGCTCGATCGAGAACAAGGCTGTATCCTCTTAGTTCTGAGATTTCTTTTACTACATTATATATTTCTTCTTGTAATGGAGCAATAAGCGCAGTGCGTTTCTTAAAGAGTTCTCCTTCTGGTCCAAAGTATTTTCGCTTTAAGTCAGAAGCTTCTTTCTCTTTCTTCATTATCGCATCTTGCTTTGTCTTTTTTTGCTCTTCTGACAAGAAAACTACTTCATTTTGATAATTCTTATACATTGTAGCTGCTTCGGTATTCAATGCTTCTACCTCTGCTTGCCACTTCTTACTCACTTGGTTTAGCTGCTCGTTTGCACGCTCATAAGCTGGCACATTCTTTAAAATATACTCCATATCGATGAGCGCAAACTTTTGTGCTGAAGCACTAATTGCCACAACCAGCAATGTAAGTGATAACAATATTTTCTTCATTATACGTTTCCTTTCTTTTTTAATGATAACGAACTAGAATATAATATCTTTTAGAATTCCTGTCCTAAGATGAAGTGGAACTGTCCACCACCTTTCTTTCCTGTAGTGTCTTTGTCGAAACCATAAGCGTAATCAATACCCATTAAGCCCACCATTGGTAAGAAAATACGAACTCCAAGACCTGCAGAACGTTTCACATTAAATGGATTAAACTTCTTAGCATCATACCAAGCGTTACCTCCTTCTACAAATCCTAAACCATAAATAGTGGTATTTCCTAACATAAATGGATAACGAAGCTCAAGTGTTAAACGGTTATATGCATACGCACCACTACGAGATCGATTGTTATCTACTGCCACTGGGGTTAGTGATCCATTCTCATAACCACGCAATCCCACTGTTTCTGTAGCGTAATTGCTTGAATATCCACTCATACCATCACCACCAACTTCGAATGTTTCGAATGGAGATTTATTGTATTTATTGAAACTTCCAAGAATACCAAGCTCTACTCTTGTCATCAAAACAAAGCACTTTGCTCCAGTTGTAAGGGCAGTATAGGTCTTACTCTTAAACTTCCATTTATGATATTCTACCCATCTATACTTCTCTTGTTGTTCTTGTTCGTATGTCTTAGAATTAGAGTTTACTGCAAGATTCTTATAATCTTTCTTGAAAATAGATGACCATGGTGGTGTAATTGATACCGAAGCGGTAAATTCTGAACCACGTCTTGGGTAAAGTTGATTATCGGTTGAGGTACGACTTAACGATAAATTGAAATTCAAGTTATTTGCATTTCCGTTTGTCATCAAGAAGTATCGCCAATTCTTTAATGAATAACGAGTGTATGAAAGCTGTGCCGACAACATGAAATAGTCGTCTGGCCAACGTAAACGACGCCCCCAACCTAACGACACTCCGAATAGAGTTATATACTTATCTGGGTCATAGAAGCTCTCATAAGAGTTGCGTCCGTAAATAGAAGAACCATATAAATAGTTATAATAGTTATTGGCATAACTTCTATTATACATATTACTTGCTATATCTGTTTGCTTAGAGAAGTATGTACTCACGCTAAATTGAATTGGACGCTTACCTCCAAACCAGTTTGTTGAATAGCTAGCATTATACGATTGATAATATCTACCATTCGTTTGAGCACCCAAAGCCAATTGTTCTCCATCTCCAATAGGAAGCAATCCACGGCGTTCTTTATTCTTATTAAAGAGATTTCGCATAGAGAAGTTATTTAGTTTAAGTCCTACTCTACCGATAACACCTGTTTGTCCCCATCCCAATGAGAACTCTATCTGGTCGCTTGACTTCTGTTGTAGGTTCCAATTGATATCTACAGTACCATTTTCTGCGTCTGGTTTAACATCTGGTGAGACCTTCTCAGGGTCGAAATGTCCCATAGAAGCTAATTCTCTTGCAGAACGCATTAATGCTTCTTTCGAAAATAGGTCACCTGGTTTTGTACGCAATTCACGACGAACTACATTTTCGTATAAGCGATCATTTCCATTAACTCTTACATGGTTGATATATGCTTTAGGTCCTTCTATGATACGCATCTCTAGGTCTACACTATCACCTACAATGTTTATCTCTGTAGGTTGCAGGTTATAGAAGATATAACCAGAGTTCCAATAAAGGTTACCTACTGCATCTTCGTCTTCTGTAAGACGTTTATTTAGAAGCTTTTGGTTATAAACATCGCCTTTTTTCATACCCAACACGGCTTCGAGTTGATAAGTAGAATAAATCGAGTTACCCACCCATGAGATGTTACGAAGATAGTATTTCTTTCCTTCATTCACCTTTATTGCGATGTCAACGTGCTTAGAATCGTAGTTCCAAACACTGTCTTCCACAATATAAGCATCTTTATAACCTTTTTCATTATATAGAGCTATAAGGTTTTGTTTATCCTTTGCCCATCTTTCTGGAGTGTATTTCTTCGCCTTAAGGAACGAAGATAACTTGCCTGCTTCATGAATTTTTGCGAAAGCACCTTTAAATAATAAGCCACCTTTAATTCGTTTTGCACTTACTTGCTTATTTCCTTCTAATTTAATTTGGTGTACTTTCATTTTCTCTTTCTTATCAACTGTAACGTCAAGTATCACCTGATTCTTATTAGAAAGGTCATCATGCTGTACAATTAATACCTCAGCATCTTTAAATCCCTTATCATCAAAATAGCGTTTTGCTAAGATTTTGGCACGATCTATCATATTTGGGGTGATCTGTGCTCCCTTAAGAAGACCTAATTTTGCCTCCATATCTTCTCGTTCTGACTTTTTCAAGCCATAATAATTAATCATTGAGACTCTTGGTCGTGTCTGAAGATAAATATGAAGGAACACTTTTTCACCTACAATTGAATCTGCAGAGATTGAAACATTAGAGAAAAGACCATGTTTCCAATATCTTTTTATAGCATCGGTAATCTCTGTTCCAGGTACAGAAATAGTCTGTCCTATTGATAAACCCGATATACCTGTAAGCATATAGTCTTCATAACCTTCTACACCCGAAGTAACTAAACCACCTATTTCGAGTGTTCTTGGGGCTCCAGCATAATTAATCTCGGGATTAACCACAACATCTTGACCCATTGCTCGTGTCGCAATAAGGGTTGATGTAAGTACCGATAATATTATTTTTTTTATATTAGTCATCTTAATATATTTTTCTCTTTTAATATTCTTTTGATTGAATTCAATTGTAAGAAGATTGCCTTTCTCTTGGCAAAGTTCATCAAGTTGTTCGAAAGTGAAATCTTTAGCTTTTACATTCGTTTTCTACTTGCGCTTCTGTTTTACCGAATCTACGTTGTCTACTTTGATAATCTGCTATTGCTTTGTGTAGGTCTTCTTCCTTAAAGTCGGGCCAGAACGTATCACAGAAATACAATTCTGAGTAAGCAATCTGCCACAATAGATAATTAGAAATACGTTGTTCGCCACCTGTTCGTATAAGAAGTTCTGGGTCGGGCATAAACAAAGTCTCCATATTTTGCGACAACATGTCTTCTGTAATATCGTTTATTGCAATTTCACCGCTTTGCACTTTTGTTGCAATACGCTTAGTTGCTTCTGTAATTTCCCATCTCGAAGAGTAGCTAAGCGCCACAACCATTGTCATTGCTGTATTTTTTTCGGTATGAAGTTCTGTTTCTCTCAATTTATGTTGAACAGCTTCTGGCAAACGACTCATATCACCAATCACTCTAAAACGAACGTTATTTTTCATAAAAATCTCGTCTTCTAATGAAGATAACACAAGTCCCATCAACGCAGCAACTTCTGTTTCAGGTCTATTCCAGTTCTCTGTTGAGAAAGTATAAAGGGTTAAGTATTCAACACCTAAGCTCACACACTCTGATGTTATGCGTCGAACTGTATCAACACCAGCTTGATGTCCATAGCTTCGATCTTTGCCTTTTTGAGTTGCCCAACGACCATTTCCATCCATAATAATGGCTATATGGCGTGGAACACGTTTTTTGTCGAGGTTGAAACTTTCCATTCTTTATCTTTTTGCTTTTATTTATTGAGATGAAAAAACATTGAGAGGGGCATTTCGTGTGATATCTATTCTCTACCATCTCTCACGTCTTTTTATTCTTTATTCTTCGTCGTTATGACATGTTCTGCATTTGGCTGCAAAGCTGTAAGTGATACTTACTTGCAGAAGCGAATAGCTATCGGTATTTTTAAACATTCCTGCCGAAGCAATACCATAAGGGTCTTTCACTCCATCTAGCCCATCACTTAAGGAAAAGTGCATTGCCCATTGAAGAGAAAAGTTGGTTCTTTCGCCCATTTTATACTTCAAGCCAAGTCCTAAAGGAATATTTGCTGTGAATGTATTCTTTATGTTTGATTTCACATAAGTTGCTCCAATACCTCCTAAAATATAAGGTGTAAGTCTGCGAGCACCTCGATAATCCTGCCCAGTTCCATAGCCCCAGAAGTTATATTCGTAAACAGCTGACAAGTCGAACACTTTATTTTTAAATGTGTACACATTATTATAATAGGGAGAGTAGAATGTTGCCAAACCCTCTGAACTACCCTTTAGTGTTCCTAATGTTGCCTGAAAGCCCAATGCCATATAGGGATTGAAAACCCTTTTCAGAATGATTGATGTTGCTGGTTGTTGATTTTTCAAGATGCTTCCATTGAAATCGCCTTGATAACTCACTAAACCCACACCTGCACCTATCTCCATTTTATATTCATCATCGCTCTGTGCATACGCAGTTAAAACACAAAGTGCCATTAACAAGCAAAGCAAACGTTTTTCGATGAATATCTTTATTGCCATAGAACGACCTATTTTTTATCTTTTAGTTGTCTTCTATTTCACGAATTGTCCTTGAGTTCCTTTGTAAACCTTACCTGTTGCGCCATAAACAAGCCACAAGTAGTTATCAGCATCTACTGCCATTGCCACCTGTGAGGTTGCGTTTGCAGAAAGATTGGCAAGTTGAAAATAAGTGCTTTTTGACCATGTTGCACCCATATCTTTACTTACATATAGGCTTTGCACTTGCTTATTGTTTTTGCCCGACACAGCTTCTGCACCTGTTGCCAAAAGCAATCGACCATTTTGAACCACCTGCATATTCATCAATTCGGGCAGTCTATTGTTGCTATTGCTTGGTATTCCATAGAACGACCATGTGTTGTTCAATTCACTATTACTACGATCTACGGTCTTCATCCAAGTCACTTGCTTTTGAGTTCCATCACCTATATTGTTTGATAGGTTTCCAACCACCACCAAACTACTTAGTGTTGGGGTACTTTCTATCTTGTTTTCAAAGCCCAAAACATCAACACTAGGGAAATTATTTTTATTACCATCAAGTGTTTCTGCGATCCATGTTACACCATTATCACTACTTCTTAGCACTTCGTTTGAGGCATTTAAACCATAAAGATTATTGCTATCAGCTGTCAACAAACGTTTAACTTTGGCAGGAGCAACAGCTGTCCATGTTCTAGCATCACTACTCTTGTAGAGTGTTGTTCCATTGATTGAGAAGAGCGAATTACCCTTTTTCACCACGTTTTGTGCAAAGTTTGCATCGAAAGTGATGTTAGGCAAAATGGCTGTCCATGTCTTTCCGTCGTTTGTAGCAGTTGAATAGGCTTTCACTGCATTTCCATTTACGCCAAAGACAATCATTTTATCACTAAAATTCACCATTCGCATACCACTTAAAGCAGCCAAATTGGTATTACTTGCCAATTCTTTTTCCCATAAAAAGCTATCAGGTTGAGCCTTTAAAACATTCACTTTTAACTTATAAGTGCGTTTATATGTTCCATTACTGCTATAAACCAACACCTCGCGTTCTTTACTTAAATCAAGTGTATCTTTGGGATTGAAGGGAGAAGGTTTATCTGTTTTAAGATCTTTTAGATACACAACACCACCATATTTGGTAGTAAAAGAACCTAAAAGCTTTGCCATATTAGTTCTATAAGGCAATGGTTCATCATTATAAATCGTACTTTCTAATTGATTTATATTAAAATGAATCTTTGTTGGGGTTATATTTTTAAAATAAACACTATCCTTATCACCCTTTTTTGTCTTTGTGAATTTAGTTACAATGGCTTTGTTTATGGTAAAATTTACAATGGCAACATCACTATAACCTTCAAATTCTGTACCTTCACCGCTTATACATGAAGTCATAAAAACTACTGCCGAAAGCAGCATAAAGAATGGGTATGCTATTCTTTTCATTACGTTTCTTATTATATTTAGAATGCAAATTTAATGAGAAATCTGCAAATAATAGGCATATTTAATATTATTATATGCAAAATATTAATAACATTCTATTTTAAACAGCTTTTTTATTTATAGTTATAGCCAAAACCATTGCTTTTTATGTGAAGATTTATTACGAAATAAAAGCATTGCTTTTTACTTTCAAAAGCATTGATAATGAGACATAAAAGCATAAAAATTAGGTAGTAAAAGCAATGCTTCTACCACCTAACCCAAAAACTTTCGTATGATAACAAAATGTTATCTTTTTTTTCGCTCATTGCACTTTCGTTTCGAAGTGAGCATTTTTGCACCAAAATTTGCCCTTCAACTCCCTCTCAACACAGCGCAACAGCGCGTTGTTTGTTTATTTTTTATCGCTCATAAAGAACTCAAGCGTACCTCCATTCATGATATCTTTATAATCAACATACCAATTTTTGTAGGTCTTTCCATTGAGTTTTATGCCCTTGATATAAATATTTTTATCGCTATTATTATGTGCTACGATGGTAAATGTTTTACCATTACCCACGTTCACCTCTACTTTGTTGAACAAAGGAGAACCAAACCAGTAGCGACCATCAGCGGGATCAACTTGATACATACCCATTGCTGAAAGAATATACCATGCAGACATCTGTCCAACATCTTCGTTTCCGCTCAACCCATCATATCTATTGATGTATTGAGTGCGCATCACTTCACGAACACCTTTTGCGGTTTTGTAGTTCTGTCCCACGTAGTTATACATGTAAAGAATGTGGTGACTTGGCTCATTTCCGTGTGCATACTGACCAATTAAGCCCGAAATATCAGGTGAAGCATCTTTACCTAAATCACCTTCTACCACAAATAGCGAATCGAGTTTATTGACAAAGCGTTCTTTTGAACCGAAAAGCTTAATCAAACCAGGCACATCTTGCGGTACAAGCCATGTGTATTGCCAAGCATTTCCTTCGGTATAATCGTCGTTTCTGTGAGTTGATGCGAATGGATTGAATGGCTCTCTAAACTTACCATTAGCCACTCCACGCATAAAGTTGGTTTTCTTATCGAAATAATGGTGATAAGATTTGCCTCGTTTATCAAAGTATTTAAAGTCATCTTTATAGCCTAAAGCCTTTGCAACCTTAGCAAGTGAAGCGTCTGCAATGGCATATTCAAGTCCTTTTGCAACGGTTTCGTAAGTAGAATCGCTGTTCCAGGGAATATAACCATATTTCTTTAAGTTATCAAGTGAACGCTCATCGAGCATTGCAGAGGCTTTCATCGCATTATAAGCAGCCTTTTTGTCTACATCAAAACCCTTTAAAACGATGTCTGCCAACACTGGAATACCAGGATTACCAATCATACAATCGGTTTCATTTCCAACAAGATGCCACACTGGTAGCTTGCCTTGTTGCTCGAAAATATTGATAAATGTTTTAGCAAAATCTTTTTGTTTCTCTGGGTGAATGATTGTTGCAAGAGGGTGCCAAGCACGATATGTGTCCCAAAGAGAGAAGATTGTGTAGTTGGTAAAGTCGCCTTTATACACCTTTCCATCAGCTCCTCGATACTCACCATTAACGTCATTGAAGGCAGAAGGCGAGTACATTGAGTGATAAAGACAGGTGTAGAACACTGTTTTATCGTCGTCGTTAGATGATGTTACCTTGATTTTTGAAAGCTCATCGTTCCAGCTTTTGTCTGCATTTGCAACCACTTCGTTGAAGTTCCAGCCAGGAATTTCAGCCTTTAAGTTAGCTTTTGCATTATCGATGCTCACTGCCGACAAGCCAACTTTAACCAATAATGGTTGTGGATTGCATCCAACTGAGAACACTCCAACACTGTCTTGCTCTGTTTTTACAAGTTGAATGGGTTGTGAAAACTCTGCTGCAAAGTACACTTTTTGGTTTTTTGCCCATCCAGTAGAATATCTATAACCTGTTACAACTTTGTTGTTTTCTTGCGACAACTTACATTCTGTCATCTTATCCCAGCCAATTCCCTGAGCAAGGTTAATTTTAACAAGAGCTTCTTTATTAGACAATGGGAAGGTGTAGCGGTGCATTCCCACACGCTTAGTTGCAGTTAGTTCTACCAAAATCTTGCTATCTCCAATGCGAACAGTGTAGTATCCAGGACGAACATACTCACCATCGTGAGAGAATTTCACAGTATAAGCATCTTGATCATAGGTTGGAAGGAACGAAACATCACCCAAATCACCAATTCCTGTACCGCTTAAATGGGTATGAGAGAAACCTCTTAACACTGAATCTGTGTAGTGATAACCTGAGCACCAGTCCCATCCTCGTGTTATTTGAGTGGGTCCTAACTGCACAAAACCAAAGGGAACATTAGCTCCAAGGAACACATGTCCGTGTCCACCTGTACCGATATAGGGGTTAACCCACTGTGTATAACGGTCTTGTTTGTTGCTTGCTTGTGCTTCATTGCTATGTCCTGCCACTGCAAAAAGGGCGAAAGCAAAGGCACACGAACTAAAAATAGTTTTCAACATAATTCTTATTTATATTTATTCTTATTATTATTTCTTCGTCAATAAGTCTTAATTCTCATTTTCAAAAGCTTCTTCTTGTTTTAAGATAATAATGAGATCAACTGCACAAAGATAATAAAAAACTTGACAAAAAACAAGTTAAAGAGCAACATATGCAAGCCTTTTTTAGCAAAATTTAGCCCTCTTTCTCTGCTTCTTTTTCCCTTTTGAAATCAATGTACTTTTTTATTGCAAATAAGGTACATTTAACTTGAAATATTGTTCACGCGTTCTTTGAGAAATATTAAACACTTAAACAACTCATTATCAGTGCAATTATAAGTAAAAAGAAAGGATACTATTTCTTAACGATGCATTTTGTGCGCGCAAACAGAAAGTTGATATTTGTCAATTAATGTGGGATTTAAGAATATTTTTTTGGTTTTTTCTTGCAAACAAAATAGCATTGTCGTAACTTTGCATCATCAAAAGGTTAATAGATTGTTTAGGTTAGTAGTAATAGATTTATGTTTTTAGTTA
>JBQMYA010000020.1:0-46003 GCA_052173735.1 Prevotella sp.
TGTCCTCTACAGAAATATAGCATGTACAATGTATAGGCAGTAAAACCAAAACCATAACCAAATTGTTCAATAAAAATTGATGTATTGATAAGCCACAAAGCATCTACTTGATAATAACTTAGGTAAATATATAAGGCATCAGGAACTGTAATAGCAATAACCATAGGCCATAACCACTTCTTAAGTCCATCTTTACTCACTAAATATCCACCTATAATTCCACCACCAAGTAAGCCTATAACCCCCACTGTTCCATACACTAAGCTGAATTCTTGAGGTGATAACCCTAAGCCTCCTGCATGTTTAAAGTCTCTAAGAAACAAGATAGAAACTTTAGATAATAAAGCTTCTGGGAATCTATATAATAACAAAAAAAATATTGTTGTAGTGATATAGGGCTTTTTAAAGAAGCTAGAAACAGTTTCTATTAAGTCTCTCCCTATCCTTTTTATATCTTTTTTGTTGTTATTTTGATCTTTGATTGGTGTAGGAAGTTGTTTAAGATGATAGAGGTAAACTGCTATAAATAAAGCAGATACGATATAAAAGATAATACTCCATGAGAAACGAATTTGCCATCTGAATAGAACTTGTAATGAACCTGCAAGGAATACTAAGAATCCTTTACCGAAGATAGACGCTATTCGATAGAATGTATTACGTATTCCAACGAATAAAGCCTGGTCGTGTTCGCTTAAACCAAGCATATAAAAGCCATCAGCTGCAATGTCGTGAGTGGCACTTGAGAATGCAATTATCCAAAATAAGCATATTGTTGATTGTAACCAAAAGGTGGTTGGAATACTAAAAGCCATAGCAGCAAAGGATGCTCCGAGCAATAGTTCCATAACAATAATCCACCATCTTTTTGTTTTTAGTAATTCAACAAAAGGACTCCAGAAAGGCTTTAGGACCCAAGGAAGATAGAACCAACTAGTGTAAAAGGCGATTAGTTCATTGCTAAGTCCTAACTGTTGGTACATTAACACAGATATTTCTGCGACCAATATATTAGGAAGTCCTTCAGAAAAATACAAAGTTGGAACCCATCTCCAAGGATTTTTATTATTTAATTGATTGTAGTGTATAGTATGTTGTTTCACTTTTATTGTAAGGTTTCAAATCATTTATTATATATTTTCTTAATCTCCACATTTTTATAGTAATGCAGTAAGATTGCTTTATAATCAAATCCTTGCTCTCCCATCACTGCAGCTCCAATCTGACACAATCCTACTCCATGCCCCCACCCTGCTCCTTTAAGAGTGAAAGAAGTTGGTACATTTTTTGAATCCACAGATTTTTCAATGATAAAAGCAGAGCTATAAAGGTGAGAATTGCTAAGAACTCTACGAATTTCAAGCTCTTTTCCTATGATTAATTCTTTTTTAGAGCCAACTAACTTTAACCTATATATGCGTCCACTCTTTCCTCTTTCTAGAGGAACCATATCCATAATTTCCCCTAAATCGGTATTCAGTTTCTTACTTATGAGTTCTTTTAGTTCCTCTTGAGAATACCTAATCTCCCATCTATAGAAGTCTTTTGTTTCTTGATCGTAATCTTTTAATACTTGAGATAGAATCTTTTTATCTGTAGTATTGCAGAATGCATCAGGAGAATCAACTATCCATTGATGTGCGGTTGACTCAGAAGTTAAATCAATTTCAGCTCCCTCTTTGTCATCTTTCAGTGCAATAAGATAATTTTTAGAATTGTTGTCCCAGCAATATTGATATTCTTCTGTTGCACCACCACAGCATTTACTAAATCTAGCATCGCATATTTCATTGTTTGAAAGCAATACTTCTCCGGTTGTTTCTTTAATTGCTTTAGCTACATTAGGAGTTATTCCTTTTGATATCCCTTGGTATCTTTGACAATGATCGTCGGCACAAACGTCAAATAAAGAGTGATCTTCTCTGTCATACCAGCGAAGGATTTCCTTATCTGTCTTTGTAAATGAGAAGAAATTATTACTTTGTTCACGTTTTGATTGGTTATGTTTTTTGATTTGATTTAATAACCAACTTCTTGAAATAACAGAATGGGCTTTCAATAATTCCAATGACGAAGTTGCGCTCATTTCACTAGAAATAACCGAAGATATATAATTTTCTAAAGGTAAAATATTGATAGCCCATATCTTATCAGAGTCAATAATCAACTTTAAAACACCTTCAAAAGTTTGTTCTTTCTTTCTTTCCCAATGGAAATTGATACCTATTGAAACGTTTTTTAGTGTGAATGAGGAATTCGAGGTTTGTGGGTGGAAGGTAATTTCTTGATAATTTTTACCATTCCAAAGTATTCCGCCATCATCAAAAATAAGACTTTGTGCTCCTTGAACAGATTGTCCTTTGGCTGTATAAACATCATTTAGAATAATATCTATTTGTTTGTCGCAAAGAATTCCTACAGAGATAGTAGGTTGTTCAGATAACAATGCTGTTGTAAAAGAAGTGGGCTTGAAATGTTTATTTCTTTCGATAACTTCGCATACACGATTAGTTTTCTCACTAGTAAAACCACATTCTTGAATAATACTAATTGCTTCTGTTTCTGAAAGCGTTTCAAAATCTTCTTTTTTAGGAGTGATAATTAAACCTGACATATCAAGAGCTCCTGGACTTATCATGCGTTGTTGCTTTTCTTTTGCATAATAACATTCTGGTCTATGTTTTTCTCTAGGAATAACAATCGTGATGAATTCTTTCTCAGTTCGCCAAGAAATGATGTTCATCATTGGTTCTTCTGTTTCAGGTTGTATTTCTTTTAAGCTGTTATATAGAAGCTTGAACAACTCAATTTGCGATTGTTTATGTTGATATTGAATGATAAAAATAGGAACAATAAATGTATTGATGATACCTAATTGCTCTTGTTCATTAACTGGTACAAGTGGCTTTATATCGTTTTTAAGCCTATTCCAATCGTTTTGTAAAGGTAAAATACCATTTGTTCCCGCTTGAAAATGCAAGTGATCGGGCGCAGAAGCACCGCTTAGAGGTCCATTATAAAACAACATCATCTCTGGAAATTCACAAAGGAAATGATATACTTCGTCAATATTAGAATAAATCCTTTGCGGTTGATGCTGTGTAGATGCGATTGTAAAGTGGATAGGAAGAATTGGGAAAGGATTCACCAAAATCTCAAATCTGCTATCGAATCGCTTTATTAATTGTTCTTCTGGGCGTTGTTTCTTACATAGAAAACAAGGACGTTGCTCAATTTCTGCTTTAGAAATACTAGCTCCTGTAGATCCAAGTCTACTTGGATTATGCTGTAATTTTACATAATTTTTCCCTATTTCTAAGGTTTTTATTTCTATTTCAGAAAGCTTTTTATATCGTTTTTCTACTTCTTTCCAATGTGAAAGTTGTTGATTAAAAAATCTAATCAAGCTACTATTAATCAGTGAATTATTATTGGTTGTATTCTTATTTAAACGAGCTAATATCTCAATAGTTCTAATTTTATCTTTATATAGGTTATTTGCGTTTACCTTTTCAATGCTTAAAGCTGCATCAGAGTTACCTCCCCATCGTCTACATAGATAGAGTTCATCGTATATTCTACCTATTTTATAATCACGAGAGATACGTAATCCCACGGCATAGTCTTCTCCATAACTTGTGTTAGGAAAACCTATTTCACGCAAGATAGGTGTATAGAAAGCTCTCGGAGCACCTAAACCATTTATTCTAAGGGCATTGTTGCAACCATTATTGTCGGTCCATTCCTTGTGATCGATAAGACCTGGAGGTAAAGTTTCTAGTTCAAAGTTGCATATTCTGTAGCTACCTACAATCATTGCTGCCTTTTGTTTATAAAAAGCATCAATGACTTTTTGAAGTGTAGAGCTACTAGAATAAAGGTCGTCGCTATCTAGTTGCACTGCAAACTTACCGCAATGAATTGAGTTAATGGCATAGTTCCAACAGCCTCCAATACCTAAATCAAATCTTTCAGGTATAAGATGAACTAAGTTAGGATAACTCTTTGATAATTCGCATAATATCTTTGTACTATCATCTGTAGAATGATTGTCAACAACAATTACATTAAATCCAAAGCTTGTTTTTTGTTTTAAGGCAGAAAGAACAGCATCTGATATTGTTTTTTCTCTATTAAAAACAGGAATAATAATCGATGCTTCGAGGTTAAAGTGGTAATCATTAAATTGAATGGGCTGATAATTTGCTATGTTTACAAGCATCTTTTGTTTATCAAGAAATGCCGTAAAAGCCTTTTCCATATCAATTTGTATGTCTCTAAAAGCCGCATTTACATAGTCAAACTGCTTCTCTCCACTCTTTCTGTTGTCGGTTTCTATCTTAGTATAGAGATATTCATCAATATGAACAATTTTGTTGTTAGCTCCAGCAAACAAGCGAAATGAGTACCACCCTGCATACTTATAGTTTTCTTCTTTGCTCGAATAGAGGAATTCTCTCAATGCTTGAGTCTTGATAAGAACAAGCTGTCCAAAGTCAAAATCATCTCTAACACTTCCTATTTGATAGTTTATAAGAGGGTGTTTTTGTGTTTCTCCTTCAATTATGTCGTAATGATCGGCATATATAATGTCAGCTTCAGTATCCTTTGCTACCTGAATCATTCTAGAAAGAGCATTATATCCCCACTCTATAAACGCATTTTTGAGGTTTAATAAGATATATGGAGATGTTGCATGCTCAATTAATTGATGTAGCATTTCTGTAGAAAGAAAGTCGTGAAAGCAAATGACTTTTATATTATTTTTATTTAATTTAGAATCAAAATATTCGTCTTTCACCAATGCATAAACAGAGGTAATTTCTTTTTTATTTGTCACTTTAGCAAGTGTTTCAGGGCTATTTAATAAACCTTCTCCAAGTAAGAAATAATCTATATGGTTAATCATCATTGTTTTATTTTACTTGCAAATATATATAAAACGAATGAAAATAGACCTGTTTTATCTTTTTTTCCGTAACTTTGCATAAGAAAATAAGATCTAAAATTGATATGATGACAGACAAACAGGCACTTTTAGGAATGTCTTTGTTTGAACTAAAACAAGCTGTAACCAATCTAGGTATGCCTGAATTTACAGCAAAGCAGATTGCAAAATGGTTGTATTCACAACATGTTTCGTCGATAGATGAAATGACAAATATATCTAAAAGCAATCGAGAAAAGCTCAAAGAACATTTTTATATAGGCTGTGCAATGTTTATAGATGCACAGTATTCTAAAGACGGAACCATAAAATATCTTTTTCCAACACAATCAGGAAAGTTTGTAGAAACAGTGTATATTCCTGATAGAGATCGTGCAACTCTTTGTGTTTCGTCACAGGTTGGTTGTAAAATGAATTGTTTGTTCTGCCAAACAGGTAAACAAGGCTTTGAAGGAAATCTTACTTCTTGCGATATCCTTAATCAGATTTATTCTCTGCCCGAACGTGATAAGTTAACTAATATTGTGTTTATGGGGCAAGGAGAACCTATGGATAATTTTGATAATGTTTTAAGAACAACTCAAATTCTCACCTCTGATTATGGCTATGCATGGAGTCCTAAACGTATAACGGTTAGTAGTGTTGGTATTAAGGGTAAGTTAGAACGATTCTTAAGCGAAAGCGATTGCCATGTTGCAATAAGTATGCATAATCCAATAGCTAGCGAACGAGCAAGTATTATGCCTGCAGAAAAAGGAATGTCGATAAATAGCATTGTAGAATTACTAAGAAACCACGACTTTGCTCATCAACGTAGACTCTCTTTTGAATATATTATTTTTGATGGTTTGAATGATACTAAGGAACATGCACAATATATAGTAGATCTTGTTCGAGGTCTAGAATGTCGTTTTAATCTCATTCGCTTTCATCAAATTCCAAATGTCTCGCTTAATCCAACCAATGAGAAAAAGATGGAACAATTTAGAGATTACCTCACTTCTCATGGTGTTTTTACAACAATTAGAGCAAGTAGAGGACAAGATATATTTGCTGCTTGTGGCTTATTATCAACTGCAAAGAAAGAAAAAACAGCTAAACAATAAATACGAAAAACAAATGTTTTATGGAAAATAGAAAGTTACGCATTGCAATAACTCACGGAGATACCAATGGTGTTGGATATGAAATGATTTTAAAAGTATTTACAACCCCAGAGTTATTAGAATTATGTACTCCTATTATATATGGCTCACCAAAGCTTGCAGCCTATCATTCTAAGGTTTTAGAAATACCAACTAACTTTACAATTATCAACAGTGCTCGTGAGGCTACAGAAGGAAGAGTGAATCTACTAACATGCTTTGACGAAGAAATTAAAGTAGATTTTGCGCATCCAAGTAAAGAATCTGGTGGCGCAGCAATAAAGGCTTTAGATGCAGCAATAACCGATTATAGAGAAGGATTGTATGATGTTTTGGTATCAGCTCCTATTGATAGTGCAAATATAAAAGTCGAAGGTGTTCCTTTTAAAGGACTCACTCATTATCTAGAGACCTGTATTGGTAAAACAAATGATGCTTTGCAAGTTTATAGTAATGAGTATTTGCGTATTGCAACTTTAACAAATTACATTGATATTAAAGACCTTCCCCATTATATTACAAAGGAAAATATCATTGAGAAAGTAACTACTTTGCATAAAACTCTACAAAAAGATTATCGTATTTCTTTGCCTCGTATTGCAGTATTATCCCTTAATCCAGATGGAAATGGTGAAGAAGAAAATAATATTATTGCTCCTGCAATAACCCAATTAGCAAGTGATGGAATAAATGCTTTTGGTCCTTTTGCTGCAGATAGTTTCTGGGATAATGATGAGTTTGGTATGTTTGATGCTGTTTTGGCTATGTACCATGATCAAGGTATTGTTCCTTTAAAGACTTTAGTGCAATCAGACAATGTATTAACTATAAGTGGATTACCAATCGTATGCACTGCTCCTGCCTTATTTTCTCCTTTTAATGATGCAGGAGAAGGTATTGTTAATGAGAATTGTTTACGACAAGCAATATACCAAGCAATTGATATTTTTAGAAATAGAATTACATTTGAAGAACCTTATGCTAATCCTCTTAAAAAGCTATATCACGAAAAGAGAGATGAAGTAGAAAAGGGACGTTTCTCTAATAACAGACAGAGAGATAATCAAAAGAGTTCTCATTCAGAACAGAAAAATGAAGAATAAATACCAAAACTTCTTCTTTATATTTGGTATTACGATATTTGCAATTATGGTGTATAACTTAGGTTTCACCGTAATTGTAAATAATATATGCCATGCAGGTCACTGGTTTTGGTTTATTTTGGCTTTATGGTTGGTGTTATATTTAGGCAATACATTCTCTTGGTATTTAATTATTAAAACAGGAAAGCCTAAAGATAAGGAGGAAAAAATAAATTTCTTTTGGCTTTATAAGATAACAGTTTCTGCCTTTTCGCTTAATTATGCTACTCCAGGAGGCTTAATGGGAGGTGAACCTTATCGCATAATGGAGCTGACTTCCAAGATAGGTGCAGAGCGAGCAACATCTTCTGTGTTGTTATTTGTAATGACTCATGTCTTTAGTCATTTTATATTTTGGCTATTTGCCATATTTCTTTTCTTGCTATTTGAACCCTTTTCGCTCCTTGAAGGTAGTGTTGTTGCTGCAACAGGAATAGTTCTATTATTAGGTATAGCCTTTTTCTTAAAAGCTTATAAGTGTGGTTTAGCAGTGAAGCTATTGGAACTTTGCAATAAAATTCCTTTGGTAAAACGATATTCTTTGCCTTTTATTGAAAAGCATTATGAACAGTTGCAACGAATAGATCAACAGATATCGGCACTTAAAAACAAAAATAAATTTACTTTCTTCTTAGTTGTATTTAGTGAATTTGTAGGTAGAATCATTTCTTCTTTTGAGATAATGTTTATTCTACTTATAGTAAATCCTGAGGTAAGTTTCGGAAAATCATTGATAATAATAGCTTATACTAGTTTAATTGCAAATTTGCTTTTCTTTATGCCTTTACAGCTTGGGGGACGTGAAGGAGGCTTTATTCTTAGCTCTGTTCAGCTTGGTTTTTCTGCTTCTTCGGGTAGCTTTTTAGCGCTTATTGTAAGAATTAGAGAGCTTATATGGACTGGAATAGGATTGTTACTTATCAAATTTGATAGAAAGAAGAACATTAAATTAACCAAAGAGAAAGAAGATTAATATATAAAACGCATCTATTTTTCTTTTTTTGTTGATGAAATCGGTATTTTTTTATTTCTTTTACACCTGAGTACTATTATTTCCTGAATATAAAAATTTTTCTTTTCTAGATTAAAAACAATGTTATTACACTGTAAAAGTGATGCAAATGTTAGGAAAAAGTAATGCTTTTATGAAGTTATTTTACTGGAGAATTATATGCTTGGGTTTTGTTTTTATTCTCTGTTTTATATCTTACTCTCCTCTATAAAGCTTGACGGGTATAATTTAAAAAACAAAGATTTCATCGTATTTATAATTATCTTTTGCAAAGAAAAGAGGCTAATAAATAAGTATAATCTTATTTATTAACCTCAAAACTTTATAAATCATAGTTGATTTACTATCTTATTTCACCATATTCTCTAAGAAATAAGCATGAATACTAGCGTCATTTCCCAGTTCTGGGTGGAAAGATGTAACCAATTGATTGGCTTGCTTTGCTGCAACAATATGACCATCAACTTCTGCTAACACCTCAACATCTTTTCCTACAGACTTGATATAAGGTGCTCGTATGAATGTCATAAGGAAGCTATCCGATACATATTTCATCTTTTCATTGGTTTCAAAAGATCCCAATTGACGTCCGTATGCGTTGCGAACAACCTCAATATCCATTGTTGCAAGGCGTTGAACATCACTCTCTCCTACTACATTTTGAGCTAGAAGTATAAGTCCTGCACATGTTCCAAATACAGGTAAGCCGTTAGATATTGCGGTTTGAATGTCGTTCAACAAATCGAGTTCGTCTAGAAGTTTTATCATAGTGGTGCTTTCTCCACCAGGGATAATAAGTCCGTCTTTATGTTGTTGCCAGTCTTCTTTCTTGCGAATTTCAAAAACTTCAACGTTACCAAGACTTTTTATCATCTCCTCGTGCTCACTAAAAGCACCTTGAAGGGCTAAAATTGCAATTTTTTTCATTTGCCTCTTTCAGCCATTAACAACTCAATCTCTTGTTCGTTGATACCAACCATAGCTTCTCCTAAGTCTTCAGAAAGCTCTGCAATCATCTTAGCATCTTTATAGTTAGTAACGGCTTTAACGATAGCCGCTGCACGTTTTTCAGGGTTTCCGCTCTTGAAGATACCACTTCCAACAAAGACGCCTTCAGCTCCTAGTTGCATCATTAATGCTGCGTCTGCAGGAGTAGCAACACCGCCGGCTGCAAAGTTAACAACAGGTAGTTTCCCATTGTCGTGAACATACTTCACTAACTCATAAGGAGATTGTAGCTGTTTTGCAGCTTCGAATAACTCACCTTCGGTTAATGAAACGATACGACGAATCTCACTTTGCATCATACGCATGTGACGTACTGCCTGAATAATATCTCCTGTTCCTGGTTCTCCTTTGGTTCTAATCATTGTTGCGCCTTCTGCTATTCTGCGAAGAGCCTCGCCTAAATCCTTAGCACCACAAACAAAAGGAACTGTAAACTCGTTTTTGTTGATATGGTAGATATTATCTGCTGGTGAAAGAACTTCACTTTCGTCGATATAATCAATTTCAATTGCTTGAAGTATTTGAGCTTCTGCAAAATGACCAATACGGCATTTTGCCATAACAGGAATACTAACAACTTCTTGTATACTCTTAATCATCTTTGGATCGCTCATACGTGCAACACCACCAGCAGCTCTAATATCTGCAGGAATACGTTCTAGTGCCATAACTGCACATGCACCTGCGGCTTCAGCAATACGTGCTTGTTCTGGAGTTGTTACGTCCATAATAACACCACCTTTTAGCATTTGAGCTAAATTTCGATTAAGACTTTGTCTGTTTTCTTTCATAATTCAATATTTATTTTTCTTTCTAAAATTACTTGGGGGAACTCCTACTTTCTTTTTAAAGAACTTGGTGAAATGTGCTTGTGATGAAAAACCATTTCGATAGGCTATCTCTTGAATGGTAGAAAAAGAATTTTGTAAATCAAGTTCTATCTGTTCTATAAGATAATCTTCTATAATTGTTTTAGGAGTTTTATTGCTAACAGCCTTGGTTCCTTGTGATAAATATCGACTGCTAACATTGAATAAGTCGGAATAGAAGCGTACATCACGATTGTCTTTGTAATATTTCGAAACGGCATCTATAAACTCTTGGTATAAAAGGTTGATCCGTTCGGAAACTATTCTCTTCTCTTTTTCTTTCTCTGCAGCAAAGGCATAGGCATTGTTGATGGCATCTTCAAGTGAATTATTCTTACTTAAATAGGATGCAACGGCTGAAGAAAAGTAGTTATTCTTTCCATGGAAAAAACTGTCTACCAATACAACTTCTTTACAGCCAAAGGCTTTTAATTGTTCTATTGCTTTCTGCTTATCGGCGTTAGACTCTATGGTTATACCTAAAATATACTCTGCATCGATATTTCTTATTACAACAATGGTTGACAATGGCAATAAACGATTCTTTATTTGAGATATGACATCTCGGCTCATAAGTTCGTCGCCATTACTAGAATAAACGATTGGATTGTATATAACTGATTGTATGTTATATTTTGAAATCATATCGCAAATGACCTTTAGGACATTCACGTTTCTAATCATACCGAGTTTTAATATCTTTGCTTGAGTATCATTTACAAGTGCTTCGATTTGAGCTTCGATGATATTAGATGGAAGATCAAAGAATTCTTGAATACCCAAAGTGTTCTGAACCGTAATACTTGTTATTACGGAAACTGATGGAATTCCTAATGCTTCAAATACCTTAATGTCGGCTTGTATGCCTGAAGTACCCGTGCCATCAGAACCTGTTATAGTTAAAACTGGTGTTAGTTTGTTGTCAATCATAAGATATCAACTACAAAGTAAGTTATTTTTATCGAAAAAAAAAAATGATGTTCCCTTATAGACAAAGAAAACACCATTTTGTATAAATTATTTTATGAACCTTATAAGATAAACTTATAAACTCTTGCACCATAAGGATCTATACCTACTTTGAAAGGTTTCTCTGGAGAGAATAATTGGAAAGTGGTTTCACCTGTTAATAAATCAACTGCATTTACTTGTCCTTCTGATAATGAAAGATGTTCGAACGCATGTCGAGGAATATTAATAGCGCATTGCATTTCTAAATCTGAGAAGTTGGTAACAACCAATAAAACTTCTTGTTTATATGCACGAATGAAAGCATATAAAGAGTTTGAATTGAAGTTAGAAGTTAACGGGTTGGCATACATCAAATCGAAGAAAGAACCAACCGACACCACTTTCTCTTTGCTCGCAATACGTAATATAGCATTATACTTATCCCATATAACTTTTTCTTGAGCTGTTAATGCATTTTTCCTGTAATAACCTCTATAAAATTTATCAATTCCCCAGTAATCAAAGATAGTTGTTCTACCATCTCTTCCACTGAATCCTTCCGAGTCCATTCCAGGCTCACCTAACTCTTGCCCCGCATAAAGCATAAAAGGATTAGGCAATAATAGAGAGCTGACAACTACTCCTGGAAAACCTTTTTCTGCATCATTTGCAAAGAAAGGAGAGGCAATTCGTTGCTCATCATGATTTTCTAGGAAATAAAGCATCTTGTTTTTTATATGGTCGGTAGTTTGCCATTGTTTGGTGATTTCTGTTGGTTTTCTTGTTCCTGCGATAACACCTCTAATGCAATCGTACATTCCTACCTTGTCATATAGATAGTCGAATCCACTTTGTAGATAAGTATCATATAAAGAAGGATTATACACTTCGCCAATAAAAAGAATATATGGGAATTTGTTTTTTACTTCTTTTATAGCGTAAGTCCAGAAGGCTGATGGAACCATTTCTGCCATATCGCATCTAAATCCATCAACTCCTTTTCTCGCCCAAAATAGAAGTATGTCGGTCATTTTTTTCCAAGTAGAAGGAATTGGAGAAAAATGTTCATTGTGTTCTCCGCATGGATTGCAATAATCTACACCATAATTAAGTTTAATGGTTTCATACCAATCGTCCTTATTAGGTGCATTATCAAATCGATCATTGCCCGTAGCTTTTGCAGGCTGTTCAAAATAAGTTGTGTCTGTAGCATCAGAATACAAACTAAAAGATGGAGCGAAAGGAAGTCCATTACAATAATAAAAATTATTGTTCGCATCGAAGTTTTTGGTAGTGTCATCGTTCTCACCTAAATCTTCGACTCCTTCTGGCTTTGTTGTTGATTTGTATTGGCGTGCAACATGGTTGGGGACAAAATCTATAATGGTTTTTAAACCTACCTTACTTGTTCGAGAAAGAAGAGCTTCGAACTCTTGCATTCTGTCCGGAACGTTTTCTGCTAAATCTGGATCTATATCATAGTAATCGACAATCGCATATGGAGAACCTGCCTTACCTTTTACAATTGCTGGATGCTGTGTAGGAATTCCATATTCTTCGTATGAAGTTGTGCTTGCGTGTCTTATTATTCCAGTATACCAAACATGGGTGCATCCCATGCTTTTAATGCGTTTCAGGGTTGATGTATTAAAGTCATTCATTTTACCAACACCATTTTCGGCAATCGAACCATTTACAATATTGTTGTGATTGCGATTACCGAAAAGGCGAGTAAAGACTTGATAAATAATTAATTTCTTATTCACCTTTATATAGTCTTCTAATCTTTTACGAATTATATTATTCTACTCCGTGGGCTGCAACAGTCTTATTGATGCGACCAATCATTCCTTGTAATGCTTTTCCAGGTCCGCATTCTGTAAAATCGTTAGCTCCGCTTGCTATCATATTGTTGATAGTTGCGGTCCAACGTACTGCTCCTGTTAATTGAGCAACAAGGTTTTTCTTAATTTCTTCTGCGTCAGTGTGTGCTAATGCATCAATGTTTTGATAAACAGGAATACGAGGTGTATGGAAAGTTACACTCTCAATTGCTGCTTGAAGCTCATCTTTTGCAGGCTGCATTAATGGAGAATGGAATGCTCCAGATACAGGAAGAGGAAGTGCTCTCTTAGCTCCTGCTTCTTTCATCTTCTCACATGCAGTATTAATTGCATCGATACTACCAGAGATAACTAATTGTCCTGGGCAGTTATAGTTTGCCGCAACTACTGTATTTTCAGGTGTAGATATTGATGAACATATTTCTTCTACCTTTTCATCTGCTAGTCCAATGATTGCTGCCATTGTACCTTTTGTCGCTTCGCAAGCCTTTTGCATTGCGTTAGCACGTGCTGCAACAAGTCTAAGACCATCTTCAAAAGAAAGTACTCCAGCAACAACTAAAGCAGAGAACTCTCCTAAAGAATGTCCAGCAACCATTTCTGTATCTAGCTTATTTTCTAGAGATAATGCAGTTATAACACTATCTAAGAATACGGCAGGTTGAGTTACTTTGGTTTGTTTAAGTTCCTCATCTGTACCATTAAACATTATTTCTGTGATATTGAAACCAAGAATTTCATTCGCTTTGTCGAATAGTTCTTTAGCAAGGGTGCTTGAGTTGTATAACTCTTTACCCATTCCTACGTATTGAGCTCCTTGTCCTGGGAAAACAAATGCTTTCATATTCTATTTATTTATAATAATATTTGAAAATACAAATATAACATCTTTTTCTTAAATATGCTTAGGTAAAAGAAGATTTATGTTATACTTGCAAGAATAAAATATCCCGAAAAACATGAAGTTATCGGGATATTTTATATTACTACAACTGTATAGTTATAATTGTTACAATAAATTATTATTTCTCAGCTGTTTCTTTCTCTTCCTTTGCTGTCTCTGCTACAACCTTAATTGGTACAATAGCTTCAACTTCTTTGTGGAAATGAATAGTAGCTTCAAAATCACCAACATGTTTTATATCACTCATTGTGATAATCTTTCGATCAATTTCGAAACCTTTTTTCTTTAATTCTTCTGCTACGATTGCAGTGTTTACAGAACCATAAGTAGCCCCTGTTGCAGATACTTTAACTTCGATAGTTAGCTCAACACCTTCTAATTCTGCAGCTCTCTTTTCTGCGTTTGCTTTAATTGCAGCAAGTTTATGAGCTTGTTGTCTTAGATTTTCTGCTAATACTTTCTTTGCTGATTCTGAAGCAATAATAGCTTTACCTGTTGGAATAAGGAAGTTACGGCCATAACCTGACTTTACGTTTACGATATCATTTTTATAGCCTAACCCTATAATATCTTCTCTAAGTATAATTTCCATTTCGTTACCTCCTTTTTATTTCATTAAATCTGTTACATAAGGAAGCAAGGCAATTTGGCGAGCACGCTTAACTGCTTGCGCAACACGTCTTTGGAATTTCAAAGATGTACCTGTAATTCTACGAGGTAGAATCTTTCCTTGTTCATTTAAGAACTTTTTCAAGAATTCAGGATCCTTATAGTCAATATACTTAATACCACTTTTTTTGAAGCGACAGTATTTCTTTTTCTTATTGTCAACTGATGGTGGGGTTAAATAACGAATTTCGCTTTGTTGTTCTGCCATGATTAAGCCTCCTGTTTTTTAGCGTATTTATTCTTTCTCTTGATAGCATACTCTGCAGCATACTTGTCAAGCTTAACAGTAATGAAACGGATAATTCTCTCATCGCGGCGATAACCAATTTCGAGAGTATTAACTATTGTAGGCTCAGCCTTAAACTCTAACAAGCAATAAAAACCTGTAGATTTCTTGTCGATAGCATAAGCCATCTTCTTTAATCCCCATGCCTCTTCATTCAAAATTTCAGCACCATTATCGGTAAGAAGCTTTTTGAACTTAGCGACCGCTTCCTTCATCTGTTCGTCAGACAAAACGGGAGTTAAAATGAAAACGGTTTCGTAATGATTCATACTACTTTAAATTTGTTTAAAAATATAATTTGTTAATTCGAGGTGCAAAGTTAGTACTTTTTAATGAATATCATACACGATATTTTATAATAATCAAATAATTATTTTTAATTAACAAATAAACGGTTCGGTCATTCTTGGATTTCCCAAGTGATTATTATATTTTTGTACTTTGTAAGAGATTGTTATAGATGAAGAAGAAATATTTATATAATGTTTTTGGATTATCCCTTATATATATAGGGGTGCTGTTACAAATATTGAGTTTTTTTCAAACTCAAACTAAGAGTGGATATAAGAATGTTTGTATTATAGCAGGGGAGGGATTTATCCTTATTGGGTTTATAACCTATCTCCGATTTAAAAAGAAACACTATTGAAAATTCAAAGAATCAATTCCAAAGTAAGATTTTTTTGATTTGATAAAATGCATAAAAAATAAAAGTGATATCATCTAGATACATTTCAAATTATAAAAGATGATACCACTTATTTTTATTTATAATCTTAATGTTAAGATAATAATTAAAGATCCCATCCTACTGCAGATGCTCCTAATACAGCAGCAGAAGAACCTTCTAGACCACTAATTAAGAATTTTGCTTTGTTCTTATAAATCTTCAAGACATGTTCATCAAAACTTTTCTTCAAAGGCTCCATTAGTAAGTCACCTGCTTTTGTTAGTCCGCCAAAGAAAATAAATGCTTCAGGTGAAGAAAAAGCTGCAAAGTCAGCGCATGCTTCACCTAACATTTCACCAGTAAAGTCATATACTCTTTTTGCAAGTTTGTCACCCTTGCTTGCAGCGATACTAACATCTAATGAAGTAATATCTTCTGGGTTTAACTCACGCAATAAAGAATCTTCATCTGAATGTTGTAAGAACTCACGTGCAGTTCTTGCCACACCTGTTGCGGAACAATATGTTTCTAGACAACCTGTTCGACCGCAGCCACAAGGGCGTCCATTATCTCTACGGAAAGGAATATGTCCCAATTCTCCAGCAAAGCCATCGCATCCATAAACAACTTGGCCATTAATTACAATTCCAGAGCCAACACCTGTTCCAAGAGTTATTACAATAAAATTTTTCATTCCACGTGCAACTCCATAAGCCATTTCACCTATAGCCGCAGCATTTGCATCGTTTGTTAAACCTACAGGAATATTGTTAAGGCGTTCAGAGAATAATTTAGCCAAAGGAACTTTTCCATTATGTGCCCACGACAAGTTGGGAGCAAACTCAATAGAACCGCTATAGAAATTGCCATTTGGAGCACCTATACCCATCGCTTTAATAGTATCTATTCCACCTACTTGTTCTATTATTACATGAAGAGCTTCAATTGCACGGTCGACATACTCTTCTACACTTTCAGAAGCTGTTTTTATTGCTGTTGTGGCTTTAATCTCTCCTCTACTATCTACAATTCCAAATACAGAGTTTGTACCTCCTAAATCAAGGCCTATTACATAGGGCTTTACTAATGGTTCTTCATTCATGTCATTATATTTTTAATTTAGTTATTATCTGATTATTTAAAGTTTAAAGATGTTTCGCAAAGTTATTAAAAATATACTAGCTTACAAACTTTTAAATAGAAAATTTGTTTAATCGGTGTTTTTTTTGCAATTTTGCAACCATGTTTCTGAATATAAATCACATTGATATATTAGATTTAATCTTAAAAGGAATCTTAATAGGTATTATTGCATCTGCTCCAATGGGTCCTGTTGGTATTCTATGTATTCAAAGAACGCTAAATAAAGGTCGCTGGTATGGTTTTGCAACAGGATTAGGAGCAGCCTTTAGCGATATGCTATATGCCTTAATTACAGGATTAGGTATGAGCTTCATTATGGAATTTATTAGTAGTCCTCAGGCCTTATTTATTCTTAAAATAAGTGGAAGTCTTATTCTAATGGCATTTGGAATATATTCTTTTAAAAGTAATCCAACTAAAAAGATTCATAAAAGCGGAAAAAAGAAAGGAAGTTTAATATATAATATGGCAACAGCTTTTGGTATAACGATATTCAATCCTTTAATTATTTTCCTGTTTATTGCCTCATTTGCTCAGTTTGCGTTTATCCGATCTAACCATCCTTATGAAATGGGAATAGGATATTTTTGTATCTTTTTAGGAGCACTATTGTGGTGGTTTGGGCTTACATGGTTAATAGATCAAATCAGAGGAAAGTTCGATACAACTGGAATCTTATTAATAAATAAAGTTATTGGATGCATTGTTATTGTTTTTTCTGCCATTATATTGGTTGGAACAGCATTCAATTTATACACTATTTCAATATAAATTTTATCTTTATTCATCTAGAATAACTTATTGATTATTATGTTTATATCACAAGAATTAAGAAAGAAAAATATTGCAGAATATGTATTATATATGTGGCAACTTGAAGACCTTATTCGAGCTTACCAATGTTCTTTGTCTAGAATACAAAACGAATACATCTCTAAATTTGATTATTCGGAAGAGAAAAAGGCGGATTTAATCGACTGGTATGGCGACCTTGTTCGAATGATAAACCAAGAAGGAAAACGTGAGAAGGGACATCTTTCCATCAACTCCATTCTTGTGGAAGATTTAAAAGATCTACACAATCAGTTACTTCAAAGTTCTAAGTTTCCTTTTTATAATGCAGAATATTATAAAGTTCTACCATTTATTGTAGAATTAAGAAATAAAGGTGATAAAGATATCAATGAAATAGAAACCTGTTTAAATGCTCTTTATGGCGTGATGATGTTAAAATTACAAGGAAAATCCTTGTCTGTAAATACAGAAAATGCCATCAAAGAGATTACTGTTTTTATTGGTATGCTTTCTGATTATTACCTAAAAGATAAAACAGAAGGATTAATTTTTGAATAATTTTTTGTTCTTAGCATATAAATATCATAAATATGAGAATTTTAGTAACAGGTTCTAAAGGACAATTGGGAAGTGAAATTGTTGCACTTCAAGCCCAAGAACCCCACCATCAATGGTTTAATTTGGACATAAATGAATTAGACATTACTGATAAAAAGGCTATAGAGAAATTTGTTATTAGTAATAATATCGATGGAATTATTAACTGTGCAGCTTATACCAACGTAGATAAGGCAGAAGAAGATATTGAAGTTTGTTATAAGGTTAATAGAGATGCTCCTCTATATTTAGCACAAACCATTGAGAATGTTGGTGGATTTATCATTCATATTTCTACTGATTATGTTTTTGATGGAACTAGTAATCTTCCTTATACCGAGCAAGATAAGCCCAACCCTGTAACCATTTATGGAAAAAGTAAGATAGAAGGAGAACAATATGTTTGTGACTCTTGCAAACAACATGTTGTTATTCGTACTGCGTGGGTTTATTCATCGCATGGGAAAAATTTTGTAAAAACAATGATAAAGTTGGGTAAAGAGAAGCCAAATCTTGGTGTAATATTCGACCAAATAGGCTCTCCAACTTATGCTAGAGATTTGGCAAAGGCTATAATTACAATCGTAAATCAAGGTATAATACCAGGAACTTACAATTTTTCTAATGAAGGTGTTATCAGTTGGTACGATTTTACTAAACACATTCATCAACTTGCTAATATCACTTCGTGCAAGGTTATCCCTATTCATACTACCGACTACCCTACTCTTGCACAACGTCCGAATTTCTCTGTGCTTGATAAAACCAAGATAAAGAATACTTATAATATTGAAATTCCTTATTGGAGAGATTCTTTAGAAGAATGTATTCAACTCCTTGAACAATAAAAGAAAATAGAATAATAAAAAAGTAGATATGCTTAACGAAATAGAAAGAAGAAGAACGTTTGCAATTATATCACACCCTGATGCTGGTAAGACTACTCTCACAGAGAAATTCCTTCTCTTCGGAGGTCAGATACAAGTTGCCGGAGCCGTAAAAAGTAATAAAATTAAGAAAACCGCAACTTCAGACTGGATGGAGATTGAGAAACAAAGAGGTATCTCCGTTTCTACTTCAGTGATGGAGTTTGATTATAATAACTACAAAATCAATATTCTAGATACGCCTGGTCACCAAGACTTTGCTGAAGATACTTACCGCACTTTGACTGCTGTTGATTCTGCAATTATTGTAGTTGACTCTGCAAAAGGTGTAGAAACACAAACCCGAAAGCTCATGGAGGTTTGTAGAATGAGAAAGACTCCAGTTATCATTTTCGTTAATAAGATGGATAGAGAAGGACGTGATCCTTTTGATATCCTCGACGAATTAGAAAAAGAACTACAAATTAAAACCTGTCCTTTGTCGTGGCCTATTAATCAAGGAGCTAAGTTCAAAGGTGTTTATAACATATATGAACAGAAGTTAGACCTATTTACTCCAAATAAACAAAAGGTGACAGAAAAGGTTGAAGTTGATATAACAAGTAAGGATCTAGATGCACATGTGGGTGATAATGATGCCTCTAAATTGCGTGAAGACCTTGAACTTGTTCAAGAAGTATATCCAACTTTCGACAATGCTTCATATAAATCGGCAGAAACAGCCCCTGTATTCTTCGGTTCTGCATTGAATAACTTTGGTGTGCAAGAATTGCTCGACTGCTTTGTTGAGATAGCTCCTTCTCCTCGTCCAACTAAAGCTGAAGAGCGAGAGGTGAAGCCAGAAGAATCTAAGTTCACAGGATTTATCTTTAAAATCACAGCAAACATCGACCCTAATCACCGTAGTTGTATTGCTTTCTGTAAGATTTGTAGTGGTAAGTTTGTGCGCAATCAACCTTATTTACATGTACGTTTAGGAAAAACAGTACGTTTTTCTTCTCCCACACAATTCATGGCTCAACGCAAAAGTACTATCGATGAGGCTTATCCAGGTGATATTATTGGTTTGCCAGATAATGGTATTTTCAAGATAGGTGATACAATAACAGATGGAGAACAATTGCATTTCCTTGGCTTACCATCATTCTCTCCTGAGATGTTTAAATACATTGAGAACGATGATCCAATGAAAACAAAGCAGCTTAATAGGGGTATTGATCAGCTAATGGACGAAGGTGTTGCTCAATTATTTGTCAATCAGTTCAATAATCGCAAAATTATCGGAACGGTAGGACAACTTCAATTCGAGGTAATTCAATATCGCTTGGAAAACGAATACAATGCAAAATGTCGTTGGGAACCTGTTCATCTTTATAAAGCTTGTTGGATTGAGGCAGATAGTGAAGCTGAATTAGAGAATTTTAAGAAACGAAAATATCAATATATGGCAAAGGATAAGGAAGGAAGAGATGTGTTTCTTGCCGACTCTAGCTATGTCTTGAGTATGGCACAACAAGATTTTGAGCATATAAAATTCCACTTTACAAGTGAATTTTAGTAGTCCTTCTATAAAAGAAAGAATATTATATACATAAAAGAGAGTGTGTTTTGCAAAATACATATTCTCTTTTTTGTTTTTAATAGTTTTATCTCCTTCCTCCCTTGTGTTGTCTCTTTGATTTTTTAATAGCATAAATTCTATGATGTAAAAGCATTGCTTTTGTATTTCAATAACATTGCTTTTAGTCTCGAAAATCAATGACTTTTTCTCCTTATTATTTTGTATATGATGTTTAAATATAAAATACTTTATTAAGTGCTATTTTTTTTATGCTAAGAACATATTTTTATCTTTTATTTGTAACTTTGTATGAACAATCTAAAATAAGCAGCATTTATATGAAAAAAGATTTATTTTTTAAGCGTTTGTGGGTATTTTTTGCATCCCTCACTTGCTCTTTTTTATGTCTTAATGCTCAAGAATGGGACGATAAAGTTATCATTTCACAATGTAAAGACAACTATCAGATTATAGAAAATAAAGGAAATCCAATTGTAAAAAACGAGAAAGATATCACCTTTTTATCTAATACGGTATCAACTGTAGAGCCTGAAACGGGTGCTTTGTATGGAGAATTTATTACGCTAGATAACGTTTCATGTAAAGGAGAAAAGATCTATAAGAACATAACGCCTGAAAATGTATTCTATGATGATACAAAAGTTTGCATAGCAAAAGGCTATATTACTAAAAAAGGAAAGACTTGTAACACTTCTTATAAGCGTACTTTTAAGGATATAAAATACTTTACTCGTGTATATTTGCTCGAAGATTATCTTACACAAAACAAGGTGGTAACACTCACTATACCTAAATCTTTGAAAGGTTATCGTATTCAAGAGATGAATTTTAAAGGCTTTCCAATTGTAAGTAAGCACGAATCAACTGCTGATGCTGATGTTTATACTTATACAATTACTAATGCAAAGCGTATGAAAGAGGATTCAAGCATGCCTCCTTTTGCTAATATTTATCCCTATTTGCTTATAGTAGGACCATTCCCCACGGTGAATGATCTTTACACTTGGTCGTTGGAAATGTCAAATGTTGATTGTGATATTCCTAATATGACTGCTCTTTTAAACGAAATTAACGGCAATAGTAAAACTGATGAAGATCGTATAAGTAATACATTTAAGTGGGTTCAGGAGCATATTCGCTATGTAGCTTTTGAGCATGGAATAGCAGGACACCGACCAGATACACCTAAAGAAGTTATAAGAAAGCGATATGGAGATTGTAAAGGTATGGCATTATTGCTTAAAACCCTATTGAAAGCGCAAGGCTTTGATGCTCGTTTAACAGATATTGGAACAAATGAAGTGCCTTATAAAATGAGTGATATTCCTGCCTTAGGAGCTGCTAATCACGCTATATGCACACTTTTCTTTAAGGGAAAAACTTATTTTCTTGATGCGACATGTGACTATATTCCTTATAATTATATACCACAACACATTCAAGGTTCTGAAGCAATGATTGAGAACGGAGAGAGTCCTTTGCTTAAAATAGTACCTAAAGCTAATCCCGATCAATCGTTAGATAGTCTTAGTTATACTTATCATTTTGCCAATAATGCATTGCGAGGAAAAGCTACTTACATGCTTCGTGGGGATATGAAAGAATGGTTTATGAGTTCTATGGCTGCTTCTTCTCAAAAAAATCACGAAGAATATTTGGCCAATAACCTTAATACCGATAGTCATAATATGAAGGTGTCTAATGTAAAATGGACAGATAAAGAACCCCAACACGAATGGACTCGCTTTGAGGGTGATGTGGTTAATGATGCCGCATGGCAAGAAGATGGAAAAGAAGTGTATGTAGATTTAAATCCACATAATAATTTATTCGACAGACGTATAGACACTGTTAAACGTACACACGACTATTATTTCCCTATACGTTGTAACATTGTTCGTAGAGCTTCGTTTACTATTCCTGTAGGATATAAGGTTGAATCTCTACCAGCCTCTGCTACATTTACTACCCCAGAAGGTACTCTTAGCTGCTCCTTTACACGCAAAGACAATATAATAGTGTTCCATCAAAGAATGCAAATTAACAAACGTAGAATACCACTTGCTAATATTCCCAAATGGAATGAAACTATCAGAAAATGGAAAGATGCATGTAATGAACAAGTTGTTTTACATAAGTAACAGTTCTTACTATTATCATCTTTTAATGTAATTGAATTGATAACAAAATAATAAATATTAGTCCTATGAAGAAGATTTTATTTTCATTATTATGCATCTTTATTGCCCTACCTTCATTGGCGTTTGACAATAATGACTACAAGAAATTTGTAGAAAAAGTTAAGGAAGAAGTATGGGGACAAAAGCTTCCACAGTTTAAAAATCGCAATGTCCCATCAAAGTATAAGAATGAATCTGCAGTGATTCTTGCTCGTTATGAGGAGGTGATTGTCGACCAAAAACGTAAATTTAGCTTTTGGGCAGGTAACCAAATGATTAAGCAAATTAATGGAACTCAAATTCAACGTTACCTAATTCAAATAAAAGATAAAGCCGCATTAGATAAGTTCTCGACCTTTGATTTCAGAACTTATAATCGTTCTTATAGTTACTATGGTCGTGATGACCATAGAACTGTTCTTGGTGTTAAGGTGATTAAAGCCGATGGAACAGAAAGAATTATTGATAGTAGCGATTATCAAGAAGTTGAAGGAGGTAAGAAAGGTCAGGATAAGCGAGCAAAACTAGCCGTTCCCGATTTGCAAATTGGCGATTTTATAGACTATTTCTTCTATGATCTCGATTATATTAAAGAAGAGAATATGCCTCCTTTTATATTTGTATTTCGTTCTAAATACCCTACTCTAGATTATCAAATACATTGTGCTATCGATAAAAAACTATGTACACAATATCGTGCAATGAATGGAGCACCAGACTTTACAGCTTCTAAAGATGATGATAATATTATTTTAGATGTACGTGTAAAGGATATTGAGAAAACACTTCCTCAATATGCTTACAAAGCAACAATGCAAACACCATACACTGCTTTATACGTAACAGGTAAGGTCGCTTTTGGCTATATTCCTAAGAGTACAAAAGAAAAGGGACTTCATGCCAATCCATCTGCAAAGGAAATACAGCTAGATGCATGGAAACGTTGGGAAGATAGAGGTGATAAATGGACCTTTGAAGAAATACTTGGAAAGACTATTGCTCAAGCAAAAAATATGAAAAGCGATGAAGAAAAAGCTAATTTCATATATGACTATATGGTAATGCGGTCTTTAGTATTTAAAAAACAATATATGAATTATGATATTCAATTTGGAACACTCTTCCCACAAGCATTGAAAAAGGTTAAAATTCCATTCACAAGAGTTATCTCAACAACATGGAGCGATGAAGCATTAAGTAATATTATTAACTTTGATAATGCAGTATCATTGATAGAACTTAAGAATGGTCAGCTCTTTTCTAACCCTAATGCATATTCAGTTAGTGGAAAAGTGTTATATAGCCAGTTGCAAAATAGAGAAGCACAACGATCAAAGTCAGCCAATAACTTTTCAGAAGGTCCATTTGAAGACTTTAAAACTTTAGCGTCAAATTCATCTGATAATGTCGAAAAAATTGATATAAATGCCACAATTGATGATGCTATTTTGCATATAACTCGTACAGAAACACTTACTGGAAACGAGAAAGAAGGTGCGATTCCTACTTATGCTACAGCAGAAGAAATTTGCAAGGCATGGGGAGAACCATATGGCGTTCACGGCTATGCAGATATTCTTAACTATAAAAAGAATAAGGGAGAGGCTGCTGCTAAGGAGCGTACAGAGGCAGATAAAAAAGAAATAAGTGAAAACTTCCAAGAAGAAATAAAGAATTATCACGATAAAGCACCTGTTAGTATTGAGTCTACTGAGGTAATAAGTGTAGGTCAAAACAACACTCCTTTTGCCTATAAGGTTGCTTACACTATGGACGGATTGGTTAAAAAGGCAGGAAAGAACCTTACACTTTCTGTGGGACAGCTTGTAGGACAACAAACACACATCGAAGGTAAAGAACGCCAACGTATTGATGATATCATCTTCTCTTATCCTCGTACCTTTGTAGCGACTATTAATGTCGAACTTCCTTCAGGATATAATGTTACTCCTGAAAGCCTACAAAAACTCAATACTAATTTAAATAATGAGGACATGCGCTTTGTTACCAAAGCTGAAGTAGCCGGTAATAAACTGGTTATTCATTTAGAAAAAGAATACAAAAAGCAAATTGTTCCTGCTACTCGTTGGCAAAATGTGCTTGAAATATTAGATAGAGCCTATGAATTTAACAACCAACAAGTAATTCTTAGGAAAAAATAAACTGCAAATATTGGTGTAATTAAATTTGTTGATATTTTCTAAAAGGAAAATCACAGAGGATTTTTGAACAACAGTACAAAATAGTTATATACGAAAAAAGGGAAGTTCCATTTAATTTTTGGAGCTTCCTTTTATCAATTAATAAGACCATTATTTTTTTATGTCGAATAAAAGTAAGTCAGATTGTTAGCAATATATAGAATATTGCTGTATCAACAACTTATGGTTCCATTTTAATGTCATATCAGAAGAACAAATTTTATGGAATAGATGAGTTGAACAAGAATGATATATATAATAATGTAAGGAGCAATTTGCTTTATTCCATTACTCAAAGCTTCTATTATTAGGCTACTTTTTCTAAGTCTTCCAATAATAAGGCCATAAGTAATAGAACTAAAAAGAATTATGAAAGCAATTAGAGGGACAATACTTTTAGAGAAACTACTTGGAAAGAATTGTCCAGTTATGCTTAACATTGCTGCGTGAGGAATGAAAGAAAGGAGGACAATAACAATGAACCATATCATTATTTCGACTAAAACGACACGGAAACCTAAACGTTCTCGATAATTTAAAGTATGCGAACGTTTAAATACTTGCAGTATATTACTGGCATGAATAGCCCCCCAGGATAATCCTATAAGAATAATCCAAACCAATATATTTGAGGCAATATTATTGGTAAAATTGCCTAAAAACCACCTCACTCCTTTTCCACTTAATAATGATCTGCCATTAAATTCGGGATAAATTGTTTTTATCATCCACGATAAAATCACGACCATTATTTGCAACAAAAGAAGGCTACAGGTGATAAATGTAATATTAAAATTAAATAAACTCTTAAGTTTACTCATCATCTGCAACTAAGTTATTGATGTCTAAGACTCTTAATTCTAAAGCTCTAACGACCAAACGAGTAGCATTAATACCAACACCTGCATTTCCATTTGGGAAGAGTTTTTGTATTAATTCATTTTGTCTTTTTTCTAAACTCTTTACACCAAAAGGCATGCCACGTAGGTTGGTAATCTGTTCTTTGGTGTATCCTAAAGCTAAGTGGCGTAAGAAACGTTCATCATATTCATCTATCTCATAGTTGATAAGCGCTTCGTTGTGTTGAATTTCATGAGATATGGCTTCTTTGAATCTAGACAGTACCTTTTCAAGAATCGGTTGATTGAATACCAGTTTCTTACCGCTCATTACACTAGATACGTCTGCATAAGTTAAGAGTTCTCCTGTTTTAAGGATAATTCCATCACAACCAGCATCTAAAACGTCCATCCAAAGTTTCTCATTTAGAATTTCTCCTGTGAAGATGAGTATCCTGACATCGGGATAGTTCTGCTTTGTTTGTCGGCATATTTCAACGCCGATAGTTGTAGAACCACCTAAACCAAGATCGAGAAGAACAAGATCTGGAAGTTCTTGTTTAATAAGTTTCCAATATGAATATTCGTTATCGGCAGTGCCAATTATCTTTGCTTCGGGTATTTCTGTCTTGAATATACCTTCTGTTCCCTTTAGTTCTAAGGGGACATCTTCTACAATAATGACTTTAAATTCTTCCATATTATAGTTGTAAATACGATTTCTATATATTGTTTATTATTTCTTTCAATAGCTTGTATGCCTACAGCACGCATGTTTGTTTCTTCTCCTAGCTCTCTTATTATCTGCCTACAAATGAGATAACGTATGTCTATTGTTTCTGAAGTAAACATCTGTTTGAGCTCTTTTTCTTTTAAATTATTAGCAGGAAGCTCAATATACACCTTTACATATTTATCATCATAAGGTTCTTCTTCAATGGCGAAAATGGTGATTTGATTGATTTTCTTTATCAAAGAGAAGAGATATTTCAATGTAGATGTATCAACTTTCATCTTAGAATGTAATTGACTAACTGCTTGAAGAAGGAATAAACTATAAAGTTCTTTATAGTAGTGTAGCAACTCTTCAATAACCTTTATATTGATATCCTCTTGCTCTATAAGTTGTTTTATGCGTGAGGGATAATACATTGTTTCATGTTTAAAGGTTGACAAGCTATTATCTAATAAGTTATTTGAGATATAAAGAGTGTCTGCTTCGTACTTCGTTTTGCTTAATTCGTCCTTCAAAAGCGTTAAATCTTTATTCTGTTGTTCTAATAAAGTACATTCTAATCTCAAAGAATATTTTATCTTCTGTACAATACCATTGAGTAAATGAAGGCGAGTATTACTTTGTTCTTTATTAAAGCTATTGCTCCATAAAGTCTCAATTAATCTAAGTTTTTCCTTTGCATTTTGTGTATCAGACAATAGGATAGTATTGATTCTATTTATCTTATCAATACAGAAACGATAGTAAAGCTCGTGTCTATAGTATAAGAAATAGTAAGCTGGGATTAATAACACAAGCAAAAGAATAAGCAGAATAATTGCAATATTCTTATTACTTTTTGATGTTTGCATCACCTTTACATAGTCGCCAAGAGTGTTGTCGGCACTCTTTATGCGGAAAAGTTGTGTGTATACACTGTTGTTATAGTTGTATACATCCCAACGATTAAGAGCCAATGCTGCCACAGCCGACTCATTTCTAAAGTCTAGAATGATGTCATAATCGGTATTAACGTGCTTTGCAAACCATATTAATTCAGCTGCTTTATTAGGGTCTCCGCTTTCTTTTAATAGGATATTGCTTTTAGGATGCTTCACATGATAAGCCTTATTGAGATAAACAATACAGCTATCTGCGAACTCAAGAGTAAGCTCATAGGTTTCATTAAGGTTTGAATAATAGGCACTGTCGGCATATTCTCCAGCTTTTTGAATGTATTGTTTTTCTTGTTTATCGAGGTTTGATGCACCATATGATGTTACAGAAAAAATAGAACAGAACAATACCAAGAATGTTTTCTTCAATCCTTTGGGAAGTGTAAAGTAGAATCTACTACCCTTTCCAACTTCACTTTCTGCTCCAATTGAGCAATTCTTAAATATAGAACTAACTTTTTTATATTTCTCAATAATACCTTTACAATTCATTAAACCAAAGCCATATCCTTTTCCTTGTGCAGAAGAAGGATTTTGTTTTAGCTCTATCTTCTTAAACGAGAATAAAGTTTTTATTTCTTCTTCTTCAATACCTACCCCATTATCTGTGATAGAAACTTCTACATAATCATCGCAAGATTTTGCAGAAATAGTAACTTCCCCACCAGAAGAAGTAAACTTTCGAGCATTGTCCGCTAAGGTATTAATCATGAAAAGAGTAAGTGTCTTATCTGCTTTTACCACTTCTGAAGTGTCTATGATATTCAAATTGATGTTCTTTAGTTGGTAGGACATACTATTCTTTTTAAGTAATTCAAAGATAGTTTGTAATGGAAAGCTTTCTATTCTTAAGCTAATATCTCCCTTATGCATTTGAATCCAGTTTGTTAGAATAGTATTTGTTTGATTTATTGAGTTGGCAAGTTCAGAGATATAAGCAAATCGTTCTTGACGAACATCTGCTTTCTCTGAAGTATTTATAATTAATTTGTGTATTTCATGAACCATTCTATCAATCAAAGGAAAGGTATTACTAACCAAAGAAACTTTAGCTCTTTGTTCAATATTCTTTTCCTTATTCATTACAACATAACGTTGTTCTTGATAGAGTTGCTCTTTGACTTCCTCGCAAGTCTCTTGAAAATTCTCTAGCTTTTGTTTGTTTTCTTTTTCCCATTGCTCTAATGGAAATAACAACGAAGCTATTTTAAATTTACGATCGCTTCTTCTTTTCATTTTATCAAAAATAAAAAGAAGAAGTATAACCAATAGAATCATTATCACAACAGATATAACCATTATGTTTAATTGGTGTGAAGATTTGCTCAATTGTTCTGCCCTCGACTCTAAAAAACGGTCCTGTCGAGTGATTTCTTGCATATCTAAATAAATATTTCTATTATAATCACTTAACTGTTTGTTCTCAATGGCAGAATAAGCAAGCGACATTTGTTCTCTAATAGAAGCAACCAAGTCGGGGGTTTGTTGAATCTTTATATTATCGCTTAGGGCATGTTCAAGGCACCATAGAGCATCTTTATATTGCCCAAGTTCCCAAAATGACTTGGCTAGAGTACGATATGAGCCCGAAATCTGATAGACATCGCCATATTTTTTGAATAAATTTACAGATTTAACAGCTATTTCTTTTGCAAGAAGGTCTTCATGTTGATTATTTGGAATAATAGTTCTCAACATCGAGCTATTATTTAATATAATAGAACTACTTGTCTCTGGGTTTGACAAGGCTTCACTAATACTTTGCAAAGCGTTTGCTTCCCAATAGATAAAGCCATTTTTCTTTGCGATTGTATAGCAATTTATAAGGTAGTCTATTTCTTCTTGTTTAGTAGAATAATTTTCTTTATTATGGATAATACCTCCCGAACCGATGCTATAATAATAATTAAGTAGTTGGGCTGTATCACGTTGTATTCCTTCATGAAGATCTATCTTTTTCAGCGCTTCGATAGACTTTTCATTTAATCCTATGTAATAAAAATAGGTAGAAAGAATGATGTAGTATTCTGTTCGAGCAAAAAGTAATCTCTTACGTTGATGCAAATTTAAAATATCTTCTTCTTCTTTAATTCTTTCTAAGCGTTCTTCTGCATATTGTTTATAATCATAAAACTCCTTATTTTTGGATTGACGTTGGCATAACCGCATAAACATAATATCAGAAATAAGTAGTTCTATCTGATTGTCGGTAACTTTTTGAGCTTCAAATAATTGAGTTTTGGCCTCATTATAGTTCATCTTTGCCGTAGTAACAAAGGCTATATTGTTCAATGCTTCTGCATATCCTGCGCCATACCCTTTAGATAAATTTAGCGCTTTAGTGGCATAATAATTTGTACTATCAAGGTTTTTATAGTGAAAAAGATAAGATTTTTCATTTAATTCATCAACTAAACTTTTCGACTTTTGGGATGTGCAAGCCGAAGAAAAAAATAATATGGATAAACTAAAAGAAATGTTTATCAGCAATATTATAGATGATTTTATCTTTAAAGAAAACACTATTGCGATTTATTTTATTCGCTACAAAGTTATAGTATATTAGATGATTATTACATAATTTCTATATCAAATAAAGTTTTTTTTGCCTAAAAAATTAATTATTTCTTTGTATTTTTGTGCACAAAATAAGTATTATAGAGTTTTATGACAGAAAAAATACGCATAAAAGATATAGCACTTCGAGCAGGAGTGTCGGTTGGAACAGTTGATAGAGTTCTACATAAGCGTCCTAATGTTTCTCCAAAAGCTTTGGAAAAGGTAGAAAAAGTTCTTAAAGAAATGAACTACCAGCCTAATGTTTATGCGAGTGCACTTGCCTATAATAAATCATATACTTTCTATTTACTTATCCCTGATCATGGTTCAGAAACTTATTGGGAGGAGATAGAGAAGGGTGCTTACAGTGCAATGGAGGCAAGACGTGATTTTCATATCAATGTCAAGATACTCTATTTCAAACGTTTTAATGAGGCTTCGTATTTAGAACAGGCTCAAATATGTTTAGAAGCACAACCTGATGGAGTTATCATTGTGCCTTCAGAACTAGATTTAACAAAGAAGGTAACAGAGTCGTTTATAGCGCAACATATTCCTTTTGTGTTACTAGACTCCTATATGCCTGATTTAAAGCCATTGTCATTCTTTGGACAAGACTCACTTGCTAGTGGGTATTTCTCGGCAAGAATGCTTATGCTTTTGGCTTTTGGAGAGAAAACTATAATGCTGATGAAACAGACAAAAAATGGAAAAGTAACTAGTAAACAGCAAGCATATAGAGAAGTAGGATTCAGACATTATATGGATGAACACTTTCCTAAGGTGAACATCATAGAATTAAATCTCCCAACCGAAGAGAATAAGGGAGAATATTATAGACTTTTAGAAGAATTCTTCAGTAAGAATCAAGATGTGCATCATTGCATAACCTTTAACTCTAAGGCACATATTGTTGGCGAGTTTTTACTTCACACCAATCGACGTGATGTGCAAATTATGGGTTATGACATGGTTGAAAAGAATATAGATTGTTTAAAACAAGGAAGTATATCTTTCTTAATTGCGCAGCATGCTTATATGCAAGGATATAGTTGTGTTGATACTTTGTTCAAAGCAATCGTACTTAAAGCAGAGGTTGAGCCTGTAAATTACATGCCAATTGAATTAATTTCAAAAGAAAATGTAAACTTTTACAGACGACTTCAACTATAAAATTATGACTATTGGATTCTCTTTATATATTATAAGCCATTAAATATGAGTGAAATAAAACATATTGCAGGATTAAAAGCTTTAACTCCACTTTTTATTTTCATTGCTTTATACCTTTTGTGTGCTATTATTGCAAAGGATTTTTATAAACTTCCTGTAACTGTAAGTTTCTTAATTGCAGGTGTATCTGCAATTATCATGACCAAAGGAGAAAGCATAGAGAAAAGAATATCAATTTTCACAGAGGGGGCAGGACAAAATAGTTTATTACAGATGGTCTGGATTTTTATTCTTGCAGGAGCCTTTGCAGCATCAGCTAAGGCAATGGGAAGCGTTGATGCAACCGTTTATTTCATTCTAAGTATACTACCTGCAAAGTTTATTCTTGCAGGGCTTTTTCTTTCTGCATGCATCATTAGTCTTGCAATAGGCACGAGTGTGGGTACTATTATTGCCTTAGTTCCAATCGCATCAGGCTTATCTCATGTTCTGGGAGTAGACGAACCACTTATGTTAGGTCTTGTTATTGGAGGCGCTTTCTTTGGAGATAATCTTTCATTTATATCTGATACAACTATAGCAGCAACGTCAAGCCAAGGCTGTAGTATGAAAGATAAATTTAAAGTGAATAGCTTAATCGTTGTTCCAGCAGCAGTATGTATCCTAATTATATATACAATCATAGGATATGGACTTGAAAAACCTGCTGAATTACCAAGTTTTAATTACGTTTACCTTATTCCTTATCTGGTTGTAATTCTTATGGCTTTGAGAGGAATAAATGTTATGATAGTCTTAATTATTGGTATTATTTTTAGTGGAGTTCTTGGACTTTATGCTCAAAGCTATGATCTATATGCTTGGTTTGCGACGCTAGGTGCTGGCATGACAAGTATGGGTGAGCTTATAATTATAACAATGTTGGCAGGTGGATTACTTGCTATTATTAAGCATAATGGTGGAATTCATTATATAATAGCTATTTTGACAAAGTTTATCAAAGGTAAAAGAGGAGCAGAATTATCAATCGGTCTTCTGGTCTCATTTGTTAATATATGCACTGCCAACAACACTGTTGCAATTATAACTGTAGGAAATATAGCTAAACAAATAAGTAAAAAATTTGAGATTGACTCTAGAAAATCAGCAAGTATTCTCGATACTTTTTCTTGTGCAATACAAGGAATACTACCCTATGGTGCACAAATCCTTATGGCAGCAGGTTTAACTAATGTTTCTCCTATAGAAATCGTTGGGTACACCTACTATCCAATAACTATTGCATTAATGGCTCTATTGTCAATATTAGTGCGTTATCCTAAAAAATATTCTTAAGAAAATTATGGATATAATACGTAGAAATCTTCTTACATTATTAAAGTCTGGGGCTTTAAATGAATATGGAAATATTGAGCCTATGTCTAGTTTTAAATGGGAACAGTTATTGAATATGGCAGTGATGCATAATGTTTCTTCTTTTATTTATAAAGGATTAAAACATCATCAATATGATAAAGAGTTCAATATTCCTAAAACCATACTTTGTAAGTTGGAAGAAGTATCTAATAAAGATAATATCTTTGAAGAGTCAACAGAGATAAAACTTTCTAACAAATTATTGAATATCAGACTGAAGAAGATAAGAAATGAAGAGCTTTCAAATAACAGTTCATCTCTTACAACTTTAGATTTACTTGAGTTATTGATTGATAATGTCAATCATTTGTTTAGAAAAGGCTTGTCGATAAAATTGGTATTAGAACTTGGAATCTATTTAAAAAACAACCAAGATGATATTGATTTTAATAAATTAAACTGTTGGTTATCCAGTTTACATATAGTAAATATAACTGCACTTATAGGAAGTATTTTGGTAACAATATTCAAGTTTGATAAAGCTGAAGTTCCCTTTGTAGATAAAATTAGCAACTCTTCATATACTCTTTTTATTAATTCGTTAGGAAACCTCAAGGCAAATAGTAATAAAGTGGAATGGACTATCAGGGAAGGGGATAATGGTTTTGTTTACAATAACCTCGAAGTTTTAAGAAAAAACATCAAAAGAAGCTTTAAATATTTCCCTTATGCACCGATTGAAGCAAGCAGTAATTTTATTACAAGTTTTTGTCATAGCATTTCAGATGTACAAGAATAGATACATGTAAAAATATAATATATGTAAAAAAACATATCGAAAAATACCTTAACTTATGGTTTTTCGTAACTTTGTATCCATGAAATATGTATTTTTATTGATTCTTGCTAACATCTTTCCAATTGTAGTTTTTTCACAAAACGAATTTTATAACTGTGAAGATACTTGTAGTCATGTGCATGGTATTGACCTTAGTCATTACCAAGGAAATGTCTTTTGGGAAACAATTGGAGAAAATACGAAGATGGCTTATGTATATCTTAAAGCCACAGAAGGCGGAGATAATATTGATAAAACATACGCCTACAATATCGAATTAGCTCATAGATATGGTCTAAAGGTAGGTTCTTATCATTTTTTTAGACCCAAAACAAACTTAACCAAGCAGTTAGAAAACTTTAGAACCCAATGTAGACCTGAAGATCAAGATCTCCTTCCTATGATTGATATCGAAACAAAAAGTGGATTGTCAACAGAAGAGTTTTGCGATTCCCTTTTGAAATTTTTAGCAATGGTTGAGAAAGAATACAAGCAAAAGCCCCTACTTTATACCTTTACCAACTTCTACGATAATTATCTTTCTGGTAAGATTGATGGTTATAAACTGATGATTGCCCAATATACTCAACGTGAACCTATATTAAAAGATGGTAGATATATTACTATGTGGCAATACACAGGTAAAGGAAGAATTAACGGAATAAATGGCTTTGTAGATAAAAGTAGATTTTTGGGTACGCATGGTATGCGTGAAATACGATTCATTCACTTTAAACAATAATATAAAATAAAAAATATGGCAATAATAAAATGTCCTGAATGTAACGCATCTGTAAGTGACAGAGCTCCAATTTGCCCAACTTGTGGTGCAGAAATTAAGGGTAAGATAACTGTATGCCCAACATGCAACACAGCTTATTTTACTGAAAAAGAAGAATGCCCTAAGTGTGCTTCAGAAAAGAATACAGCAGAGATAGCATCTGTTAAAGAAACATTTTCTATAGGAACTTCAACTCAAAATCTTGAGGTTGTTCCTACAACTGAGCTTAAGAAACCAACTCCAGCACAAAATAATAAACCTAAAAAAAATATTATTTTATCTTCATTTATCATCGCATTAATTGCTTGCACTACCCTCTTCTATGTCTATAGCAATGCACAAAAAAAGAATGAGAAAGAAGCCTACGCGCTAGCAATGAAGAGCAAGGAAATTGGAATACTTGAAGATTATCTTAATAATTATTCAAAATATGCTCCACAAGACCATATTGATTCAATCAATGCACATCTAACGATATTACGCTCTACAGATGAAAAATGGACAAATGCACTTATTCTTAATTCTAAGGAAGGTTTTGAAGATTATTTGTCTACATCTGAAAATCCTAAACATAAAAAGGAAGCACTTCAAAAAATCGATTCTTTAGATTTTGTTACAGTATCTCAAAAAAATACTATTGAAGCATATAATACTTATATAAGTGATCATTTTGATGGTAATTACATCAATGAAGCTAATGAAAAGATAAGAATTCTCAAAACTAAAGAAGTGCAACAAGATGAATACCAAATGGTAGCTGGAACCATAAAGACCTTTTTTAGAGGTATAAGTGAACGCAACGAAAATAAGGTACAAGAAACAATAAGCCCCAACATTTCATCGTTCCTTAATAAAACAGATTTCAGAAATTCTGATATTGCTTTATTTATTAGTAAACTATATAAAGACAATGTGGAAACGATTTATTGGAATATTGATAACAATCTCAAAATTAAGAAGAAAGAAATAGGACTTGAAGAATATGAATACACTACAGTATTCAATGTTTCTCAAGATATTAAGCTAAAAGAAGGTCAGTCTGAAACCAATAAATATAGAGTACAAACCAGAATAGATCCTACTGGAAAAATAGTAGAATTCAATATGATTAAGCTTCTAGAATAATTATTTTAGTTAAAAAAGAATAAACAAATGATTTGCAACTACACTAATATTCATATAATAATAATAATAATGTAACTTTGCAACGATTTTTATTTAATCAATATAAAGTCTAACTTTATTAATTTTTTTAATTAACATTATGTCAAACTTAAAGAACGTACAGCCATTAGAAGACTTCAATTGGGAAGAATTCGAAAATGGTTCTGGCAACAACGCCAGCAAGGAAGCCCTTGTAAAGGCTTATGATGAAACCCTTAATAAAATTGCTGAACACCAAGTTGTTGAGGGAACTGTTACTCATGTAGACAAGAAAGAAGTTATCGTTAACATCGGTTACAAGAGTGATGGTATTATTCCTGCATCTGAATTCAGATACAACCCAGACCTAAAAGCAGGTGATAAAGTGGAAGTATATGTAGAGATGCAAGAAGATAAGAAAGGACAACTTGAACTTTCTCACAAGAAAGCACGCCTAAATAAGAGCTGGGATCGTGTTAATGAAGCTCTTGACAAAGAAGAAATTGTACAAGGTTACATCAAGTGTCGTACAAAGGGTGGTATGATTGTTGACGTATTTGGTATCGAAGCATTCTTACCAGGAAGCCAAATCGACGTTCATCCAATTCGTGACTACGACGTATTCGTAGGAAAGACTATGGAATTCAAGATCGTTAAGATCAACCAAGAGTTCCGTAACGTTGTTGTTTCTCATAAGGCTCTTATTGAAGCTGAGCTAGAAGCACAAAAGAAAGAAATTATTAGCAAGCTTGAAAAAGGTCAGATCCTTGAAGGCACAGTTAAAAACATCACTTCTTATGGCGTATTTATCGACCTTGGTGGTGTTGATGGTCTTATTCATATAACAGACCTTTCATGGGGGCGTGTAAGTGATCCACACGAAGTGGTTGCTCTAGACGAAAAGATTAACGTTGTAATTCTTGATTTTGATGATGAAAAGAAACGCATTGCTCTAGGTCTTAAACAATTAACTCCACACCCATGGGATGCTCTTAACACAGAACTCAAGGTGGGCGACCACGTTAAGGGTAAAGTAGTTGTTATCGCAGACTACGGTGCATTCGTTGAAATCGCTCCAGGTGTAGAAGGTCTTATCCACGTTTCAGAAATGTCTTGGAGCCAACACTTGCGTTCAGCTCAAGAATTCTTACACGTTGGTGACGAAGTAGAAGCTGTTGTTCTTACACTTGATCGTGAAGAACGTAAGATGTCTTTAGGTATCAAACAACTTAAAGAAGATCCATGGGAAACTATCGAAGTGAAATATCCTATCGCTAGCAAGCACACAGCTAAGGTTCGTAACTTCACTAACTTCGGTATCTTCGTAGAACTAGAAGAAGGTGTTGATGGATTGATCCACATTTCAGATCTTTCTTGGACTAAGAAAGTTAAGCACCCATCAGAATTTACTCAAGTAGGAGCTGAAATCGATGTTGTTGTTCTTGAAATAGATAAAGAAAACCGCAGACTAAGCCTTGGTCACAAACAACTTGAAGATAATCCTTGGGATGCTTATGAAACTCTTTACACTCCAGGTTCATTGCACAAGGGTAAGATTACAGATATGATGGACAAGGGTGCTGTTATCACATTGAACGAAGGTGGAGAAGGTTTCGCAACTCCAAAACACCTAGTTAAAGAAGATGGCACACAAGCTCAAGTAGGTGAAGAACTAGACTTCAAGGTTATCGAATTTGTAAAGGAAACTAAGAGAATTATTCTTTCTCATAGCCGTACTTTCGAAGAAGGTAAAGAAGAGGCTAAACCTCGCAAGCAACACACAAGCAACGCTAAGAAGAACGATTCTGCTCAAGTAAACAACGTAGCAGCAAGCACTTCTCTTGGTGATATCGATGCTCTTGCAGCATTGAAAGCTAAAATGGAAAAAGGTGAATAATTAATATTCTGAATTCCTATATGAATGAAAGAGAGTATGTATCGCAAGATGCATATTCTCTTTCTCTTTTTTATTACTATTCTTTGAGGAGTATACCATTTAAATAAATGGGCACCAATATACTAGTCGTTTTTTGTTGAATCTTGATTTATTGTAGTCTCATTGAACCTTCCTTTCAATAATTTTCTTTTGTTTTTCTGCTCAACAACATTCCTTTTGCAATATAATCTCATTCCTTTTACCTTTTAATCTTATTGTTATTTGAAGTCTTTTTCATTGCATTTCGCCTAAAAAGATTACTTTCCCTACTCTCTTTTCTCCTTATTATGCTGCTTTAATCAAAATTTATTGCATTTTATTTGAATTGTATTTAATTAAGTTGTATCTTATATTTTTGTATATAATTTCCATGTTTTCTCCCCATTTATTAAATTAGTTAATATAATAATCCATGCTCTCTTTTCTGCGTTTGTGCGCAGTTTGGTAAAATAAAAAAAACTATTTGTCGAACTATATTGTAAATAGCACCTTTTCTTACTGTTTTTATTGAACTCAAAAGGGCATAAAAACGAAAATAATATGTATATTTGCATAAAGCATTCTCTATTTTGAGGGCTTATTATTCTTTCTCATTTATTTGTTGAGAAGAGAACAGAAGTGAGGAAAAGATAAAATATGGAGATCCAATTGATATAAAGATATTTATGACACGATATACACTATTTTTATTCTGCTGTTTTTTTACATTTACCAATGCCCTTGCACAAAAGAAAAAGGTAGTAAAGAAGAAAGAGACAAAAGCAAAAGTAGCTGTTACAGAGAAAAAAGTAGACAATAGTTTGTTTGCAACAATGCTCCCTAACACTGATAAATTATTGGTGGTAGATAGTATGGTGGTAGATAAAGACTCGTTTTTAAAGCATTTAGACTTGCAAAATGAAAATGGAATTGTTGGTCTAGAAAACGATAAAGCTTGGTTTGTAAATGCCTTAAAGAATAAAAAAATATATGCTTTTGGTGATTCTTTATCAGGAAGAAAACTTATTCTTTCATATTATGTCAACTCTAAATGGGAAGATAGACGTCCTATATCAGAATTAAACTCTTTATTTTCTGACATCAATTTTCCTTTCTTAATGCCCGATGCCACCACCCTTTTCTTCTCAGCAAAGGGACACAATAGTATTGGAGGATTTGATATCTACACAACAAGATTAGATATTGACAATGGTGGTTTTTATATTCCAGATAACTATGGCCTACCATACAACTCTACTGCAAATGATTATTTCTTGGCTATTGATGAAAGAAACAACCTAGGTTGGCTTGTTTCTGACCGCTATCAGCCCGAAGATAAAGTGTGTATCTATATCTTTGTCCCCAATAAAAATCGTGTAAAGCTAGCGCAAGAAGGTTTTGATAATAACACGATTAAGAAATTAGCTCAATTAAATAGTATTCAAGATACTTGGAACTTTGGTGATAAACAAGAGGCTTTACGCAGTTTAGAACGCCTTAGAAATTTAAGAAATAAGGGCAATAAAGATGAAAAAACTGTTCTTTTTGTTGTGAATGATAAGATTAAGTATGCCTCATTCAATCAATTTAAGTCGAATAAGAGTAAGCAATTATTTGTAAAACTAGAAGATAACAAACAATTAGTTGCAAAACAAAAGACTGAATTAGAGAATTTAAGAGCGCAATATAAGCAGGCTAATAAAACGAAACAATCGTCTTTAAAACAAGATATTCTTTTTATCGAAAAGCAGCTTATGAAGCATCAGCTAGAACAAAAAGAGCTTGAACAAAACATTCGAGAATTAGAACTTAATTAATAAACATATAAAAATACAAGACCATGAGTAAATATTTTGAACCTTCAGAACTCATTATAAACCAAGATGGAAGCGTTTTTCACTTACATCTTCACCCACAACATCTTGCAGACAAAGTTATACTTGTTGGCGATCCTGGCAGAGTTTCACTAGTTTCAAGTCACTTTGAGAGTATAGAATGTGAAGTAAGTAATCGTGAATTTAAAAGCGTTACAGGAGTTTATAAAGGCAAACGAATTACTGTTGTAAGTACAGGCATTGGTTGCGACAATATCGATATCGTTGTAAACGAGTTAGATGCTCTTGCTAATATCGATTTTGAAACACGAACAGAGAAAGAAAATCTTAGGCAACTGACCTTTGTTCGTATCGGCACTTGTGGAGGTTTGCAAGAATATGTACCTACAGGAACATACATTGCAAGTGAGAAAAGTATTGGATTTGATGGATTATTAAACTTTTATGCAGGCAGAAATGAGGCGTGTGACCTTGAGTTTGAAGCAGCATTTAAGAAACATATGAATTGGAATGAATTGCTAGGTGCTCCTTATGTTATAGATGCTGACAAGGAATTGATAAACCGAGTTGCAGCAGATGATATGGTGAAAGGAGTTACAATAGCGTGTGGTGGCTTCTTTGGTCCACAAGGAAGAGAATTGAGAATTCCCCTAGCTGACCCTAATCAGAATAAGAAAATTGAAGATTTTGAACATAACGGCTATAGAATTACTAATTTTGAAATGGAAAGTAGTGCTCTAGCTGGCTTGGCTAAGTTGATGAATCACAAAGCAATGACATGCTGTATGGTGATTGCAAACAGACGAGCAAAAGAGGTAAACTCCAACTATAAAAATTCTATAGATGGACTCATAGAACGAGTTCTCGATAGAATTTAAATACATAAAAATAAAGTAATAGACGTTTTTTGATAAGCGATTTTTCTTTATTAGAATATAAAGAATAGAAATAAGCGTTCTAATTTTAAGATATATAAAATGAACAATAACGACACTATATGTGCACTTGCTACCGCTCAAGGTGGAGCTATTGGGGTAATTCGTATCTCTGGAGATGATGCTATTAGTAATGTTGCAAAATCTTTTGAAGCTGCCTCGGGTAAAAAACTTGAAGAGGTAGCTGCTCAACGAATTATATTTGGCAATATTAAAGATGAAGAAGGGAACATTATAGATGAAGTTTTGATTTCTGTTTTTCGTGCTCCACACAGCTATACAGGCGAGAACACCATTGAAATATCGTGTCATGGTTCAACTTATATATTAAATACAATTCTTCAAACTCTTATAAAAAGAGGCTGTAGGCAAGCTCTTCCTGGCGAATTTACACAACGTTCGTTCATGAATGGCAAGATGGATTTGAGTCAGGCTGAAGCTGTTGCCGATCTTATTGCATCTACAAATAAAGCAACTCATCAACTTGCATTAGGTCAACTGCGTGGTCATTTCTCTTCTGAATTAGCAGAATTGAGAAATAAATTATTGAAAATAACTTCATTAATAGAGTTAGAACTCGATTTTAGTGATCAAGATGTAACCTTTGCTGATAGAGAGGAATTAGCAGAATTAGCTCAAGAGATCAATAAAAAGATTAATACTTTAGCTAAGTCTTTTGAAACAGGGCAAGCCATTAAAAATGGTATTTCGGTAGCAATTATTGGTAAAACGAATGTTGGTAAAAGTACATTATTAAACTGTTTGCTCAAAGAAGAACGAGCAATTGTTAGTGATATACACGGAACAACACGAGATGTAATCGAGGATACCATTGAAATCAACAATATAACTTTTAGATTTATTGATACCGCAGGTATTAGAAATACAGATGATACCGTTGAAAATCTAGGGATAGAACGTACCTATAAGAAATTATCTGAAGCCATAATTATCTTGTGGGTGGTTGATGAAATTCCTACAAAAGAGGAAATAACAGAGATGAAAAAGCAAACAATAAATAAAAGATTAATTATAGTTTGCAACAAATCTGATGAAAAGCATCTATCTTTCCCAACTGAAGATGTAAATAACATTGCTCCCATTGTGTCGATATCTGCTAAATTTAAAGAGAATATTGATAGTCTTGAAGAAACGATTTTTGCAGCTGCAGATATTCCCGATATTCACGAAAATGATGTTATAGTAACCAATGCACGTCACTATGAGGCACTAATAAGAGCTCAAGAAAGTATTGAACGAGTGATTGAAGGAATTGATAACGATTTGAGCGGTGATCTTCTAAGCGAAGACCTACGCCAATGTCTCATCTTCCTTGCAGAGATTACAGGTGGTGTCATCACTTCAAACGAAGTACTTGGCAACATCTTCAAACATTTTTGTATCGGAAAGTAGCATTTAAGAATGGAAGAAAATAGTTTGTAAATCAATTTCATTTCCTCTTATGAACTATATTTTTTTATTAAGACTTATGATGCAATTGGATAAAGCATCTAAAGATGTACTTTTAAAGTCATTTTTTGGGGGAGGGAATTTCAAATTTATCTGATTATTTAACAATCAAATAAAAAATTATTCTTATAATCTCATATTTGTTATCTGTTTCATAATATAGAGTTAAATATGAATTTTAATAAACAATAGATATCATCTATGTAAGAATAGATATAAGTATTCATTTATATATAATAAAACACGTATCTTTGTACGCATAAATACAATTAAAGATTATATGGAAAATTTTAATGATGTTATTAATAATAATCAACTTATTTTGATAGATTTTTTTGCTACATGGTGTGGTCCTTGTAAAATAATGCATCCTATATTAGAAGAGCTCAAAGAAGAATTAGGCGATAATATCCGCATTATCAAGATTGATGTTAATAAAAATGAAGAATTATCTAGGACTTATCATATTGAATCTATTCCTACCTTTATACTCATTCGAGCAGGAAAAGTACTTTGGAGACAGAGTGGAGTTATGAGTGTTATTGATTTAAAAACTATTATTTCTAAGTACCAATAATTCTAAGTAAAAATATAATTATGACAAATAATAAAAAGCAAAAATATCTTATAGTAGGTGGTGTAGCTGGTGGTGCAACAGCAGCAGCTCGTCTCAGACGATTAACAGAGGATGCTGAGATCATTCTCTTTGAGAAAGATAAATACATATCATATGCCAATTGTGGTCTTCCTTATTATATAGGTGGAGTAATAGAAGAACGAGAAAATTTATTTTTACAGACCCCAGAAGCTTTTGGAAAACGTTTTAATATAGATGTTCGCACTCAAAATGAGGTAATTTCTATTGATCCAATAGCCCAAAAAGTTAAGGTACGTACTCTTGATGGAAGTGAATATATCGAAAGATATGATAAATTGCTTCTATCTCCAGGTGCATCTCCTGTGATACCTCCATTAAAAGGAATTGACAGCGATGGAATTTTTACTCTCAGAAATGTAAATGATACTGATTCAATCAAGGGATACATGAACACACACAATGTAAAGAGAGCAATTATTGTAGGTGGTGGATTCATTGGTCTTGAGATGGCAGAAAACTTAAAACATGCGGGAGTTCAGATTGCAGTCGTAGAAATGGCCTCACAAGTAATGGGACCTATAGATTATTCAATGGCCTCACTAGTACATGAGCATCTTCAGCAACAAGGTGTTATACTCTATTTAGAGCAAGTTGTTGAATCTTTTTCTCGTGAAAATAATGAACTGACAGTTCATTTTAAATCTGGTATTTCCTTAAATGTTGATATGGTAGTTTTGAGCATTGGTGTTAGAGCACAAATTACTTTAGCACAAGAAGCTGGACTAAAAATTGGTGATATGAGAGGGATTTGGGTTAATGAATATCTACAAACTTCAAACGATAGCATTTATGCTGTTGGTGATGCAATAGAATATCCTCATCCTCTTACGGGAAAACCTTGGCTTAATTTTCTTGCAGGTCCTGCTAATCGTCAAGCTCGTATTGCTGCAGATAATATGGTATTAGGCAATAAATGGAAATATGAAGGATCTATAGGTACTTCTATTGCTAAAGTTTTTGATATGACTATTGCAACTACAGGAATGTCTGCCAAACGTTTAAAACAAATGGAAATTCCTTATCTTTCAGCAACCATTCATAATGGTTCTCATGCAGGTTACTATCCAGGTAGTTTGCAGATGGCCATTAAGATTATATTCTCTCCTATTGATGGACGTTTATTGGGAGCACAGATTGTGGGTTATGATGGTGTGGACACTCGTATCAATCAACTAGCTTTAATTATTAAACAGAAAGGAACAATAGAACAACTCATGTGTTTGGAACATGCCTATGCACCTCCATTTTCTTCAGCTAAAGATCCTGTTGCTATTGCTGGGTATGTAGCAGGAAATATATTGAGTAATAAAATGAATCCTCTTTATTGGAGAGAGTTAAAGGAAGCTAACCTCTCTGAGGTTATGCTCATTGACGTGCGTACTCCTGACGAATTTAATCTTGGAACAATCCCTGGGGCTATTAATATTCCATTAGATGATTTTCGTAGTCGCATTAATGAAATTCCAAATGAACGCCCAATTTGGCTTTTTTGTGGAATAGGTTTACGTGGATACTTAGCTTCTAATATTCTTCTAGATTATGGATACAAGAATGTACGCAACTTAATAGGAGGTCTGAAAACTTATAAAGCTGCTACAGAAAAGATCAAAACTCCTAATGATTTTGCTCCAATAGTTTTAGAGTCTTCTAATTGTTCTTCTGATAACTGGACAAATCCTAGAGACATCATAAAAGTAAATGCTTGTGGTATTCAGTGTCCAGGTCCAATTTTAAAAATGAAGCAAGTAATGGATAATCTTGAAGCTGGAAAAGTACTGCAAATCCATGCTACCGATGCAGGTTTCCCTCGTGATGCAGAAGCATGGTGTCGTATGACTGGAAATAACTTCCTTAGCAAGCGATCAGAAGCAGGAGTCCATATCGTGGAAATTGAAAAAGCTACTTTGAACGCTTCTTCTTTTCCACAAAAGCAGATGAATTATAATAAAACACTCATTCTTTTCAGTGATGATCTAGATAAAACACTTGCCACATTCGTACTTGCCAATGGTGCTGCTGCAACAGGAAAAAAAGTTAGCATTTTCTTTACTTTCTGGGGATTAAATGCAATAAAGAAGAAACATAAACCAAAGGTAAAGAAAGATATTTTTGGTCATATGTTTTCATGGATGCTACCTTCCAATTCTACAAAACTAGCTCTATCAAAAATGAATATGTTTGGGATTGGCAGTTGTATGATGCGATTTTTAATGAAACAAAAAGGTGTTGACTCTCTAGAATCACTCCGTCAACAAGCTATTGAAAATGGTGTAGAATTTATTGCCTGCCAGATGTCGATGGATGTGATGGGAATAAAGCATGAAGAATTACTTGATAATGTAACTGTAGGTGGAGTGGCATCTTATATGGAGCGTGCAGAACAATCCAATATTAATCTTTTTATATAAAACTTTTATATTGTAACGATTAAAAGATACAAGATTTAGCAGAATAAATAAATTTATCCTATGAATCTCCAACAGCTTAAATATATTATAGCCATCAATCGCTTTCGCAATTTTGCGAGAGCGGCTGATGCTTGTAAAATCTCTCAACCAACTTTGAGTACCATGCTCTTAAAAATGGAAGAAGAACTTGATATACGAATTTTTGAACGTTCTAATAAACAGGTAAAGCCAACAATTATTGGAAAAAAAATTATTCACCAGGCACAAAGAGTTTTGACAGAAATAGAAAATATAACTGATATTGTAAACGAAAGTAAAAAAGCAATTGGAGGTCTTTTTACACTTTCTGTAGATCCAACTATTGCCCCTTATATTTTACCCAAGTTCATAAGATTATATCAAGAGTCATTTCCAGATGTAGATCTTACGATTAAAGAAATGAAAGCAGACTTTATGCTTGATGCACTCATGCAAGGAGAAATTGATGCAGGTATTGCAATTGCAGATAATACACTTGAAGGCGTGCTTGAAATTCCACTTTATACAGAAAAATTCTATGTGTATCTTTCTGATAGTTGTTGGCGTAAGTTACCTATTTTTAAAACGGAGAACCTGGAAAATGAAAACATGTGGATTATGAAAGAATTACAATGTTTGCGTGATAGTGTCTTTTCATTCTGTAGGGCTAGTAGCAAAGGGCATCATACCTATGAATCTGGTAGTATAGAAACACTTATACGAATCGTTGATGAAAATGGTGGATATACTATTATACCCGAAATGCATCTAGCATTTCTCACAGAAAAACAGCGTAAGAATGTACGTAAAATTGAGAATGATCACCTTTCAGAACGACATGTTTCATTATATATAAAATCAGATTGTATTCGTGTTCGTATGCTCAATACCATTTCAGATACGCTGAAAGCTTTTATACCCCAAACTCTTTTTAATGAAGATATTTTAAAGTGTGGCATAAAAATTTAGATTCTATTATACCTAAAATTAGGAATAATATATAAGATTATCAAAGTAATTCAAAACCAGATAAAATTACAAATGTATGAAAGATAATATTATGCTTGAATACACTCTTTAATACTATTTGTATCTATTACTTGTATATAGAGATTCTTATTTATAAAGTCAGCTAATATGATTTTTGCTAAAATATTAGAGGACCAGAATAAAAAAGCAAAAGAATAGCAGCCTAGTATTTTGTAAAACAAAATATAGACTGCCGATATCAATTGAAATATAAAATGACTATTATTAGTCTTTTATTGGATTCCAACCTTGTGCTTTCAATTCAAACTCATTATTATCTCGTGTAACGAGTTGCATTCCTAGCTCAGGTTTTGTAATATGGCCTATAATTTTTATATTCTGCATATTACTTATCTTCTCATGATCTCCAATGGGAACAGTAAATAATAGTTCATAATCTTCACCGCCATTAAGAGCACAAGTAGTAACATTCATATTCAACTCTTCAGCCATTATAGCTGTTTGATAATCTATAGGAATATTCTTTTCATATACTCTACAACCACAATTACTTTGCTTACAGATATGAATTAGTTCGCTAC
>JBQMYA010000021.1:0-44694 GCA_052173735.1 Prevotella sp.
TTTATGATATACAGCCCTATATTAAGTCTGCAGAATCTCACCCAGAGGCTCGAAGTGGCTTTGTTGACACCAACCCAATACAATATATTAATGTGGAATATGCAGATGGTTTGAAAGAAAACTATAAAGAAATAGATTTCGATAGCCTAACATCTATTTTGCAATTAGACCCTCGTCCGCACTATCATAAGGATAATCAGAAAGATTATTGCTTTGATTTTCAAAAGCATGCTATTACGTTCTGCGTACAAGATAAGACTTTATTAGTTACAAAGATTGAAGCTACACAATCTAAATAAGCTGTTTGGGAATGTCTAAACTTTAATGAGTTCTGCCATAATAGCATCGCTGATATAATAACCTTTGCGTGTTAAAGCAAGTCGATTATCTGCAGTTTTTAGCATTGTTCCTTCTTTTATAAAGTCTGAACTCTGCTTCAATAAATAGCGAGCATAATCTTCTTTCAAAGTATTTAAATGTATTCCTTCTTTTGTTCTTAATGCAGTTGTAATCAAATCATTATACCTTGTTAGATCATCTATTTGTTCTTCTTCAAAAGGAAGAATACCATTAGATATGCTTTTGACATACTGAGATACATTGGATAAATTCCAACTGCGTGTGAATAGATTGTAAGAATGAGCAGAAGGTCCTACTCCTAAATAAGGTATTTCATTCCAATAACTACTATTGTGACGTGATTCAAATCCTGGTTTTGCAAAGTTACTAATCTCATATTGTGCAAAACCTGCTTCAGAAAGCTTATCAATTAAAACATCATACATCTCTACACTCAACTCTTCTGATATCTGTTCGATCTTCTCTTTTTGTAGAAGATGATAGAGTCTTGTACCCTCTTCGAACATTAAGCTATAAGCTGATACATGCTGAACATTAAGCTTTACAGCCTGTTCAATATCAAACAACCAATCAGTTAATGTCTCTTTAGGGAATCCAAAGATAAGATCTATACTAATATTCGATATTCCCACCTCTTTAATAATATTGACTGCACGAATCGCTTCTTCTGCATTATGCCTACGCTTAATGAACTTTAGCTGATCGTTATTAAAGGTTTGAATACCTAAGCTTATTCTGTTGGCATATTTCTTTAAGATCTTTGCATAGGGAATGGTGATATCATCTGGATTACATTCAATTGTCACTTCATCGAAAGAGTTACCAAAACAATCGTAAATGGCACTGAATATCCTCTCGAAATCATAGTCATCTAAACAGCTAGGAGTGCCTCCTCCGAAATAAACCGTATTGACAATAGGATCAAACTGATTGTTTTTTAAATAAATATCTTGAAAGAAATGCTTGCGTAAATACAACTCTTTACAAACTGCTTCAACATAATCTTGCTTTAATTGATTGTTTGTTACGCTATAAAATGCACAATAAGAACATTTCGAAGAACAAAAAGGAACATGTAAATATAATCCTGCCATAATATTAATGACAAAAGTACTAATATATTTTAAATATCAAATACTTTTTAAATGAATATCATTGTTATTTAAAGAAAAACAAGTATCTTAGTGACACTAATAAGGAATTATATTCCATCTTTTGACAACTTACGTACTAACACTTTAAACCTAATAATTATGAAGGTATATAAAACTGAAGAAATTAAGAACATTGCGCTTATTGGCAGTTCGGGAAGTGGCAAGACAACTCTTGCCGAAAGTATGTTATATGAAGCAGGACTAATTAAGAGAAGAGGTACGATTGAAGCTCGAAACACTGTTAGTGACTACTTCCCTGTTGAACATGAATATGGCTATTCTGTATTTCCTACAGTCTTTCATGTTGAATGGAACAATAAAAAACTAAACATAATAGACTGCCCAGGTGCTGATGATTTCATTGGAGGAACCATCACTGCTCTCAATGTTACAGACCAAGCACTTCTTTTAATCAATGGTCAATATGGTCCTGAAGTAGGCACTCAAAATGTATTCAGATATACAGAAAAACTCAAAAAACCTGTTATATTCTTAATTAACCAACTTGATTCTGATAAATGCGACTTCGATTCTATCATCAATAGTATGAAAGATGTGTATGGAAGTAAATGCGTTCAGATTCAATATCCTTTGCAAACAGGAAGTCAATTTAATGCCGTTATCGACGTTTTACTTATGAAAATGTTCAAATGGCAACCCGAAGGAGGAGTCCCAACCATTGAAGATATTCCTGCAGAAGAAATGGATAAAGCCTTAGAATTACATAAGATATTAGTTGAGACAGCTGCAGAGAACGATGAAACTCTTATGGAAAAATTCTTTGAAACAGAAACTCTTACAGAAGATGAGCTACGCCATGGTATCCGAAAAGGATTGATAAACAGAGCTATATTCCCTATTTTCTGTGTTTCTGCAGAAAAGGACATGTGCGTAAGAAGACTAATGGAATTCCTTGGAAACGTCGTTCCTTTTGTTAGTGATATGCCTAAAATACATAACACAAGAGGTGAAGAAGTGTGCCAAGATGTAGACCATCCCAAATCAATATATTTCTTTAAGACTGGTATGGAGCCTCATATTGGTGAAGTTTCTTACTTTAAAGTAATGAGTGGTTCTATTAAAGTTGGAGACGATCTAACCAATTCTGATAGAGGTTCTAAAGAAAGAATTGGGCAATTATACGTATGTGCAGGTGCAAATAGAATTCCTGTTGATCAATTAAATGCAGGTGATATCGGTTGTACAGTCAAACTAAAAGATGTCAAAACAGGCAACACTCTAAATGAAAAAGATTTAGATCAACGATTCGATTTCATTAAATATCCAAACTCAAAATATTCTAGATCGATTAAAGCAGCGAAGAGTCAAGACACCGAAAAGCTAATGGCTGCGATCACAAAGATGCGCCAAGAAGACCCTACTTGGATTGTAGATCAAAGCAAAGAGCTTAGACAAATCATCATACATGGACAAGGAGAGTTCCATCTTCGCACCTTAAAATGGCGACTAGAGAACAATGAAAAGCTTGAAGTTATCTATGGAGAGCCACGCATTCCTTATAGAGAAACGATCACAAAGACCTCCTTTGCTGAATATAGACATAAGAAACAGTCTGGTGGAGCGGGTCAATTTGGAGAAGTACATCTTATCATTGAACCTTATGCAGAAGGCATGCCAGATCCTACTTCGTATAAGTTTAACGGTCAAGAGTTTAAGGTTAACATCAAAGGACGTGAAGAAATTAGCCTAGAATGGGGCGGAAAATTGCTATTTATTAATAGTGTAGTTGGAGGCGCAATTGATAGCCGTTTTATGCCAGCAATATTGAAAGGGATTATGGATTGTATAGAGCATGGTCCATTAACTGGTAGCTATGCAAGAGATGTCCGTGTGATTGTATACGATGGAAAGATGCATCCCGTAGATTCAAATGAATTATCTTTCATGCTTGCAGCACGTCATGCGTTCTCTGATGCTTTTAAAAATGCAGGTCCCAAAATACTTGAACCAATCTACAATCTAGAAGTTTATGTTCCCTCAGAGTTTATGGGTGATGTTATGAGTGACCTACAAGGACGTCGTGCTATGATTATGGGAATGGACACAGAAGCAGGATATCAAAAGCTACAAGCTAAGATTCCATTAAAAGAATTGAGCGATTATTCTATTGCATTAAGTTCTATTACTGGCGGAAGAGCATCGTTTACAACCAAATTCTCGAGCTATGAATTAGTTCCAAACGATATTCAAAGCAAACTAATTGAAAACCATTCAAAGCAACAAGATAATACAGATAATTTATAAGAACTAAGAGATGTGTAGCATAATTCTGCTACACATCTTTTTTATTTCAACCGAATATTCTAAATAATAATTATCTTTACATAAGAAAGAAATAAATATATAAAAAATAAAAGGAAGATGAAAAAGTTATTTGTCTCAGCACTTGCAATAGGTGCTTTATGCTTATCAAACTGTGGAAACAAAACAACTAAAGTAGAAGCTACAACAGATTCATTAATAGAAGTTCCGCTCTATGAAGCTACAACAGATTCTATTTCCGACATTAATACTTTAGCAAACACATTACAAGAACAACTTAAAAATAAGGATATTCAAGGGTTTCAAAATACTCTTTCTTCTTTTCCAGATAAGTATCAAGAACTTCTTAAGAGCGGCAAAGTTGAAGAAGCAAAAGAATATGCTAAGAAAATCAAGGAGATTGTTGATGCAAACAGCGATAAGATTAAAGAATATGCAAAAGACAATAAGACTGTTTCTACATTAATAAACCAAGTTAAAGGCTTTTCTTTAGATACAAAATCAGACATTAAAGCTGGTGCAGAAGAAATCCAATCTAACATAAAAGAAGGTGTAGACAAAGTAAAGGAAAACTCGTCTGACGCAACAAAGAAAGCAGAAGAGTCGGTTAAAGATGCTGTAAAAAAATTAGGAATCTAATTTCATTTCTCTCCTTCTCCATTAAGAAGAATTTTGAAATAACAGCATAAAAATAAGCAACCACCCCAAGAAATATCTTTAAAGGATGGTTGCTTTTATTTTAGTTAAGTTTTAAAGTATTAAACCTCAACTGTCAAACATTATCATCTAGAAAATAATTCTCCATTTATCTATTGTCTAAAAGAGAGATGTTGGATAATGAAAGAGCTCAATAGCCATTCAATTTATTATTTTCTCAACTCTCTTAAGATAGGTTCTGTTATACCTTGCAATTCTATTTTACGAGAATCATTTTGTTGTTCAAAGATAACAACATTGTTATTACCTTTTTTCAAGAAACAACCTGGTAAATACAATGTGTGCTGTGGACCTACCCTCCAATATCTTCCTAAGTTAATTCCATTCACAAACACAATACCTTTACCCCACTCTCTCATATCCAAGAAAGTGTCGCCTATGTTGTCAACATTAAATTGTCCAGAGTAAACAACAGGTAAACCTTTTCCATATCCTTCTTTTTTAGAAGACAAGTTAGGCACATTATCAAAAGGTATTTTATACATCTTCCAATCTCCAGTGATATCATTTCCATCAATAGTTATAGAACCTAAAATACCTTTTCTATTTTGAGTGATGCGTGCGCCATAGTTAATTCGCCCCATGTTCTCTACCAAAATATCTAGAGTACTATTGAAAGGGATTTTGATTTCTAGGCTATCTTTATCAAACACTCTATTCAATTCGCCCACTTTCTCACCGTTCACATAAACCAAAGCATAGTCTGCAATACCCTTAACAAGCATCTTTCCTTCTATTGGCTGATTGAAATGACGACGATAAAGTACGTATCCACTTCCTTGATTCAAGTCTTCAAAAGAAAGAAGAGTATCACTTTCAACAAACTTTTCGTCTTTTATCATAGTGAACAAGTCGTAAGTTTTTGTAAGAGATATTTTAGGAAGAGCAATCACAGGGATTCTTTCAGGAATTTCAGGAATTGCATATTTAACACTCTTCTTCATCACCTCACGAATTGCTTTATATTTATCTGTAGCCCAACCTGCTTCACTAATTGGAGCATCATAATCATAACTTGTTAAGTCGGGTTGAATATCTGTGTCGTTACCATAGTTTGCTCCTGATGTAAAACCAAAGTTTGTTCCACCATGAACCATGTAAAAATTAAAGCTAACACCAGCGTCTAAGTATGTTTTTGTTTGCTTTACAACAGACTCAGTTGTTACATTTGGGAATGGTTCAGCCCAATGACTCAACCAACCAGGATAGAATTCAGCCACCATATAAGGACCTTTTCCATTGTTATATTCATTAACAGCCTTCTTAAGTTTGTCGATACTATTCTCTCCATTTGCAGTAGGTAGCACTCCTTCTATGCTTCCTCCCTTGAATAACCAACTACCATCAGAAGTAAAAAGAGGGACATCTATACCAGAAGCAAGAAGTTGTTGTTTAATTTTTTCATTGTAACTACGATGTTTTTCCAATGGAATATCTTTACGCTGAGATACATAAGAACCAAACTCATTCTCTGCTTGTACCATAATAATAGGACCTCCTTTAGTTATTTGCAGGTCTCTCACTTGGTCTGTTAGTTGCTTAATATAAAGCGAGCAAGCATCTAAAAACGCCTTATTATCAGAGCGAATCACCATGTTTTTATCGTTTTGTAGCCACCAAGGATAGCCTCCAAATTCCCATTCTGCACAGCAATAAGGACCAGGACGCAAGATAACTAACAAGCCTTCTTCAGCTGCTTGTTGAATAAAAGCACGCAAATTTTTATTGCCAGTTTTCCAATCCCACACACCAGGAGCAACCTCATGATAATTCCAAAACACATAAGTTGCAACTGCATTTAAGCCCATTGCCTTCATCATCTTAAAGCGATGACGCCAATAAGGAGCTGGAACTCGAGAATAATGCATCTCTCCCGAATGTAATTGAATGGCTTTGCCATCATACAAGAAACTACCATTTGCAATAGCAAAAGTATGCTTCACCTTCACATCTTTTGCATAAGCCGAGGTAAATGATAGTAGGGTTGCTACTAACAATAATTTCAAATAATTCATACTGTTTATTTTGTTTTTAGTTAAATGGCTTATTCTTCCTCACCAAACACTATAAAAGCCAACAAAAGTCATTCATAATTTGTTTATTGAGGGTATGCCACAAAGTTCTCAAAAAAATATGTAATAACCAAAATTACACCTTACATATTAGGTTTAAATTTATTAAATAATGAACTAAATTGTATTTATTTTTCACACTTGAACAATGTAAAAATACTAGAAGAATCTCCTTCCACTTTTTATTTGATTTACAGAGATATTACATCCACGTCACAAATAGTCTATAACAATTGTAAAACAACACTTTACAAAAGTTTATTTTGAGCATAACAATAAAACAAAGAAGAAAGAAATAGCAAGAAAATATTACAACTGAAATTTGCTATAAAGCCATAAATAATGATAAGAAAAGGTCTATTTTTAAGATATAAAAAGCCCAATATAGCCTAAGCCTCATTAAAAGCGATCTCCAATCATCATCAAACATCTACTCTATTTCATTCCAACTGCAAACAGAATAAAAAGAGCGACAGCTTAACTTATTTTGCACAACGAGTTCTTATCGTCTTAAATTACAATGCTATTACCCCACAAAAGCATTAGTTTCACCTTACAATAGCAGTGTTTTTACCTTACAATAGTATTGCTTTTAGCACACATAGAAATTGAAGTTCTAAGTTCTATGTATTACCCTTCACACAAACAGCAAGACTATTAGAAAAAAATAGATACAAAAAGCCCAATAAGAAACGATCTTATTGGGCATATTTTATGAATTAATCAACCTTTATAATCTTGGTTGGTGCATGCTCTTTATTACGCTTATTAGTCATTGTAACAACGGCTTGAGCTAAACTTATGAATGCTTGTCCTGTTACTGTATCGGTATGTAATGCCGCAGGAGTACCCTTATCACCATTCTCTCTAATGCTTTGTACAAGTGGTATTTGCGCCAACAAGGGGAAACCTTTTTCCTTTGCAAGTTCTTTACAACCATCTTTTCCAAAGATATAGTATTTGTTTTCTGGCAATTCAGCAGGTGTAAACCACGCCATATTCTCAACCATTCCAAGAATAGGAACATTTATTTTCTCGTTCATATACATGTCAATACCCTTTCTTGCATCTGCAAGTGCAACACTTTGAGGTGTACTTACAATCACAGCTCCAGTGATTGCGAGGGTTTGAAGTAATGTTAAATGAATATCACTTGTGCCTGGTGGGGTATCGAGAATAAAGTAATCAAGTTCTCCCCAGTCTGCATCTGCAATCAATTGTTTAAGAGCTTGTGTTGCCATTCCACCACGCCACACTGTTGCAGTGTTAGGATCTACAAAGAAACCGATGCTCAATAGCTTCACACCATACTTCTCAATAGGCTCTACAAGATCTCTTCCGTCCTTGTGAACTCCGTATGGTCGTTCTCCTTCAACATCGAACATCTTAGGAATTGATGGACCAAATATGTCGGTATCTAATAATCCTACCTTGTAACCTAACATCGCTAAAGCTATCGCAAGGTTAACAGATACAGTGCTTTTACCCACTCCTCCTTTTCCAGAACTTACGGCAATGATATTCTTTACCTGTGGAAGTAACTTGTCAACCGTTGGTCTTGGAGCTGATTTGAACTCTGTTAAGATGTTCACCTCAACCTCTTTACTTATTGAATAGTGAATTGCAGCCTCAGTAGCCTTTAGAGTTGACTTGAGAAAGGGATCTGTTTCACGAGGAAATATCAAAGTGAAGGTCACCTTTTGACCATCAATTATGATATCCTCTCCTACCATTTCGCTCTCTATAAGATTCTTTTTAGTTCCTGCATAAATAACGGTTTGCAAAACCTCTCTTATCAAATTGGGATATAATGTCATATTAATCTGCTTATGTTATTATTACTTATAGAACATATCTCATAAAAAGCTATATTCTACTGATATTCATAATGTTTTATATTTACTTGCTTGTTTCAAGTTCACTGCGCTTTGAACGATGATAACTTCTATACTCATCAAGTGGAATCTCAACATCAGGCTCTGTTAACTCACCTTCTTGAGGCAACAAAAAACGCATATATTTAATGTTCAACCCACGCTCTAACCACATTTTTTCATAGTAAGTTTGAATAGACAATAGTTGCTTTGTACTATCATCTATATTACTATCGTGATATAAGTCGGTTGTTTCTATCTTCACAGGCAATTGATTATGCTTCACCATTGCTTGCGTATAAGTAAACAAGAAGTTTGAGTCTGTCTTTAAATGAATAATTCCGTTATCCACTAAGAAACGCTTATAACGATCCATAAAAGCCGTTCCAGTAAGACGTTTTCTTACATTTTTCATCTGTGGATCACTAAAAGTGAGCCATATTTCTTGTACTTCATCTTTATCAAAAAAGCGATCTATAAACTCAATATTAGTCCTTAAGAAAGCTACATTGCTCAAGTTTTCTTGTAAAGCAAGCTTTGCTCCTGCCCACATTCGTGCGCCTTTAATATCTATTCCTATAAAGTTCTTGTTCGGAAAGAGCTTTGCAAGCTCTACTGTATATTCGCCTCTACCGCATCCAAGCTCAAGAACTATAGGGTTATCATTATGAAAATAGGCTTCTCTCCATTGTCCTTTTTGTTCAAAAGGAACATTATCTATCACTGAAAAGGGATATTGAAAGACGTTAGAGAAGGTTTCCATCTCTGCAAATTTGGCTAATTTTCCTTTGCCCATCTGTGAGTATTTCTGTGTTATTGTATAATAATTAAACCAAACAAAGAATGTAGTTAAAAGTGGGTTACATTTTAATTACATTCTTATTGTTATCTATTTAATTTTGAATTTCAATCTTTATTCTATAACAACTGTGGTCCATCCGTGCACATCTAGCTCAGTTCCATATTGTATACCACGTAGTTTGTTATATAATTTTGTAGACCATGGTCCTGGAGTATCACCAAAGCTGTATCGCTTTCCTGTTTCACTGTCATCGATATAGGATATCGGACTAATTACAGCAGCTGTGCCACAAGCTCCCGCTTCTTCAAAAGTTGCAAGCTCTTCTTCACCCACTGGACGTTGTTCTACAGTCATTCCAAGATCTTCTGCCAATTGCATTAAGCTCTTATTAGTGATACTTGGCAAGATAGAAGTAGACTTTGGAGTGATATAAGTATTATCTTTTATACCAAAGAAGTTGGCAGCTCCACACTCATCTATATATTTCTTTTCTTTTGCATCGAGGTAAAATTCACTTGCATAACCACGTTCATGAGCAATAGAATTAGCCTTTAAACTTGCGGCATAGTTTCCTCCTACCTTGTAAGTACCAGTTCCTAATGGGGCACTTCTGTCATATTCACGCATGATGATATAAGGATTTGAGTGGAAACCACCTTTAAAATAAGGTCCAACAGGAGTGACAAAGATAATGAAAGCATACTCTGTTGCAGGACGAACTCCCACTTGTGGACCTGTACCAATTAGCAAAGGACGAATGTAAAGCGTTGCTCCACTTTCATAAGTAGGGATATATTCTTGATTAAGACGAACGACTTTCTTCACCATTTCTTCGAATTTCTCTACAGGAAACTCTGGCATTAGAATCCCTCGACATGTTCTTTGTAAGCGTTCGGCATTGTCTTTCATTCTAAAAACACGCACTTTTCCATCGGCACCTCTATACGCTTTCAATCCTTCAAAAGCCTCTTGACCATAATGAAGACATGTTGCTGCCATGTGCATCTTTAGATATTCGTCGCTACAAACTTCTACTTCGCCCCATGAACCATTACGATAATAGCAGCGAACATTATAATCTGTGGGCATATATCCAAAGGAAAGATTAGCCCAATCTAATTCTTTCATAATCTATTTTACTGTTTGTTCTTTCTGATTAATGCACAAAAGTACAAAGAATAGCGGTCATACACAACTCTTTATATAGTTTTAATGCATTAAGCTTTCATTCATGTCGCATTAAAGACACTATCTTTTTACCTCGCTAAAGGTTCTAAAGCAGAGTGGAATAACGTTTTTATTTATTCTCTTTCAATATTGTTTTTATCTCTTTATCGGTCTTGGTTAGCTTATCTTTACATAGCTTTACCAACTTTTGAGCTTGCTTTAATTCTGTTGTAAGTTCATCAATATCAAGCTCTTCTCTTTCCATTTTACTAACAATATCTTCAAGTTGACGCAATGCCTCTTCGTATTTTATCTCTTTTGCCATATTTTATTTAATAATAGATATTATAATACCATCTTTGAATTGTGTTGTTATCTCATCGCCCTTTTTAAGCTCTTTTGCATTTAGAACACTCTTCCCATTATGCAAAGTGATTGAATATCCCCGTTCAAGAATACGCTGTGGATCTAAACTTCTTATCTTTTCATTTAAAAGAGTAAGACGATGTTGTTCACTATTCAAAATATATTTGGGTGCATTATTTAGTCGCTGAGCCAGCATATCTACCGTTCTTTGTTGATGACCAATGGTAGATTGCATTCCAATTAGAAGTCGTTGCAACAGTTGTTGTATATATCCTTCTTGCTTTGTCTTTACTACCGAGAATACAATAGGCACTTTTTCTGCCAAGCGTTGTAACTTATTTCGTTCTAGTTCGATTTTGTTTTGAGCATAACTCACCACATACTGCTGAAGCGTATCAATTCTACTATACACTCGAAGAGCATGATGAATGAAGTAATCAGCAGCAGCTGTGGGCGTTTTCACTTGTTCAAAAGAAATCAAGTCGAGCACGCTCTCATCTCTATCATGCCCTATTCCAGTTATAACGGGAATGGGAAAGTTGGCAATATTCTCTGCTAATGCAAGTGAATCGAATCCGCTTAAATCGCTAGTTCCGCCTCCTCCTCTAATCATTACAACGACATCGAACTGCGAAAGCTTGTCATTTATAGCGTTTAAAGCCGAAATGACACTTTGTTCTATACCCTCTCCTTGCATAACAGCATTGAAAAGAGTTACCTCGAACACAAAACCATACTCGTTATGAACAAGGTGTTGCATAAAATCTCCATAGCCCGCAGCACCTTCACTCGATATAACAGCAATGCGTTTTGCAAATAAAGGCATATAAAGTTCTTTCTGCAAATCATACACTCCCTGTGCTTTTAGGGCGTCAATGATATCCTTTCGCTTCTTAGCCATGCTTCCTAAGGTGAAAGTTGGATCGATATCATTGATAATCCACGCAAATCCAAAAGCCTCATGAAATTGAGCTTCAACCTTAAGGAGCACCTTCATGCCTGCTTTTAGCTGTTGTCTTGTAACCCGTTCGAAATGTGGTTTAATAAACATCCACTTGTTGCTCCAACACTTTGCCGATGCTTTTGCAATGGGTGTGTTCATCTTTTCGTTTTTTTCTATCAGCTCAATATAGCAATGTCCACGCACTTCTCTAATCTCAGAGATCTCTGCTTCTACCCAAAAATCTTGGTTAAAAGAAAGCGATATCACTTCTGAAACAAGATTATTCAGCTGATATAGACTTAAATGTGTTGGTGAATTATTGTTTTCCATCATTTCTTTTATGTAATACAAATTTACTTTCTTTTATCATTTTCCACAACAATCACGACATATATTTACATTTATTTAATTGTATTTACGCTCCCCTTTTAACTCGTTTGATTCTCTATGCAAAATAAAAGCTATGTTTTTACCATCTAATAACAATGTTTTTACGCCTCAATAACAATGCTTTTACAAGCTAAAATCAATGCTTTTAGAAAGCAACTATTAGACGGAATAAACTCACCTCTTTTTCATCTTAAGAGGATTCCCATAGCACATTATTTACAACATCACTCTCGTTAAAATATATTATCTTTCTATCTCCTTTAGAATTCTTCTCTTTAGCAAGCTCGATTCATAATCTATCAATTAGCACAAAGAAGTGAAGAAAAGACATGTTATTGCTGTTAATAAGCACGTTTATACACTTGGATAAATGAAATTAAATTGCTAAATTTGCATCATTGATATTGCATTATAAGCAATTAAGGTGCATTTTGCATTTAAATGCATTCTTAACAAGCACTAATTTCAAACAAACATTCTATTAAAGTTGAACTAAAACGCCTTTATAGACAAATAAAAACAATGAAATAAATTAGAGTTAAAGGAATAAAAGGCAAAAGATTTATGGATAACCAAAAGTCAACATTAGAATTAGGAACGAAACCTGTGTGGTCATTATTAATGCAATATGCCATTCCTGCAATAATCGCTATGACGGCAGCATCGCTCTATAATATGGTAGATAGTATCTTTATTGGACAAGGAGTGGGTCCTCTTGCAATCTCAGGTCTTGCAATTACATTCCCATTTATCAACCTTACAGCTGCATTTGGTGCCGCAGTTGGCATTGGTTCATCAACACTTATATCGGTAAAGCTTGGTCAAAAAGACTATCAATATGCTCAACGCATTCTCGGGAATACCATCACTCTTAACATTATCATTGGTATTTTGGTGGGAGGACTGTGTCTTTTATTTCTAAATCCTATTCTTTTGTTCTTCGGAGCTAGTGAAAATACCATTTGTTATGCACGAGATTATATGGAAATTATACTCGTTGCAAATGTATTTTCGCATATGTATTATGGCTTTAATGCTCTTTTAAGAGCAACAGGAAAACCCAGACAAGCAATGTATGCCACTATTTTCACGGTAATTCTCAATGCTATTCTCGACCCATTGTTTATCTTCTACTTCGAAATGGGTATTAAAGGTGCTGCTTATGCTACCATTTTATCTCAAGTTGTGGCTCTTATTTGGCAGGTAAAACAATTCTCTAATAAAAAAGAAATAATACATTTTAAATCAGGTACGTATAAATTACAATACAGTCTTATTAAAAACATCATCAGTATTGGTAGTGCTCCATTTGCAATGAACGTGTGTGCATGTATCATTGTTATATTTATTAACAATGGATTGTTGAAATATGGTGGCGACCTTGCAGTGGGTTCGTATGGTATTGCCAACAAAATAGAATTCATATTCCTTATGATTTCTATGGGTATAGACCAAGGAATGCAACCTATTGCAGGCTATAACTATGGTTCAAAACAATACGACCGACTTTTTAAAGTGGTGAAACACTCTATCTATGTAGCAACCGTTGTAATGACATTGGGTTTCATTGTAGGTATGTTTTTCCCCTATGAATGTGCTCGTTTGTTTACTTCTGACCCTGAACTAATCGCAATGTCGATTCGAGGAATACGCATTAATATGTGTATGTCTCCTCTTATTGGATATCAAATGGTTATCACTACGTTCTTTATGAGTATTGGAAAAGCAAAAATAAGTATGTTCTTGTCTCTATCTAGACAGCTAATTTTCTTGCTTCCTCTACTTATTATACTACCCAGATACTTCGAATCGGACGGAGTTTGGGCAGCTCTTCCTGCATCAGACCTTTTAGCTGCAATTGTAACAGCAGTGATTATGGTTGTATTTATGAAAAGATTCAATAAACAAAATAAACAATCTCAGTCCTATGAACAATAAGAAAATAATAATAAATATAGGTAGAGAAGTAGGTAGCGGTGGGCATACTATCGGTAAAAAACTAGCCGAACGCTTCAACATTCCATTGCACGACAGAGAGATTCTTAATCTTGCTGCCAAGGAAAGTGGCTTTAGTGAAGAGCTATTTGAAGAGAATGACGAAGATAAAGGATTTTTTAAATCCATCACAAACTTTAGGGGTTTCAATCTCAACTCTGGAGGTTTCTACAACAATGGACTAAGTCAAGAGAGTTTATTTCAATTTCAAAGCGATGCAATTCGTAAGACTGCGGAATCGGTTGGCGGTGTATTTGTAGGACGAGCAGCCGATTATGTGCTAAGAGATTACGACAATGTGGTGAACATCTTCATCACTGCTCATATCGAAGACCGTATTCAATGCGTTATGAAACGTAACAACTGCGATGCAGAAACAGCTGAAAAGATAATTGAAAAAAAGGAAGAAAAGCGTGCTTCTTTCTATACTTTTTACACAGGAAAGAAGTGGGGACACAGCACATCTTATGACCTTTGTATCTCAAGTTCAATACTCGGACTCGACAAGACCACTGATTTCATTGCAGACTTTGTTTGCAAAGCGCTTGAAATTAATAAATAATGACACAATAATATACAGAAACAATCCGTTATAATAACAAAAAACACACAGATAGATGAAGACATATTTAGTTACAGGAGCTGCAGGCTTTATAGGCGCAAACTTCATAAAATACTTACTAAACAAAAAGTATCAGAATCAAGATATAAAGGTATTGATACTTGATGACCTTACTTATGCAGGCAATCTAGGTACAATTAAACAAGATATTGATAACAAACGCTGTTTCTTTATCAAAGGAAATATCGTTGATAAAGAACTCGTTCAAAAGATATTTGATGAACACGATATTGATTTTATCGTTAACTTTGCAGCAGAAAGCCATGTCGACCGCAGTATAGAAAACCCACAATTATTTTTAGAAACCAATATTTTAGGAACTCAAAACCTTCTTGATGCAGCCCGAAAGAATTGGACTTTAGGCAAAGGCAATGATGGTTATCCTATTTGGAAAGATGGAAAAAGATACCATCAAGTATCTACAGACGAGGTATATGGAAGCCTTGGAGCCGATGGTTTCTTTACAGAAGAGACCCCTTTATGCCCTCACAGCCCTTATTCTGCATCGAAAGCAAGTGCCGATTTCATTGTAATGGCATATCATGACACCTATCATACTCCTTGTTCTATTACACGTTGTTCTAATAATTATGGTCCTTATCACTTCCCAGAAAAGCTTATTCCACTTATTATTAAGAACATATTAGAGGGAAAAGCATTGCCTGTGTATGGTAAAGGTGAGAATGTTAGAGACTGGTTGTATGTAGAAGACCATTGTAAAGCTATTGACTTGGTGGTAAGAGAAGGTAAATCGGGCTCTATTTACAATGTTGGTGGACACAATGAAATGACCAATATTGATATTGTTAAATTAACAATACAAACCATTAGAACCATGATGGAAGAGAATAAAGAGCTTCGTAAGGTTCTAAAAAAACAAGAACTAGATGCAAATGGCGAGATTTCAATTGACTGGATCAATGAAAGTCTTATCAAATTTGTTGAAGATCGCCTCGGACACGACCTACGTTATGCTATTGATCCCACAAAGATTAAGAATGAATTAGGTTGGTATCCTGAGACAATGTTTGCAGAAGGAATTGTAAAAACAATAAAATGGAATTTAGAAAATCAAGCTTGGATAAGCGAAGTAACAAGCGGAGGTTATCAAAGATATTACGAACAAATGTATAAAAACAGATAAAGAGCATTCTAATATGAAAAAAATAATGTTGTTAGGCTCAGGAGAATTGGGCAAAGAATTTGTGATTGCAGCTAAAAGAATTGGTCAATATGTCGTTGCATGCGACCGCTACAACAATGCACCAGCGATGCAAGTGGCAGACGAAAGAGAAGTATTTAACATGTTAGATGCTAATGCTCTTGATGCAGTTGTATACAAACACAAACCCGATGTCATTATTGCTGAGATTGAAGCAATACGCACTGAGCGTCTAATTCAATACGAAAAAGATGGAATACAAGTAGTTCCTAGTGCTAAAGCCGTTAACTTTACAATGAATAGAAAGGCTATTCGTGATTTAGCAGCAAAAGAATTAGGAATTAGAACCGCACATTATTACTATGCAACTACCCTCTCTGAGCTTGAAACTGCAGCCGAAAAGATTGGTTTTCCATGCGTTGTTAAACCTTTAATGTCGTCTTCTGGACACGGACAAAGCGTCGTTCGTAGTAAAGAGGACTTGCAAGTTGCTTTCAAAGAGGCTATTGAAGGAAGCCGAGGGGATGTAAAAGAGATTATTGTTGAAGAGTTTATTGAATTCGATTCGGAGTTTACTTTGTTAACAGTAACACAAAAGAATGGTGAAACTCTTTATTGTCCACCTATCGGACACATACAAAAGAATGGCGACTATCGTGAAAGTTGGCAACCATTTGCATTGCCCGAAGAAGCTTTAAAGCAAGCTCAAGAGATGGCAAAGAAGGTTACTAACGCTCTAACTGGAGCAGGATTATGGGGAGTTGAATTCTTCTTAACAACAAAAAACGAAGTTATCTTCTCTGAATTATCACCTCGTCCACACGATACAGGTATGGTAACACTTTCTGGTTCGCTTAACCTTAATGAGTTTGAGCTACACCTTTACGCTGCATTAGGACTCCCAATTCCTGCAATTAGATTGGAACGCTATGGATGTAGCGCAGTTGTTTTAGCGAAAGAGGATAAGAAAGAACTTCCAAACTATGACTTATCACAAGCGTTAAGCGAAGACTTTACCATTGTAAGAATATTCGGAAAGCCAGAACAACATCTGCATCGACGCATGGGTGTGGTGCTATGTTATGGCGAAATTGGCTGTGATATGGACGAACTTCGCAACAAAGCGAAACGCTTATCTGAAACTATTATTCAATAATAACTATCAATATTAATAACGAGTAAAGAACAACTACGTCTTTACTCGTTATTCACTATCTTTGAAATACAAATCATTTGCTTTACAAAAGCAAAACTACTTATTTTTATTTTCATCAAATCTATATACTTATGAGCCTTGGAAAGATAATAGAGCTGCCTAGAATAACCGACCCAAGAGGCAATCTTACGGTTGCAGAAGCGAACAAAAACATACCATTTGACATCAAAAGAGTTTATTGGTTGTATGATGTTCCTGGAGGAGAATGCAGAGGTGGACACGCACATAAGCAAATAAAAGAAATTCTTATCGCTGTAAGTGGTAGCTTTCATGTTACCTTAGACAATGGAAAAGAAAAGCAAACATTTCTTTTGAACCACCCTTATCAAGGCTTATTGATTGATACTAAGACATGGAGAACATTAGATGACTTCTCTTCGGGTGCTGTTTGCGTGGTGCTTGCATCAGACTTTTACGATGAAAATGATTATATTTACGACTATAACGACTTTCTTCAATACATAAATGTTTAACATTAAGCAATTCAATAGCGAAGCAACAACTGAATGGAATAATTATATTTCGAGAGCAAAAAACAGTAGTTTCTTGTTCTACAGGGAATATATGGACTATCATTCTGACCGTTTTGAAGACTATTCGCTGATGTTTTACATTGAAAATAAGCTGTATGCCATTCTTCCTGCCAATCGTGTTAACAACGAATTGCACTCTCATCAAGGTTTAACTTATGGCGGACTTATTGTCAACGAGCATGTAACAGTAGCTCGAACACTTACACTTTTTGAAGAATTGAATGAGTTTTTGAAATCTCAAGGCTTTACAAAAGTGATCTATAAGCCCATTCCTTACATCTATAATAAGGTGCCAGCAGAAGAGGATCTCTATGCCATTTTCAGAATAACTCAATTTCAGTTAGTGGGAAGAGATGTGGGAACAGTTATCAATTTGCATGCTCCCTACCCTTGGTATCGTATTAGAGAACGAGGAATTAAAAGGGCTTTGCAAAACAACCTCTACGTAGAAGAATCGCAACAATTTGATAGTTTTTGGGAAATTCTCACCCAAAACCTCCAACAAAAATATGGAGTTCAACCTGTTCATAGCCTTTCTGAAATAGAACTTCTACACAGTCGTTTTCCAAACAACATCGCATTGTATGTTGCCAAACAACAAAACGAAGTGCTTGCAGGCATTGTTTTATACCTAATTAATGAGGTTGCACATGTTCAATACATCTCTGCAAGTAATGAAGGGAAAGCTATTGGGGCATTAGACCTACTATTTCACGAGGTGATTCATCACAAGTTAAAAGATTATACCTATTTTGATTTTGGGCGTTCTACTGAAAATAATGGATTATTTCTTAACGAACCGCTTATGTATCAGAAAGAAGGTTTCGGTGGAAGAGCTATGTGTTGGGACAAATACGAATGGACATTATGATTGAATATTTAAATCTTAAAGAGATAAACAATAGACATTCTGAAGAGATCAGCACTGCTATTCAACGAGTGGTTGATAGCGGTTGGTTTATTCTTGGTAACGAGGTGCGTGCTTTTGAAAACGAGTATGCTCAATATATTGGTACCAATTATTGTGTAGGTTGTGGCAATGGTTCAGACGCTATCACTCTTATTGTACAAGGATACTTTGAACTTGGCAAGCTAAAACCAGGTGATGAGGTTCTTGTTCCTGCTAATACTTATATCGGAACGATACTCCCTCTCACCTCTTTAGGATTGAAAGTCAAACTTATTGAGCCTAATATCAACACCTTACAGATTGATGAAGAGTTAATAGAAGCACAAATAACTGAAAGTACTAAGGCTGTTGTTATTGTGCACCTATATGGGAAATGTGCCTTTACAGAACGTATATCTCACCTCTGCAAGCTACATAATCTTTTATTAATCGAAGATAATGCACAGGCACATGGTTGCTTTTTCGATACAAAACGAACAGGATCGCTAGGCGATGCGGCTGCACATAGCTTTTATCCAGGTAAGAATCTCGGAGCATTAGGCGATGGTGGAGCTGTTACAACCAATGATGCTGAGCTTGAAGAGATGATTAGAACCATTGCTAATTATGGGTCTTCACAAAAATATGTCTTTGATGTTAAAGGCAGAAACTCACGATTAGACGAACTGCAAGCAGCGGTTCTTCGAGTAAAACTGAGACATCTCGACGAAGAAAATCAATACAGACGTTTGTTGGCAAAGGTGTATCAACAACAAATTAACCATTCTTTTATCACCCTTCCACTTCAAGATGCAGACTCAGATAATGTGTTTCACATCTTTCCTATCTTAACTATTTATAGAGAAAAGTTGCAGAAATATCTTCTTGAGAATGGCGTACAAACCCTCATTCACTACCCCATTCCACCCCACTTGCAGCGTGCTTATAGCGAATGGAATAATCTTTCTTTCCCTATAACAGAACAGATTCATGCACAAGAACTAAGTCTTCCTTTAAATCAAACTATGACAATTGACGATGTTAGGATTATTTCAGAGTTGATAAACAAGTTTTCTATCAAATAAAAGCGATGCATTCACACTATAATAGCATTGCTTTTAGCATATAACTGCATTGAGTTTACATCGCAAATGCAATGCTTTTTCAACGAACAATTAATCAGTAACTATTTATAGGAGTAAGAAATTCTTTTCAAAAAGAAATTGAAAAGCTTTTTACATATCAAGAAAAAGAGATGAAGAACAATCGCTTTCCTCTTTATCTTTAGGTTCTTCGTGATTCGAAAACTGGAAAAGTAACTGAGAATCGTCAGTATCTTTAATCTTCAAAACATAATATCCCCTCTTTTCTGTTTTCTCTATCAACGAGTTAGGGTTACGAGATTGCTTCAATAAAAAAGTAGAAACATAACTCTTTACATCGTCCCATGCAATGTCATGAAACAATGAATTTAACTCATTATACACGTGATGAGTAATCTTTGAGACAGGAAGTCCAGTATCTCCAGCCTCTTTTAATACCTCAAGAATTATATTTTCGCAATTCATACGTAAAAAAGAGAACTACAGTTTAAGCTGTAATTCTCTTTTAATTCCTTATACTTTTAAAATTAAGCAAGTGTAATCAAGTTGTCTTGATCTTTCACTTTACCCTCTTTAAATAACCATCCAATACCCAAATAGGTTTCCTCTACTGTGATATTAGCAAGTTTAGCGATCTCCTCAACACTTAAAGCTTTGTTTTCAGAAGCAAGAGTTTGATACACATCACCTGCCTTAAAGCCAACATTTTCTGCGTTGATCACGATACTAATCTTTGTTGCAGTCTTCTTTGAAGTTGCTACTTTTTTCGCTGTCTTCTTCTCTGCCATAATTTAAAATGAAATAGTAATAATTATAACAATTAGTAAATACGCAACAAAATTAGTGTTTTATTTTCACTAAAAACTGCTCTTTTGTAAAAAAAACGAGTATTTTTCGGCTGCTTACTATTTATTCTTAGTTTTCTTGACGAACGTCAACTTTAATCTGTAATTCAGTCAATTGCTTGTCAGCCAAAGCAGAAGGAGCATCTAACATCACGTCTCTTCCACTGTTATTCTTAGGGAATGCGATACAATCTCTAATCGAATCAAGCTGCGCAAAGATTGAAACAAATCGGTCTAAGCCAAACGCAATACCTGCATGAGGAGGCGCTCCGTATTTGAAAGCATTAATTAAGAAGCCAAATTGAGCGAGCGCTTCTTCTTTAGAAAAGCCCAATATTTGGAACATTTTCTCTTGAAGTGCTCCGTCATGGATACGCATACTACCTCCACCAACTTCGATTCCGTTACATACAAAGTCGTAAGCTTTAGCACGAACTTGCTCTGGATGCTCGTCAAGAAGAGGAATATCATCTGGATTAGGCAATGTAAATGGATGGTGAGTTGCCATAAGTCGTTGTTCTTCATCACTCCATTCAAATAGTGGAAAGTCAACAATCCACAAACATTCGTATTTGTTCTTATCTCTTAAACCTAGTCTTTCAGCCATTTCTAAGCGCAATGCACATAGTTGAGTACGTGTTTTATTTGGCTTTTCTCCACACATAATAAGAACAAGGTCGCCTTTCTTTGCATTCATTCTTTCACATAGTTGCTCTAGAATTTCTGCGCTATAGAACTTGTCGATGCTACTCTTTATAGAGCCATCTTCTTCAATTTTCAACCAAATAAGTCCCGAAGCACCTACTTGTGGACGCTTAACAAAGTCGGTTAATTCATTGATTTGCTTTCTACTATATGAAGAACAACCAGTTGCACAGATACCTCCTATGTATTCTGCGCTATTAAATATGCTGAATTCTCCAGTGCCTTTAAGTAGATCATGCAATTCAACAAACTCCATACCGAAGCGTAAGTCAGGTTTATCACTACCATACTTACTCATTGCTTCGTGCCAAGTCATTTGACGAAGTTTAGCTGGGAGCTCTACATTTAGCACCTCTTTGAAAAGGTGACGAGTCATAGATTCGAATACTTCAAGTACATCTTCTTGGTCTACAAATGACATTTCGCAGTCAATCTGTGTAAACTCTGGCTGACGATCTGCACGCAAATCCTCATCTCTAAAGCACTTAGCGATTTGGAAATAGCGGTCGAATCCACTCACCATCAATAACTGTTTCAATGTTTGAGGGCTTTGTGGAAGAGCGTAGAACTGTCCTGGATTCATACGAGAAGGCACAACAAAGTCTCTAGCTCCTTCAGGAGTTGAGCCAATTAGCAATGGAGTTTCCACCTCAATGAATTGAAGATTATCCAAGAAGTTACGTATTAAAATGGTCATTTTGTGACGTAATTCAAGATTTTTACGCACAGGATTGCGTCGTAAATCAAGATAACGATACTTCATTCTCAAGTCGTCACCACCATCAGTATTGTCTTCTATAGTAAAAGGAGGAGTGACACTCTCTGACAAAATGTTTAATGTTGAAACAAGAATTTCAATCTCTCCTGTTGGAATATTATTGTTTTTACTTTGGCGTTCGCTAACTTCTCCAACAATTTGGATACAAAATTCTCTACCAAGTTTATTTGCTTTTTCTGTTAGTTCTTTGCTTGATGATTCATTAAAGACTAACTGGGTGATACCATATCTGTCTCTCAAGTCAACAAAAGTCATTCCACCCATTTTACGAACACGCTGAACCCAGCCTGCTAAAGTTACTTCTTTACCCGCATCTTTCAAGCGTAATTCACCACATGAATTTGTTCTATACATAGTATAATAATATATTTTTCTGAGAACAAAAGTACAATAAAATTATGAAAGAATAAAAAAAAACATACGTTTTGTTAGCTTTACACATTTCTTTTACTAACTTTGCATAACGCACTTGAGAGAAAATCTCACTAACGACACATCACTTTAGCTTGCGAAAAGTGGTATTTTGTGAAAATATTTTCATAGCAAAAACAAAAAAGAAAGGATTTTTATTATGCTAAAACGCTTATTTGGAACATTATGTCTTTTATTTTTAATTTCACTTGCAGCATTTGCACAAACAGGAAAAGCGGAAATTAAATTCGATACAACAAGTCATAACTTTGGAAAGTTTAGTGAAAAGCAACCTGTTCAAAAGTGTACGTTTACTTTTACCAATACAGGTACCGCTCCATTAGTTATCAATCAAGCAATAGCTAGTTGTGGTTGCACTGTTCCTTCCTACACAAAAACTCCTATACTACCAGGTAAAAAAGGTGAAATAACTATTACTTATAATGGTACAGGAAAGTTTCCAGGACATTTCAAAAAGACAATTACAGTACGTTCTAACGCAACTACAGAAATGACTCGCCTACAAGTTGAAGGCGATATGGAAGAAGCTAAAAACTAATTAGTGCAATATAATCCACCTTTTGTGGACCACATAAATAGAAATAACTACATAAAAAGAGTGATTTTTCAAACTCTTATTTATGTAGTTTTTTATTGTCTTATTGCAAAAAATACGTGATTGCAATTATTTTTTAAACAGATTTTATTACTTTTGTATTTATGATGCATGAAATGATGAACAATGGACGCCCCAAAATGGCAATTATTTACCCGAATTCCCTTGCAATTATGGGGCTAAGACAATTGCTTCATAATATTATGCCCATAATGGAAATAAAGGCATTTCGTAGCTTCAACGAGTTTGAAAGAAACAATCCAGATAGTTTCTTTCATTATTTTGTGGCAGATTCAATTATCATTGAGCATCGAGATTACTTTTTTTCAAGATCTGTTAAGACCATTGTTTTAACTGCAATGACCGAGCAAACAAAGCAATTTAGTGATTTTAATTGCATCTATATCAACACTCCTGAAGAAGAACTCATTAGATCTTTCCTTGTATTAGAACAATATGCACATGGTGGTGGCAAAAATCTTCCACCACTAAAGATGCCCGAAAGCCTTACAAAGAAGATTCTTACAGACAGAGAAATTGAAGTGCTTTCACTCTTAGTACAAGGACATATCAACAAAGAAATTGCCACAATTCTACATATCAGTTTAACAACTGTAATTACACATCGCAAGAATATAGTTGAAAAACTAGGCATGAAAAGTGTTTCGGCTTTAACTATTTATGCCGTAACACACGGCTATGTAGACATTAATAAAATCTAATCGATAACCCTCTGTATTATAAGTAGTTAGCAACTATATACTAAATTCATTATAAAAGCAGCATCATTGCATAAAAAAGCATTGCCTTTACAATATAAAAGCAATGCTATTCAGATGTATTCTCATTGTTATTATTTCACAAACTTATTATAACACTGGTGCAAGAAGATGAGCAAACCAACCTACAAACTTTTTCCATGGTGTGCGCATCTCATTCCATTTCTTTGGTGTCAGTAAGAAACTCTCTTTCTTTTCGGCATTAAACAAGTTACAAAGCTCTTGGGTAACCTCTTTATTCACAACAACAGCGTTTGCCTCATAGTCGAAATTTAGACTTCTTGAATTGAGATTTGCACTACCAACAGTGCAAAATAATCCATCTACCATTATTACTTTTGTATGATGAAAACCAGGTATATACATCCAAATATTGCAACCACGTTTCATCAATTGATGAGCATTATAGAAGCCACAATCGGGAGTTAAGGGGATATCACTGCGTACTGACAACATAACATCAACCTTTACACCTCTTTTAACGGCACGTTTTATTGCCTTTTTAATGGCTCTATTCAGCGTAAAATAAGGATTAATAATTTGAATACTATCTTTTGCCACATCTATTGCAGTGGTATAAAACTTACGAATAATTGCATTAGATGTTCGTGGTTCACGATTAATAATGCCTACCATCATGTTATTTAATGAATTAACTGCAGGACGTTTTAAGTCTACAAAAGTGGTATTTGGACGATCACCTCTATAATATTTAGCTCCAGAAAGGTGCTGCTTTGTAACCTTATTCCATGCCCTTATAAATATCTTCTGCAACGTATTCACCTCATCACCTTCAATTCTGCAATGCATATCGTGCCACTCTCCCACTATCTTAGTGCCATTTATATAATAATCGGCAACGTTCATGCCACCAGTATAAGCAATAGAACCATCGATAACAACAATCTTTCGATGGTCACGAGCAAAGACATGATTAATCCAAGGGAATCTAATTGGGTCGAATTCGTATATCTCTATACCTCTTTCTCGCAAGCTTTTCAGCTCTTTTTTGCGCAAAGGTTTGTTATTAGACATGTTTCCAAAAGCATCGAACAACGCCCTAACCTCAACTCCTTCTTTCACTTTATCAGCTAAAAGATTAAATAATTGGTTGGCAATAGAATCATTTCGAAAATTAAAATATTCGAGATGAATACTCGATTTAGCTTGTTTGATAGCCGAAAAGAGGTCGTCAAATTTCTCTTGCCCTGTTAATAACAAGGTAACAGTGTTGTTTTTCGAAAACGATATACCTTCACTTCGGAGTTCTTTTACAATCAATGAATCCGATGTTTGTGCATATCCTTTTTCCAAAAACATTAAAAAGAATAGAAAAAAGATATTTCTTAAGCTCATTCTTTATATATTCTTTCTCTCTATAATCTAAATCATACACGAATAATGATCGACAATTCCAAGCAAATGGTTAGAACTATCCACAACCAATACGGTATGAATTTTATATTTATTCATTATTCGTAATATCTCTGAAAGTTTTGTTTCTGGTGCTACACTCTTAGGAGTTGTGGTCATAATATCAGCTACTTTCTTATCGAAGAACTGAGCTTTCCAAGTCTCCATAGCACGTCGTATATCTCCATCTGTTATCAAACCGATAACTTGTTCGTCCTCTATTGAAACTCCTAAACCTAGCTTTCCTTTACTAACATGAATGATAGCCTCACCCAAGTTCATTTCCTTTGGAAGGATAGGCAGGTCGTTTTTGCGCATAACATCGGCTGCTGTGGTAAGCAAACGCTTTCCTAATTCGCCTCCAGGGTGGAACTGTGCAAAGTCTTTTGGTTTGAAATCACGCACTTTCATCAATGCAACTGCAATGGCATCTCCCATTGCTAAAGCTGCAGTAGTACTGCTTGTTGGAGCAAGATTCAATGGACATGCTTCTTTTGCAACCTTCACTTGAATGTGAGCAGTTGAATATTTGGCTAAAAGTGATTGTGGATTGCTACTCATAGAGATAACAGGAACCTTCATTTGCAACACCATTGGCAAGAATCTTAGCAGTTCATCAGTTTGTCCACTGTTGCTTAACGCAAGCACAACATCATCTGGTGTCATCACACCAAGGTCGCCATGAAATACATCTAAGGGGTTAATAAAAAACGAAGGAGTGCCAGTTGATGAAAGAGTTGCAGCGATTTTTGCTCCTATATTACCACTCTTTCCTACACCAGTAACAATCACTTTGCCCTTACAATGATACATCATTTGAATTGCTTTATCAAAATTCTCATCTAGCTGAGGTATCAATTGCAATAGAGCTTCAGCCTCATCTTTTAGGCATTGAATGGCATTTTCTCGAATACTTGTTATATTGATGGATTCAGATGTACTCATAGTAAGTTCTTTATAAGTCCTTTTAATTTATTAAGTTCTAACATGTTGGCTGCATCACTCAAGCCTTTATCGGGATTAGGATGCACTTCAAAGAAGTAACCAGTAGCCCCAAATGCTTTTGCTGCCATAGCCATTGAAGGCACAAAGCGTCGATCTCCGCCCGTTTTTCCATCGCCTGCACCTGGTCGTTGCACGCTATGTGTGCAGTCCATAATAACATTTGGAGTGTAATTAAGCATGTCGGGAATATTTCTAAAGTCAACAACTAAGTTGTTATAGCCAAACGAATTGCCTCTTTCTGTTAACCAAACATCTTTAGCTCCAGCCTCTTTGGCTTTCTCTAAAGGATATTTCATATCTAAACCGCTTAAAAATTGGGCTTTCTTTATATTCACAATGCGACCTGTTTTAGCCGCAGCTACCAATAAATCGGTTTGTCGACACAAGAAGGCAGGAATCTGAATAACATCGCAAACCTGTCCCACTGCCTTCGCTTGGCAACTCTCATGAATATCAGTTAAGATGCGAAGACCGTAGCGTTCTTTTACATTTGCAAGCATTTCAAGTCCTTTTTCTAATCCAGGACCACGAAAAGAACGAATAGAAGTGCGGTTTGCTTTATCAAAAGAAGCCTTAAAAATGATATCTATACCTAAGTCGTTATTAATTGCTTTCAATTCTTCTGCAACAACATTCAAAAGTTCTTGCGACTCAATTACACAAGGACCAGCTATAAATATGGGGATATTCTTTGTCATGACATTACCTTTTTATAATCAAATGGCTATATTCTTCCTAGTTTTTTATAATTGCAAAGTTAACAAAAAATGCGCAAAAGAACAACTTACACATTCCTTTTAGAATGGAAAGAGTTCAATTTTTTTGTTATTTACACATCTTATTATATACAATGGAATTGAGATTTAATGTCGAACACTATAAAAATAAGTTTATTTTTCGGACATAACATTACGAAAAATAAACTTATCATAAAGCCCAAAAGCTGATTTGTAAAAGAATCTTACTCTATATTTTAAGTACAAAAGAGATTACTATTATTCAATATTCTCGTTCGCCAAAGATGGTTGTTCCTATTCTAACGAGATTTGCTCCGTGCTCTATTGCAATCTTATAATCACCACTCATGCCCCAACTTCGATATTTAAAGTATTCTTTATCGCTAAAATATTCTCCTTTAATCTTATTGAATAGCTGATGAGCTATGGTAAATTCGCTTGCAATTTGCTGTTCATCAGGACAATAACTAGCCATCGTCATCAATCCACAAATGCGCACATTTGAGAGTGATTTCCATTCACCTTCTTCTAACAAAGCCAAACATTCATCGGGAGTTAGCCCCGATTTGGTATCTTCTTGAGCAACATGAAGCTCTAAAAGGACATCTATCACCCTGTTATTTTTTATGGCTTGTTTGTTTATTTCCTTCAGAAGTTTAAGGCTATCTACCGACTCTATCAATGAAATATATCGAGCAATATATTTCACTTTATTTGTTTGTAAATGACCAATGAAATGCCATTGAATGTCATTTGGCAACTCTTCTACTTTTAAAGAAAGTTCCTTTTCTTGGCTTTCTCCAAATATTCGTTGCCCAGCATCATAAGCAGCACGAATAAACTCAGCAGGTCTAAACTTGCTAACAGCCACCAAATGAACTTCTAAAGGTAAAGAATCTTTTATTTGATGCAACTGATTTATAACCTGCTCTTTATTCATATTACTCTGCATTTTCTGTGTTTTCCCCTTCTTCGTACTCGGGTTTATCGTCTGCTTCCTTTGCTGTTGCGAACGTATGTTCGTACACATCCATTATTTTTTTTTCAACAACGCTTGTAATGGTGTAGTCGGTTGCGGTCTTAGACATCATCTCAGTGATGTTATTCACAGCCCTACTTACGCTTCCTGCCTGTACAAGAAAGAGCGTTGTAGTGAGCTTTTCTTTCTCAGTTTTTTGGTCTAAAGTAATAAATTGCAATTTTGCTTTATACCATTTATCATCAGATTCTGCATCACTATAAACCACTTCAGAGTATGTTGCAGGCTTTATATCTGTTATTTTAAATTCTCCTCGTATATAAAGACTCATTTCTTTAGTTATCGAAGCCTCTGCTTCTGTAAAACTTAAAGCCTCAACTACATATTGTTCTGTTACGAATTTCTGCATTCCATTCTCCATATCTTTCTCGTAACGAACCTTTGTTTCAAACCAAGATGTTATTCTAGATCTCATAAAATATTACTTTTGTTATATTATCAAATACTTATGAGAGCAAAATTAATCAATAATTCTAAAACTACAAAATATCACATTCGCTATTACACACCAATAATTTTATTAACAATAGCAACACTAGATGGCTCAAATTAAATTATTAACTTTCCCTATATCAGTGCATTCAGAAGAGATTGAATGACTTTTGTACCAACAATACAAGATCAAAATATAGGAAAAATGATAAAGATCAAAATCAGGGGAAATTGTATTAAGTGCGAAATTTCATACATTTTTTCTCTTCAATAGCACAAGAGATTTTTTTTGTTTGTGCCCTTATATGTATAAAAAACATAACAAAATAAGTACCTTTAAAATATAATTACTATCTTTGCAATAGGTTATTACCTCTTTATATATAAGATTAAAGACTGTATTTTCATTCTGTTTCACATACAAACAGAGTAATCTTTATACTTAAATTATAAACAAGGGTATTCTTTATCAATAGATATAAGAATCATAAAGATGTAACAAAAATATATAATTATTTAATTATAAGCGAAAACAATGCCTGAAATATCAGTTCGTGGGATAGAAATGCCAGAGTCACCCATACGTAAATTGGCACCATTATCACTTGCTGCTAAGAAGCGAGGAGTTAAGGTCTATCACTTAAATATTGGACAACCCGACCTTCCAACACCACAAGTTGGACTTGATGCTCTAAAGAATATTGACAGAAAAGTATTAGAATACTCTCCTAGTCAAGGCATTGCTTCATACCGAGAAAAGCTCGTTGGATATTATAATAAATACAACATCGACATCGAAAGTGATGATATCATCATTACTACTGGTGGTTCAGAGGCTGTTCTTTTTGCCTTCTTCTCATGCTTAAACCCTGGAGATGAGATTATAATTCCAGAACCTGCCTATGCCAATTACATGGCTTTTGCAATTGCAGCAGGTGCAAAGATCCGTACAATTACAACCACAATAGAAGAAGGATTCAGTCTTCCTAAGGTCGAAAAGTTCGAAGAACTCATCAACGAACGCACTCGTGCAATCCTCATTTGTAATCCAAACAACCCCACAGGTTATCTTTATACAAAGCGAGAGATGAATCAAATTAGAGATCTTGTAAAGAAATACGATCTCTATCTCTTCTCTGATGAGGTATATAGAGAATACATTTACACAGGATCTCCTTACATTTCAGCTTGTCATCTTGAAGGAATTGAGCAGAATGTTATTCTTATCGACTCGGTCTCAAAGCGTTATAGCGAATGTGGTATTCGTGTTGGAGCTCTCATAACCAAAAATAAAGACGTGCGTTCTGCCGTTATGAAGTTCTGTCAAGCACGCCTTTCTCCCCCTCTTCTTGGTCAACTTGTGGCAGAAGCATCATTAGATGCGCCCATAGAATACTATCAAGATGTTTACGATGAGTATGTAGAACGACGCAATACACTTATAGATGGACTCAATAGAATACCTGGAGTGTACTCTCCAATACCTATGGGTGCGTTCTATACTGTGGCACAATTGCCTGTAGACGATGCAGAAAATTTCTGCAGATGGTGTCTTGAAGAATTCCAATACGACGGTCAAACCATCATGATGGCACCTGCTTCAGGATTTTATACCACACCTGGTGTAGGCGTAAATCAAGTACGTATTGCCTATGTTTTAAAGAAATCAGAGCTCGAAAAGGCGTTAGTTGTATTAAGAAAAGCTTTAGAAGCATATCCAGGAAGAGTAGAATAGCATGAATTTACCATTGTTTTTAGCTCAAAAGATTTATTCAACTCAAAAGAATAAAGAGCATATTTCACGCCCTGCAATCAACATTGCTACAGCTGGAGTTGCCATTGGAATCATCATTATGACGCTCTCTTTGTGCGTTGTTTTGGGCTTTAAACAAACTGTAAAGAATAAAGTTATTGGTTTTGGAGGCAACATTCAAGTAACCAATTTCATTACTCTTCAAACATCAGAATCGTACCCAATTCAAGCATCTGACTCAATTATAAAGGTCATTCAGAAAACAAATGGAGTGAAACACGTTCAAAGATATGCCTTTAAACAAGGAATATTAAAAACCGAGAATGATTTTCTTGGAGTGACGTTTAAAGGAGTTGACCAAAGTTTTGACTCTACTTTTATTGCCAATAATCTTATTAGTGGACGAATACCTCATTTCTCTAATAAGGGAAACAGTAAGGAATTACTTATTTCTAAGTCGATAGCTAACCGATTAAAGGTAAACACTGGCGACAAAATTTATGCTTATTTTGTAGATCAAAGTGGCATAAGAGTACGCCCTTTTCTTATTACTGGTATTTATGAAACAAATCTTTCGCAATACGATAAGATTATATGTTTCACCGACTTACACAACATCATCAAACTAAACAACTGGGAATCGGATCAAGTTACGGGTATTGAAATAGCATTAAAAGACTTCAATCAGCTCGATGAAGTGCAAGCAAATCTTGCCAATAAGATCAATAAAACTGTTGACAACTATGGCGGAACCTATGCAACTGCAAGTATAAAGGAAATTACTCCACAAATATTTTCATGGTTAGATCTATTAGATCTCAACATTTGGATTATTCTTATATTGATGATTCTCGTAGCAAGTATAACCATGATATCAGGACTTTTAATTATTATTCTCGAGCGAACCAATATGATTGGCTTGTTAAAAGCCATGGGAGCACGTACCATTTTAATAAGAAAAAGCTTTTTATGGTTTGCTGTTTTTGTTATTGGTAAAGGATTATTGGTAGGTAATATTGTGTCAATAGCCCTCCTTCTTATTCAACGCTACACAGGAATTGTTACCCTCGATGCTAACACTTACTATGTAAAAGCAGTACCCGTTGAAATCAACATACCAATACTTTTACTTCTAAACGTGGCTACAATTATTATCAGCACTGCTGTTTTAATTATTCCAAGCTATCTCATTGCACACATACACCCTGCCAAAGCAATGCGATACGAATAAGTATTGAATATTATTTCTATCAGAAATTAAAGTGATATAAATAGATTTGGAGTACTATTAGGATAGTATTCCAAACTTACATCTATTATGTTTTCAATTCTTGTTCTTAGCATTCTTATACTACGAACCACTCTTCCACTCCCTTATTAAACTCTCAACAAATTGCTTTTCGATTGCTTTCATTTCGTTACAAAATTCTTCATAGGAAGTAGAAGCTTTACTTATCTCAATTCCAAAGATTGAAATAGGCGTTCCAAGATGCTTTAAGCGTGAGGTCGGAACAAAACTTTGTTCATTCTTTAGAGGAACAATAAAGCCGCCTCTTTTGCCATTTATAGCTACAATATAGGTAACAATTTGATGAATATCGTCTCTGTTTACCTTTCCAACTTCATTATATTTCTCCAATCTTTTATACTTTGCATCAAGCACAATATCATTTTCTATATAGAAATCAGGATATCGTTTACCTGTATTATCATCAAAAATAGAGATTTCTCCCTTACGAAGTTTATTCTCAGCATGCTGAAAGTTCAAGTCTTTTATGATGGTATAAACATATTCTTCCCATAACCAAGCACCATCAAACAATATTCCCGACAACTCTTTCTCATCCTTTCCATATCTCACTCCTTCCATTCTTAAAATCTGCATACAAAGCGTTTGAAGCGCAACATAGGCAGTATAATAAGGATGAATCTTTGTTTTTATATTGCTATTGATAACCGAATGGCGTGCATGTCTATTATATAAAGGTGTTGCTCTGATGATTCTCTTTACATTATCTTTTGTTTCTGCATCGATATTTAAAATAGATTGCCCATACTTTTTAGACATCATAAATTCAATAGTATGCCGAATCAATTCTGTAACATCATTGTCTTGAGCATATTCACGAGTAGAATATGCTACTTTGCCCATAAAAGGAACATTCTTTGCTACATGCCTATTAATATCAATAGTTCCCTTTATTTTCGAATCATTATATTTAAACGTTTGATATTCTCTATATAATCCTTGTTGCAAAGCAGATTTTAAAAGAGCGGGAAACATCAGCATCAAAAAGTCGAAGATATCTTCTTCCTCATTATTATGATTGAGATCGAAAAGATTAAACGACATCACGCGCTGAAGCATATAATGCAAAAAGTAGTCGTTACGACCACTATCGAACCGAGATTTGATTTTTATTTTCAAGTCACCAACTCCAATAAAGCCCATCATATTACCAGTAGTAATGCGCACTTCATCTATATTTTCAGTGCTTTCTACGTTGAAAATACATTCATTTTGAATTCTATCTTTTGTCTTTTTGATTGCATCGGGGAAGATAAGTAAATTGTTATTCTCCTTGCAAAGAGCAGCTATGGTTTTATTGGCAATAGGAAATAGAGGTGCTATTGCTTTTCTATCCAACACACCTTCATTTCTGTTAGCCCTATTATTGTCCGTTAGTTCTATTTCCATTAATTAGCTTCTATTCCGTAACTTCTTTACTCTCGTTCTCACCATAATAGGCTGCTTTAAAGCCATTCAATAACTTTTCTGCATCACGAAAACCACGAAGATATTCCTTCAACAAAGGTTCTATATTCATAGTCCATAGCTTATCGAAATCATTACCATTCTTTTCTAATTTCTTAAAGTAAGCAGGACCTATTTGATAAGCATCTCCCAATCCTTCGGTTTTTGCTATTTCAGTATTTAAAGCCGCCATCTTATTTTTTGATTCTTGTGACTTTTCAGGATCATCAAGCATATAAGCGGTATCAGAAGGGGTTATTTCTTTCCAAACAAAACGTCTACGCATCGCAAAATCCATACACTCTACCGATCTATCAATATCGTTCATGGTGGCAAGAATATAAACATTTTCGGGAACATAGAATCCTTTTGCAAACACATCTGTATCAGAAACAAGGTTTTGATATTGCGTTTGCACTAAATTCTCATTCTTTCCTCTATATCCAGGGTCTATTGCATAGAACAATTCACCAAATATTTTAGACGCATCTCCACGATTTATCTCATCAATAATCAACACAAAAGGTTTTTCATTCACCTTTTGAACATTACTAACAGAAACTTTTTTCTTTTGTTCTCGTAATTCCTTAACAATTGCATAGATATAAGAATCTTCCTGTCTGCCATACTTGTTACCCAAATATTCCCTAATACTCATAACCTTATCCAACTTTACATCATTTATTAGTAAAGTAAGAATCTCATCTATTTTAATCCAAATTTTTGGCGTCTTCTCGTTATTCTTATTATAAACTGCTAAGGAATTATTTTTTACATCTGATATAATAAATTCTCCTTTTGTTGCTGTATGGTAAGTTTTTTCTGTTTCAATAGACTCCGAAATAAATTCATCTAATTTGTCTTTCCACGACACTTCATTTTTTATTTCTGAAATATTTTTCTTCGAATCTTTTAAGTTTGTGATTGCTTCACGACAAAATTCCTTGAAAATTCCATCTTTACGCTCAAAACCCATTTGTCCATCTAGGGAATCAGTTGGGCGCAATCCTTCAACAAAATCGGTGTAATCATACGATGGATGAAACTGAACAAATTTTATTTCTGCTCCCATTTTCCTCGCAACTTCACATGCCATGTAGGTTTTCCCCGTGCCAGGTGCACCTGTTAAAATAAGATTATGGTTTGCTTTTAGCAAGTTTATTATCTCATCATATAATTCTTCTTTTGCCATCTTTGTATTATCTTTTATCTGTATTTCAATATTCTTCTCATTCTCTTTCAAATAAAGTTGCAAAGCCTCTGCCAACTCTTTGCGCAATTGCCATTGAAAACCTTCTTTCGATTCCCACCCTTTTTGCATGGTAATACACCAATATGAGTTGCTTCCATCAACATCTTGAAGTTTAAACCTATTGAGTTTCGCTTGCACCCATTTTGAGAAATTGGTTATTTTACCATTGAAATGAGAGGCTGTTTTACCGTATTTCAGTGCAAGACTCTTACACGAAGTAGTATAATTAGGCTCGCTAAGAAAATAAGAAAGTGCTTCAATATAACGCTCAGCACTCTTATCTTGAAGCAAAGTCAACCACTCGTCTACTGATATTTCAACCTCATTACAGCTATATTCACCGTTTTCAACAACTACCTTATATAATTTAAGAGAGTCCATTTATTCTATTGTTTTCTATCTAGTATATTCTTCTTCAAAATAGCAATCAACATAGGCATTTATTATTTTATGAATGAAAAACATCTAGATAATTATAAATTTGAAATAGATTGTTTACTTGCATTTTACCTCAAAGCTCGTCTTACAAAAAGAGCATGCTTGGAAGGTACTATGATACTATGCAAAGGTAACTTGTTGTAACAAATTAAACAAAGAAATAAGGAGATAAAGATTTATATTCTTTTTCTTTCGTCTTTCAATAACAGTGAGTTTACACCATAAAAGCAATGGTTTTACAAACTAAAAGCAGTGATATTATGGGGTAAAAGCAATACAATTTCATGGAATTTCTTTATCTTGTTGAACAGCAAAGACATAGAAAAATAGAAAAAAGGTAAAAGAAGACACAAAATGAGATGGATCTTTTAAGTTAATTGCGATCTATTAAAATAAAGAAAGAAAAACAATGAAAACAAGAGAAATAGGCATTTATCGTGAAAAAGCACACAAATTAGGTTATAAAAGGAAGAAAAAATTTTGTTAACAAATAAATTAACATTACCTTTGCACATATTTCTCTTTAGTGTGCATGTATTTATTTCTCAATCAATAAAGAATGAATGCTAATACAATTAAAATATGATTGTGAAGAGAACAGACAAAAACGACATTAAATATTGATTTTGAACACAAAGTAAAATGGAAATACCTAGTTTTAATAGTCTTATTGAACAGTCGATAATTAAGAATTGGGAGCTAGATGCTTTAACCGATTATAAGGGCGCAACTCTACAATATCGTGACGTAGCCCGCAAGATAGAAAAGCTTCATATCATCTTCCAAAACAGTGGAATAGACAAAGGTGACAAGATAGCAATATGCGGTAGAAACAGTTCTAACTGGGCTGTTGTGTTTCTTGCAACCCTTACTTATGGAGCAGTTGCAGTTCCTATCTTACATGAATTCATGCCCGACCAAGTTCACAACATTGTGAATCACAGTGAAGCAAAATTGCTTTTCGTAGGAGATATGGTTGCTCCAACAATCAAAGAAGAGGAAATGCCTCATCTAGAAGGAATCTTGTTTATTCCTGATTTCTCTGTCCTTGTTTCAAGAAGCGAGAAACTTACTTATGCAAGAGAGCATCTAAACGAAATCTTTGGTCATAAATATCCAAAGTATTTCAGACAAGAACATGTTAATTATTATAAGGAAGAAAGTCCAGAACAACTTCTTCTTATCAATTATACAAGTGGAACTACAGGCTTTTCTAAGGGCGTAATGATTCCTGCAAGAGCTTTATGGAGTAACTACGACTTCGCAATGGGGGTGTTAGGAGACAAGATTTCTCGTGGAGATAATATCATCAGTATATTGCCAATGGCACACATGTATGGTATGATGTTTGAATTTTTATTTGAATTTCTCATGGGATGCCATATCTATTTCTTAACAAGAATTCCTAGTCCTGCAATCATTGCACAAGCATTTGCAGAGGTTAAACCTGCTATTATCATTGCAGTTCCATTGGTTATTGAAAAGATTATTCGTAAAAAAGTCTTCCCAAAAATTCAAAATAACTTGATGAAACTACTGCTTAACATGCCAGTAGTCAGCAAGAAAGTGAATCAAAAGATTTGCGAAGAAGTGAAAAATGCCTTTGGAGGACGCTTCTATGAAATCATAATTGGCGGTGCTGCATTTAACCAAGAAATTGAAACTTTCTTACATAAGATTAACTTCCCTTATACAGTTGGATACGGAACAACTGAATGTGCACCAATTATTTCTTATGCAGACCATAAGTCTTTTATTCCAGGCTCATGTGGAAAGGCTGTAGTCCACATGCAAGTTGAGATTGAAAGTAGCGACCCTCAGAACATACCGGGAGAAATTATTGTTAAAGGACTTAATGTTATGTTAGGTTATTACAAAAACGAAGAGGCTACAAAACAAGTAATAGACAGTAATGGTTGGTATCATACCGGTGACCTTGGAATTATTGATAAAGATGGTAATATCTTTATAAAAGGACGCTCAAAGAATATGCTTTTAGGTTCTAATGGACAAAACATCTATCCTGAAGAAATTGAAGATAAACTTAATTCTTTAGCTCTTGTAGCAGAAAGTATTATCGTTCAAAGAGATGAAAAGTTAGTTGCTTTAGTTCATCCCGATATGGAAGAAGCACAAGCTATGGGCTTTTCTTTAGAGGATGTGGAAAAAGTTATGGCTCAAAACCTTCAAACAATAAATGAAGTCATGCCAGGATATAGCAAAATTTCAGACATTGTTTTACATGAAGAAGAATTTGAGAAAACTCCCAAAAAGAGTATTAAACGCTATTTATACAAATAAATAAGGAAACAATTGATTAAGGTTTAATTTCCAATCACAAATAAAATTATACTAAACTAATCAAATTTCCAACAGTAATTAATAAAAGAAACGAGATGTAATAAGGATAAATTCCTATATTACATCTCGTTTTTTATCTAAAATATAAAGTTTTATATCTCTCTATGTCAGTGCTTAAAACCTCAAAAGAACCCACAAAATATATTTATTCTATATCATTTCACCTAAAATCCCATAAAAATAATAGATGTATTTTTATACATTAGAATTAAAAAAGTTAATCAAATAATAAAGAAGCTCTTACTCTACTCAATGTCTCTGGTGTCATTTGTAAATAGTTTGCTACATAAGTTAAAGGAGCTCTCAATACTACTTGTGGATGAAGTTTTTGCATTCTTTGATATCTATTCTTTGCAGATTCAAATCTAACCAAATCTGCATGTACCTGAGAAATAATCAAACTTTCTTCAAGTATCTTTCTATACATCATTTGAATATTTACATTATGTAACGCAATGCGTTCTAGATCAGCCTTAGGAAGTCCATAAACAAAGCTAGGTTCAAGAGCCTCTATCTGCAGAGTTGTTGGTTCTTCTTTGAACAAACTTTCAATACACATAAAGATAGAATGATCAGATCCAAGATGTTCTGTAACTTCTTTACCATTTTTTATATAGTATTGTCGTATCAAACCTTTATCCAAATAATAAATATTTCGGCATACTTCTCCTTCAGACAAGATTTGTTTTCCTTTTGCAAATCGCATGGGAATGATAATACGTTCCAATACATTTAACTCCTCATGAGTCATTGTGCTGTAACGTCTTGCTAATTCTCTTGCAATGTCACGTGGTGTTGTTGCCATTGCTTCTGCGTTGATGTTTCTAATCATAATATATGTAGGTTAGGTTTATAACATTAATCTAATTTCAAAACTGCAAGGAAAGCTTTCTGTGGAACCTCTACATTTCCAATCTGCTTCATACGCTTTTTACCTTTCTTTTGCTTTTCAAGTAGCTTACGTTTTCTACTAACATCACCTCCATAACACTTGGCAGTAACGTCTTTTCTCACACATTTTATGGTCTCTCTAGCTACTATCTTAGCACCAATAGCAGCCTGAATAGCAATATCAAACTGTTGACGTGGAATAAGATCTTTTAATTTTTCGCACATTCTTCGACCCAAAGTTACGGCATTATCTTGATGTGTTAAGGTTGATAAAGCATCTACTGGCTCTCCATTTAACAAGATATCGAGCTTTGCAAGTTTTGATGTTCTGAATGAATCAATGTGATAATCGAACGAAGCATAGCCCTTACTAATAGACTTAAGCTTATCATAAAAATCGATAACGATCTCGCCTAAAGGAATCATAAAGTGCAACTCTACACGATTTCCACTAACGTATTCCTGCTTAATTAGCTCGCCTCTCTTCTCCAAGCACAACTTCATTATACCGCCAATATAATTGGTATCGGTAATAATTGTTGCCTTGATATATGGTTCTTCAATATGATCTATGGCTGTAAGTTCAGGTAAACCAGACGGATTATGTACCTCTTTCTCTATTCCAGTCTTCTCATATACCATATAAGAAACGTTAGGAACGGTTGTAATAACGTCCATATTAAACTCTCGGTCTAATCGTTCTTGCACAATTTCCATGTGCAAGAGTCCTAAGAAGCCACATCTAAAGCCGAAACCTAATGCAATAGAAGACTCTGGAGAGAATGTAAGTGAGGCGTCATTCAATTGAAGTTTTTCTAAAGAGGTACGTAAATTCTCATAATCACTTGGATCTATTGGATACACTCCAGCAAAAACCATGGGCTTAACTTCTTGGAATCCAGAGATAGCAGCACTACAAGGACTTGCAATATGCGTGATGGTATCACCCACCTTTACTTCCTTTGCGTCTTTAATACCGCTGATAATATATCCCACTTCGCCTGTTTTTACCTCTTGACGGGGAATCATATCCATCTTTAAAACGCCAATTTCGTCGGCAACATACTCCATTCCTGTATTAAAGAATTTCACCTTATCGCCTTTACGAATACTACCATTTTCTATCTTGAAATATGCAATAATACCTCTAAATGAGTTAAATACAGAGTCAAAGATAAGAGCTTGCAATGGAGCTTGTGGGTCTCCTTGGGGTGCAGGAATTCTATTTACCACTGCTTCAAGCAAATCAGGCACTCCTACTCCAGTCTTTCCAGAAGCCCTAAGAATATCTTTTCGGTCGCAACCTATTAGTTCTACAATCTCATCTTCTACCTCTTCGGGCATAGCACTAGGCATATCCACCTTGTTAATCACTGGAATAATCTCCAAATCATGTTCAATAGCCATGTAAAGATTAGAAATAGTTTGTGCTTGAACGCCTTGAGTGGCATCAACAAGCAACAATGCTCCTTCGCACGCAGCAATACTTCTCGACACTTCATACGAGAAATCGACGTGTCCTGGTGTATCAATGAGGTTTAAAATATACTTCTGTCCACCTGTTTCATATTCCATTTGGATAGCGTGACTTTTAATCGTTATACCACGTTCTTTCTCCAAATCCATGTCGTCTAGCATTTGTCCACCTGTCACTTTAATGGTGTTTGTATACTCTAACAAGCGGTCTGCCAAAGTAGACTTACCATGGTCGATATGCGCAATAATGCAGAAGTTTCTTATATTATCCATTAACTAATTCTTATTCACAATTTAGGGCAAAGTTAATAAATTAATCGCAATTTCTTATTATCTTTGCGATAAAATATAATAAACATGAGAAAGATTTTATATGCACTTATCACTGTCATTGTATTTTGCATATTATCGTGTCAAGAAAGTTTAGAAGATAGAGCCGAAAGAGAAGCTAGAGAGTACACAAAACAATTCTGTCCCACTCCAACTACAAACTATACCCGAACCGACAGTGTTGTGTTCTACAAGTTAACAAAAAGCTATACTTACTATTGTTCATTCTCTGACGATTTTGACAATGAAAAGATTGTATACAAAAACAAAAAAGCTATTCATGAAGGAATATACAAGCTGCTGAATGAAAATCCAGGACTTAAAGGCTATAAAGAAGCTGGTTTTAAATTTGTTTATATCGTTCACTCTGCCAAAGAGCCTACAAAAATTTTATACCAAGATTCTTTTTCTTTCACTAAATAAAAAATTTTGGTTCGTTCTTTCAATCTGAATGCTCACCTAAACAACATTGATTAAAAAAGATTTGAGTAAATAATTAACACGTACTTCCTGTTCATGAACACTTTTAAACATTGTTTTTCATTTACAATATGCTTACTTTTTATGATTGGTACGCCTTCCTTTTCTCAAAAAACAAATTATGGCGAGTTTTCAATCCATAAAGAACTTGGCACAGTTGGATATAACTTTTGGCTCTATACTCCAAATGATTACGAACCCAACGGACATCCCTTACCTCTTGTTATCTTTTTACATGGAGCTAGTTTGTGCGGTAATAACATTCAAAAAGTGCGTAGATACGGTGTTTTAGATGCTATTGATAAAGGTAAAATTATACCGACTTTGGTTGTTGCCCCACAAAATTCAGGAGGTGCTTGGAACGCTCATAAGTTAAACGAACTATTGGAATGGATGAAAAGAAATTATAAAGTAGACACTACAAGGGTTTATGTTTTAGGGATGAGTCTTGGTGGCTATGGAACAATGGACTTCGTTGGAGCATATCCAAACAAGATTGCTGCAGCCATGGCATTATGTGGTGGTTGCTCTTTAAGAGACGTTTCGTCTTTAGGACAGGTGCCTTTATGGGTTATGCATGGCACTGCAGACAAAGCTGTTACAGTAAAACAATCACAGATTGTGGTTGAAAAGTTACAACAACAAGGCAACGATAAGCTTTTAAGATACGACTGGTTACAGGGTGGTTCGCATGGAATTCTTGCACGATTATTCTATCTCCAGAAAACTTACGATTGGCTTTTCTCGCATTCCTTACACGATAACCCACGAACTATAGATAGAGATTTTGATATCACAGCAGAAGATATTCAGCAAAGTTATCAAGAGCTTAGACAACTACCTCAATACTATGAGGAAGACTAACTTTTGTTTTGATGAGACACAAAGCATCTAAATATAGATTATTATTTAAGAAACGAGAATAAAACGACTGATTACCAATAATATAAAACACTATAACAAAATGAGTACTATCGATGATATTATAACAAGAAGAAGTATAAAAAGTTACGAGGAAGATCGCATTCCCCCTCGTGAAACGATGGACAAAATTCTGAAAGCTGCCACTTATTCCCCCACAGGAATGGGCAAACAATCGCCCATAATGATTTGTGTTTACAACAAAGAAATACGCAACCTTTTATCAAAACTCAACGCTCAGGTTCTCGGTTCACCCATCGATCCATTTTATAATGCCCCCATTGTTGTTGCAGTTTTGGCAGACAGCAATCGCCCCACCTATCTTTATGATGGTAGTTTGGTTATGGCAAACCTTATGCTTGCAGCTCATTCTGAAGGTTTTGGTAGCTGTTGGATTCACCGAGCAAAAGAAGTCTTCAAACTAGAAGAAGGTCAAAAACTTTTAAAAGAATGGGGAGTTGCCGATCATTATGAGGGTATTGCATTCTGCATTATGGGCTATCAAAAGAATGATCCCAAAGTACAAGCCGAAAGGAAGGAGGATTATATCAGAATAATCGACTAACTATTAACACCCAACACCAACCCTTTTGTTATATATTCCTATCATTTTTGAAATGGAATAACATCTCCTTATGCTACTGTGCAAATAAAGTAGCATTGAATTATATTGTTTTTTACAAACTAAAATAGATGCGTTTTATCTAGTGAAACAAAGAAAAATCCACACAAGTAACTATAGATTTTCTTATAAAACAACTGCCTTTTCCTCTCAATAAAACGAGAAAATATAAACTTAAAAGCATCATTTTCAAAGTATAAAACCATAGCTTTTACAATGCAATTTCACTGCTCTTAGACTTAAAAAACTATACTTTTGCAATGTTAAAACATTGCTCTCTTCTTCTAATCTCAATGACCAATACATAAAATCTATTCCTTCTTCTCCACTATAACAAGGTCAAATTGCAACATTAGTGACTAAAAGAGCTAACAAACAGAAAAATTACGTTAGTTTAAAATATGCATTTACACCTCAAAATTATGTAAATATATTTCTATTGTTTATTTCATTGAAAAATAAAAGGGCATGTAGTAGAATCTACTACATACCCTTTTTGATTATTGTACCGTTTCAAAATGAAACGATAAAACTCTTATTCGATTACAACTAATGCTGTATCTTCAAGAACATTCTCGCCCACTTTCACTAAAATTGCAGTAACCTTACCTGCCTTTTCAGCCTCAAGATTGTTTGCCATCTTCATCGCTTCAAGCACTACAACAGTATCGCCAACAGCAACAGTATCGCCAACAGCAACAGGAATGTCACGAATTACACCTGGAAGAGGAGCCTTAACAGCATTATCTGTATTTACATTTGCAACAGAAGTTGTAGTTGATTCACTCTCTTCAGCTTTATTTTCAGCTTTTCCAAGAACTACTTTTTTCTTCTCAGGTTCAGCCTCTTTCTCCATTTCAACTTGAAAAGAATCACCATTTACAGTTACGTTGGCAATATTGTCTACCACCTCATTGATAGCAACTTTATATTCTTTTCCGTCTATAATATATTTATATTCTTTCATTTCTACAATTTTTATTTTGTCATTGTAACGTTTATCCGTTCCTTATCGTCCTGGTTTTTGAGTGAAAGAAAGGAACTTTGCATTCCACATTGTTTGCTTTTGCTTAATGGTTATAATGCCCGATTCTTTGTCGTGCACGTTATTTCCTTTAAACTCGTGAAGTGCTAAAGCAATGGCTGCATAAACATTTTTATCTTTAACCATATAAATTACGCTTTTAAGTTTAAATTACATTGGCATACAACCATGTTTCTTAGCTGGCAATGATTGACGTTTATTAGCCAATTGAGCCAATCCTCTACAGATACGGAAACGTGTATTGCGTGGTTCAATCACATCATCAATGTAGCCATATTGTGCAGCTTGATAAGGATTTGCAAACATTTCTGTATATTCTTCTTCTTTTTCTGCAAGGAAAGAACGAGGATCTTCGTGTGTCTTAGCTTCTTTTGCATAAAGAACTGCAACTGCTCCACCAGCTCCCATCACTGCAATTTCAGCTGTAGGCCATGCAAAGTTCAAGTCTGAACGTAATTGCTTACAACCCATCACGATGTGAGAACCACCATAACTCTTACGTAAGTTAATTGTAATCTTAGGCACTGTAGCTTCTCCATAAGCATAAAGAAGTTGCGCACCGTGAAGAATTACAGCGTTATATTCTTGTCCTGTTCCAGGTAAGAAGCCAGGAACATCAACTAAAGACACAATAGGAATATTGAATGCGTCGCAGAAACGAACGAAACGAGCACCCTTTCTAGAAGCGTTTACGTCGAGAACACCTGCATAAGCAGAAGGTTGGTTTGCTACGATACCAACGCTTTGACCGTTGAAACGTGCGAAACCTGTAATGATGTTCTTAGCAAATTTAGGTTGAACTTCGAAGAACTCACCATTATCTGTTATCGCGGTGATAACCTTATACATATCGTATGCTTGGTTAGGATCTTCTGGTAATATTTCGTTTAATGAGTCTTCCATTCTATTAATTGGGTCGTTGCACTCTACAACTGGTGCTGTTTCCATATTATTAGAAGGGATATAACTTAACAATGTTTTAATAAGTGCGATGCCTTCTTCTTCAGTTTTTGCAGTGAAGTGAGTAACACCACTCTTTGTAGAGTGTACACTTGCGCCCCCAAGGCTTTCTGCATCAACATCTTCTCCAGTAACTGTCTTCACCACTTTAGGACCAGTTAAGAACATGTATGATGTTCCTTCTGTCATAAGAGTAAAGTCTGTAAGAGCGGGTGAATAAACAGCTCCACCTGCACAAGGACCAAAGATTGCACTAATTTGAGGAATAACACCACTAGCTAGAATGTTTCTTTCAAAGATTTCACCATAACCTGCAAGTGCACAAATTCCTTCTTGAATACGAGCACCACCAGAATCGTTTACGCAAATCATTGGAGCTCCATTCTGCATTGCCATGTCCATGACCTTACAAATCTTCTGTGACATTGTTTCAGACAATGAACCTCCGTTCACAGTAAAGTCTTGTGCATATACATAAACAAGTCTTCCATCAATAGTTGCGCTACCTGCAACAACGCCATCTCCTAAGAATTGTTTCTTTTCCATGCCGAAGTTATGGCTACGATGAAGCTTAAACATATCGTATTCCTCAAAAGAGCCCTCGTCAACCAACATGTCAATTCTTTCACGAGCGGTATATTTACCACGTTCATGTTGTTTTTCTATGGCCTTTTCGCCACCTCCGAGACGAGCTTTTTCACGCTTTGCAATAAGCTCTTTGATCTTCTCTAATTGTCTACTCATGATTATTTTATGTTTCAATTATAATTCTTTTATACCTTGCAAAGGTAATAAATATTCCTTATATCACCACAAAAAGGTTTCTAAAAGTAATAATCACAAAGAATGGATAATTATTTTTAGAAAAAAGATTACATTTCTTTGGTTATAAAAAAAAAAAAGAATAACTTTGCACAGCATTAAGAAAACAGCATAATAGTTGAATGTATGCACCCTTAGCTCAGTTGGTAGAGCAACTGACTCTTAATCAGTGGGTCTAGG
>JBQMYA010000022.1:0-44679 GCA_052173735.1 Prevotella sp.
TCCGCACTTTTATTTTAAGTAATTATGTGGCAGTAATTATATTGGTATAACACAGCCAAAAGAATTGCGTTTGCAAACAAAACAAAATACAAATGGCTCTCAACATCTTGTCTTATAAAATGTGAGAGCCTAACTAAGGTGTATTCGAAGAACTCACGTCAGTTATAAGCCCCAAAGGGCTATTGTTATTTCTCAATCAAATTATATGTATTTTTTAGCGCATACCGCATTATTGGGAGAGATGATGTAATTCTCTCTCTTTGTTGTGCAATCTCTCGCCTAAGCGCAAATAAATGTCTTATTTAATCCATTGACCTAAGGTGACACCTAGGGCGATAGCAGAGAATCCAAGCACAACACTTGCGGTGATATAGAGAGCTAATTGGGTGAAATGTTGTAGCTGATAGAGGTTGAACGACTCGTTACTGAAGGTGCTAAAGGTGGTGAATCCGCCACAGAAACCAATGGTTAAGAACTGCTTTAGCGCAACACTTGCATTCTCTTTGTTGTCGAACAAGGCATAAACAAAGCCGATGATGAGGCAGCCAAGCACGTTAACAACGAGAGTTGAGAGTGGAAATGATGTGGTTGAACTTTCGCTAATGAGTTTCGAAAGCATGAAACGTGCAACCGAACCGAGTGCTCCTCCAAATGCAATAATAAGTGTTGTTTTGAGTAACATCATTCTTTTAAAAAAGGGTGTTAATTGCTTATTGCAGTTAACACCCTATATGTTTGTTATAGTAAAGATGCTATTTCGGCATCTAAATCTTTAATTTGCATATCTCGTTTATACACCACATTGTCTTTACCAACTAAGAAGAATGTAGGTATTTGTTGTACATTGTATCTCACAAGGCTTTGACCTTTAGTGCTTTCTGTTTCTCTAACGCAAACCCAAGGCAATGCAGCTGTCTGCGTTTTCCAGAAGTGTTCGTCGCCATCTATTGACACTTGATAAATCTCTAAGCCTCTTTCGTGATACTTATTGTATAGCTCTCGGAGCATCATAATGCGCTTAGTGCTACCTTTACTTGAAAACATGTGGAAGTCTAAGAGCACCACTTTGCCCATAAGATCGCTCAAGTTGCGAGTCACTCCCTTATTATCTGTAAGTGAGATGTCGACATTATTGCTTATTTTTACTTTGCTTGGGTCGATTGTAAGCTCTTGTTGCGACTTCATTATGCGAATGTTCTTCATTCCTTCGATAGCGATGTTATGAAGATTTAAGCCTCTTTCAGAGTTAGGATGGTAGGCATCCCAGCTTGTAGCAACAGCGGCAAAAGCCTTTACATCTTCTTCACTTGAACGAGGATTAAATACCAATGTAGACATATTACCAACGTTGATGGTTTGAAAAAGAGCAAAATAAGCGTATGCTTTCATAGGCTCTTTGAAGATATAATTCAGCTTGATTTTTTCCTTGTAGGTGTAAAGAACCTTTGAAATACTGTCTTCTACGGCTTTAACTCCAAGCAAAGGACTATTTACAATGGCATTAATTCTGCTTTGAAGTCTAATTTGTTGCAAAGCAAGATCTTGTATCTTGCTACAATCTTCCGACCCTTTTACCTCATATTTCACTGCCATATCGGGATAAGAAGCCTTGATATCAACAGTTTCGGTAGAGTCTATTGAAACGTTAATGATTTGATTAGCGATTCTAAGTCGATAGAATTCAGGAGCATTAGGAGCCTTTTGTGCAAAGTTAAAGCTGCCATCTTCTGATAGTTTTAACGAGTCGATAACTTTAATTCCATCGAGACTTATATTCTCAAAGTAAAGTATTGAGTCTTTAGCTTCTTTGATTTCACCTTGCACATGGAATTTCTTTTCGCCACAAGATGCTATTGCCAATAGAGCAAAGGCAAATGACATGGCACGTACAATTTGTATAACAGGTTTTTTCATAGAGGTTTTTCTGATTTAAATACAAAAGTAGTAGAAAAGCAATAAACAACAAAATAAAAGTCTGTGTTTTTGATTTTTCGTGCCTTTTCATGTCTTGTTGCCTCATGTTATGGTTCTTTTTAGAGGATAAAGAGTGAGTGTAGAGACGCTTTTGTGTCTTTTTTTACTCACTTGGGTGCCCTTTTAGAGTTCTGTTCGATGCAATATTGCCACTCTGCTCAATTCAACTTGTTATGCAATTGATGATAACTTTGAAAACCAATGGATATAACTTGTTCCCCAATAGCATTTTTTGCTGAAAAAACTTTCATACAAAGAAAATTACATTTTAAATGTTGAAATTATATAACAGTTATGTTTCGCTTGCGGAAAATGGCACTTTTAAGAGGGATAAAAACACATATTAACATTACCATGACGGAATTTAAACACAAATAAAACTTACATATTACTTCCTTATAAAAATGTTTTAAATAAAAAAGTAATTAACTCTTGCATTATAAAAACAAAGCAGTATATTTGCGATTGAATAAAGTTTTATATTGAAAGAGAGGTACGTATGAAAGAGATGAACAAGATGCGAGCTTCTTTACTCTATGACTTTAGTAAGGAAGAGATCGTAGAAAGCTTTAAACATGCAAAGGAATTATGCGTACAGTTACAAAATCTGACAGTGTATAGTAATGATTATCGAAAGGTGATTAGTCAGTTAATACCTGGTATTCCTAATTCTTCAGTAGTTACACCTCCATTTAATTGTGACCATGGTCATGGTATAGTGCTAGGCGAAAACGTGTTTATTAATTGTAATTGTGTATTTCTTGACGGTGGAGAAATACGAGTAGGAAAGAACACTTTGATTGGTCCTGCTTGCCAACTCTACACCAGTCAACATCCGACAGATTACTTAGAGCGACGTAAACCACAAGAAGTTTGCTTGCCAATAACTATCGGAGAAGACACATGGATTGATGGTTCTGTGGTAATTTTACCAGGTGTTACCATCGGAGACAGATGTGTTATTGCCGCTGGTAGTTTGGTGATGCATGACATTCCTAATGATTGTGTAGTGGCAGGAAGCCCTGCTGTGATTAAAAAGAAACTCAATAAAGGGTAAAAATAACAAGCGTTGGCAAATTAATTTGTCGACGCTTTTTTTGTGTTTGCTTGTCAATGGGCATCGAACCATCAATACTTTCTGATGCTATAGCTAATATGTTGAAAAAGAGGTTTTTGTATATTGCAAAATAAAAGCTATCGTTTTAGCTTGTAAAAGCATTGTTATTATACAACAAAAGCATTACAATTACAGCGTAAAAGTAATGCTTTTATCATTAAAGTGTTTTATTTTTCGATGAGAACAGTTGCGTAAGCAGCCATTCCTTCTTGTCTTCCTACAAAGCCCATACGCTCACTTGTGGTGGCTTTAATACTGAAAAAATCAGGGTCTACGCCAGCTATTTCTGCCATACATTGTTGCATTGCGGGAATATGAGGATTGATTTTGGGTTGTTCGGCGCATATTGTTGCGTCGACATTCACAAGATGATAGCCCTTTGTTGCGATGAGTTCAATGGTTTGTTTCAAGATAATCTTACTGTCCATGTCGAGTGTTTCGTTCGCAGTATCAGGGAAATGATAGCCAATGTCACGCATGTTGGCTGCTCCAAGTATGGCATCACAGATAGCATGTATTAAGACATCGGCATCGCTATGACCAAGAAGTCCAAGTGAATAGTCGATCTTTATTCCGCCAAGCCATAAGCTTCTGTTTTCTACAAGCTTATGAACATCATATCCAAATCCAACTCTTATCATTGTAATTATCGTTTAAATAAGTCTGAAAGTCCGTCCATATCAAATGTTAAGGTAAATCTTAATGTTTGGTCTAACGGGTTACTTGCGGCTGTAGAGATTACATATCCCGCATCAAGAGAGAACACATTCATTTTAAAACCAGCACCTACAGTAAAGTATTTTCGGTTTCCTTTGGTTTCGCTTTCGTGATGATATCCTCCACGAAGGGTAAATTTGTCGTTGTAAACATATTCAGCTCCGAGGCTCCATTGTATCTCTTGTAATTCTTCTTTTGCACCATTGGGGGCATCTCCAAAGCTTTTAAAGATACCACTGATGCTCGAAACGTCGTAATATTCTTTCTGAACACGAGCGTCAAAGTCTGTTGGCGACTCGCCATCTCTTATCTTTGGATAAGTAGGCACAAGCAGTTTGTTTGCATCTGCGGCAAAAGTTATTCGGTTATACTCATCGATTGGCACCATAAGAGATGCGCCTAAACGAAGGTTTGTGGGTATGAAATAGCTGTTATTGTCGCCTCCAAACGATATTTTTGAACCGATATTAGAGATGTTTAAACCAAGTCCTAACTGACATTCACGTTGACCTATATTGACATAGTTTTGATAATAAGCTCCCAAGTCGGCAGAGAATGCAGATCCAGGAGTGACATCATCGGTATAATCTGCTTTCAAATCAGAATAGATAAAGCGCACAGCTGTACCGATAGAGAACTTTTCTGATAACATTAAAGAATATCCAGCATCAAGTGACATCTCGTAAGGATTAACAGTCATAGGTGTTCCTTGATTAGAAGAGTTATAGTTTGTTTGTACCTCTCCCAATGAGAAATAGCGCAAAGAGGTTGATACTGCAGAGTAATCTCCAATGCGATAATAGCCCACGAGGTATGCTAAATTCATGTCGTTTACAAGCTTTCTCAACCAAGGAGTGTAGTTTAATGACACTCCTGCTCGACTAATTGCGAATGGATACTTAGCAACATTCCAATATTGTGATGCTACATCAGGATCGGTTGCAACACCAACGTCTCCCATACCACCTGCTCTTGCATCTGGAGCAACGCTTTGTGAGGTTACAGAAGTTGTGACAGGGTTAAATATTTTGTTCTTTTCTATTTGTGCAAAGTTGTTGAGAGTAACGCTTAAAAGAGCGCAAGTAGCAAAAAACAGTTTAATTCTACTCATAGTATTATTAATGTTTTAAAGATGTATTATTAACAATAAACGCATAAACTACATTTTTATTGTTTTAAAATAATTAGTTTCTTTGTTTTTGAAACCTGTTTTCCTCCTTCAGTAGAGATAAGCACTCGGTAGAGATAAACTCCAGTTTTAAGAGCAAATCCTTTGTCACTTGTGAGATCCCAAGGCACCATATACGAGCCATTTGTAGACACATTGTTTTGCGAATGAGTCCAAAGTAGCTGACCATTCGAGTCGAATAGCTCGATACTAACATCCATGTTGTTACCCGAATAAGTGTGATTTATAATGAACGTTGTACGGGTTTTAGCAGGATTGTCAGAACAATTAATATTTAAAATCGTAGGCTCAAGTCCCTTAACAACAGTGAAGTTCATTTCAGTTGTTGAAGAATTGTTGAAAATATCCCATGCTCTAACACGTAATTGGTGCTTTCCTGCCTCTAATTCTGGTAGATTAAAGAACGCAGTTCCTTTAGTATAAGAGCCAAAGTCGAATTTAAAGTTGCTATTTAGGTTATACGTTTTATTCATATCTCCATCAATAGTAACCTGCAAGTCGTGTCCAATTCCGTTTCCACTCACGTTAATTCCACTTTTATCCAATAGCTCAATAACCAATAAAGGAGTTGAGTTTACTTTGCCTCCGTTAGTGAATGAAGGCGAATTGAGATAGCAGAAGATAGACGGACCCACTGAGTCTGTTTGCGAGATGTTGCCTCCTTCAATCGTAAAATCTTTATTATAGCCATTTGCCGATACGCTTTTGTTCTCGTTTACAGCATAAATATTGATTAAACCATTGTTGCTACTATAGCTAATATCTTTAGGGATGGCAAATGAAAAGGTGAATTTTCCGTCTTTAACGCTATCCGTTCCGTTGAAAAGAACCTTTGTTCTGTCTTTATAGATAAAAGGAGTTGAGGCTTCATTCTTACGGTTTTGCTTGCCAGTTATAGTCTCTTCGCCATCTCTAACAAGTATTGTTGCCTTGCCTTTAAATGTGTTATTGTTCACGATATGACCCTTTACGGTAGTCACTTCTCCTGCTCTTAAAATAATGTTGCTACCTGCATTGCATGGAACACCATTGATTTCATCGATTGAAATATTGATAGTTGGGCGGCGAAGAACCAAAGCAGGGTCGCCAAGAAGGCTATATTGCAGTTTGTTTTCGGTGTGATCTGCACCCGAATCAATCATGTCATTTTTGGCTAAACGTTGGGCTTCACCAATTGAAATGGGGTTTCCCTTTGCGTCATTACTTAGTACATGCTTTAAGAAAGCCATGTTAATGCGTTTATTATAGTTAGCATATACCGTGCGAGTAGTGCCAAAGAATGCCACAGCACCACCGTTTGGATTCAGCAATGCGCTTTCTCCTATATTTGCAACAGTGCCATCAAAGGGCATAATATCGCACGAAGCAGTGATCCAAAGAGGTAGGTTTTTATTGTTAAAGCTAGTGAAGTCGCTTAGACGCAATACGTTTTCGTGCGATATTTGATATTCAATTCCGTGCCCAACATAATCCATTATCAATGCACCTTGTGCCTGTTGTTGTTTAATAAGCTTACTAACATCAGGATAAGTGGCACCTTGTGCAGAGTTAACCATGTTGAAAGCATCCCACATCACCTTTTTTATATGATAGCTGGGTGCCATCTTCCCAATCATATTTGCAGCGTCTTCAACATCTTGCATGTGTAGATTTTCATTACCATCATCACCCATAAAGAAGATAGTATTTTGCCAATCGCCAGCGTTTTGGTTTGCATTATAAGCTAAAATCTTATCTACCACAGCTTTTGCTTGTGTGTCGTTCACAACAGGAATGCGTCCAACTGCAATGTCTGGTTTGTCTGCCGACAATAAATTTCCGCCCTCATTGTCGTCTAAAAGACAATAAAAGCCGTCGTCAACATAGCAATATACTTTGTGAAAAGAGTTCTCACTTTCATAACAAAGCAAGTAATCATCGGGATTTTTACCACGCCATTCCACCGTGTTCATACGATTATCAAAGCTTCCATCACCAAAAAGAAGGAGATCTTTAGGTAGCTTTTGCTCGTCATTTCCTGCTCTATCGTATAGCATTTTCATGTATCTGCGATAAGCATTGGCGTCGGGTGTTCCGCTAGAAAACTCATTATATAACTCGTCTGCAGGCACAATGCGTACTTTCATCTTGTCGTTTTTCTCGTGAAAAGCTTTTAAGCGTTCTGCTTGTGCAAGTAGTTTCTGTGTGGTTGGGATAATAATCACCATGTCATAGAAATCATCTGCATGTAGATTTTGATTGGTGATGTTGTGCACATACTCTGCACTTGGGAAAAGATCTGTATTTAAATGAGGAGGAGCAAAGGGAGTATTGAAAGTCAAAGTGATATAATCTAAGCGAACATTGTTGCCCTTTGTAACTTGAAGAGTGATGTTGTTTTGTTCAGAAACATTGTCGATGTTATAACCAAAAGCCGCTTCTTTAGCTTTACTAAAGGTTTCTAAACTATTTGAAGATTTGCCCCAAACAATCGGAATTGTTCCATATACCTTTCCATTACAGCTCACTTGCACCTCGCAAGCGGTGTTAGAGGTGATGTTTACAACTAGTTTAGCTGTTGAAATGCCTTTAGGAGCTTTTAAAGAGTAGGTTTTTGAAGCTCCATTATTGAGCACTTCTGCATCAAACAAATTGCGTCCGCCTTCGAACCATGCATAGTTATCTACCTCATAGATACTATGATAATCGTTAAAAGTGGGGTAGAACGATGCCAAAAAGGCTGTACTATCTTGTTTTAGTGGTTCTTCATTGCTTTGAGTGATGAAATAATAGCCATAATCAGAATAGGGATTGCGGGTGCGTTTGCTTGTAGATGCACTACTCCACGACACAGTTCCCTTGGCAAAGAACAAGCGTTTGCCATTGATATTGCATGTAGGCACCTCTTTGAGGTCGTCTAGTTCCTCCAGATCTTGTGCCTTTAATTGTTCGTTTTGCAACCAACCTCCATAGCCATATATCTTCACTTTGTTGATATCAGTAAAGCCCGCACGTTTAATAACCTCATTGGTAAGCTGATAAACACCTGTGTCTTTCACCCTAATCTTTGCCCATCTACCAGTAGATAGCTTAGAATTAGCTACATATCTGTTGGCAGGAAGCGTTGGAACTCGAGTGAGAGTGGCTTTCTGAGTGCGTTTTTTTGCAGTAGATTTAACGCTCAACATGAAGCTAACCAAAAACCTTCTGGTGTTTTGGCGCATAGCCAATGGAGTGAAAGAAATTTGTAATGAAGGCTTCTTTCTATCGAAAACCACTTGTTGTTGTATAGCAGGTAGGTTGGGAAGAATGCTTCCCGACAACGCATTATAGCGTTGAATGTCGGTAGAACTCATATCTATAAACTCAGGATAGAGAATTTCTACGGTATAGATAGAGTCGTTGTAGTTTTCAGAAAGCGGAATGGTGTAGGTGAAATGAGGCAACACCGAGTCGATTTTAACTTGATCAGAAGTTAAATTATAAAAGCGTTGGGCATGTAACAGTTGTGTTGCAAAGGCAAGCACAAGTGTTAAAAGCAATATATGCACATGTCGTTGTTTCATTGATAAAAGGTGTTTTACGGTGTGAGGATAAGTAGTTGAAAGCCCTATCGACTATAAAAATCAAGCACTTTTCTATTCTCTATAAATCCTTCGAAATGTTGGTTGATAAGCACTTCTTGCTCTTCTCCAACACCACCAGTGATGAGTAAATCGCCAGTTTTGATGGTTATAAATTGCGAAATATATTCAATCAGCTCGTCGATCTTGTGCAACATGTCATTGGTAAAGCCCTCACTTGTGGGCGTTTCGTTGATGTTGGTGTTGAATTGAATCATATTAACGTCTTTAATTTGGTCGATACTGAGCCACGAGCCCAATACCAACGAGCCATCAAAGCTTTTTGCTAAGTCCCAGGGCAGACTTTCTTTTGCCAGTTGCTTTTGCATGTCTGTAGCGGTAAAGTCCACTCCAATGGTAATAGCATCATAGTATCTGTGAGCAAAACGAGCAGGAACCGACTTGCCCAATTTGCATAAACGCACCACCAAAGCACTTTTCCAAGATATTGTACCCATGTTGTCGGGTACAAAAAAGGGCTTTCCATCTTTCAAAATGGTAGCGTCTGTTTTGGTAAAAAGAACTGGGTGTGCAGTTGTTTTATTGGTTTCTTCTGTTTTATTATCGTGTTGGGGATAGTTGTTCACTATGCCTATTATCTTCATCTTTTTACGTATTTAAATTGCTGTTGTTATCTTTTTATTTTGCGTTGAACGACCTTTTTGTTCTGATGTTCAGCACAAAAGTCGTGTAGAAAGACTACAAAGATAGTTATTATTACCCATATTTCGTTATTATTATGATTAATAATACTTTAAGGGAATGGGCAATGTTTTATGCTTGTGTGTTATAAAAACGATGAAATGGTTGTTTTCTTATGAATTAACTGTTAAGATATTTTAATTTAAAGGGGCGATTTTTTTGTATTTTCAGCGAAGAAAGGGCGAAGCAGAACTTTGCCTTTGAAAATACATTGAAATGAGAGTAGACTTTTATGAGAATTGTTTAGAGTGGCAACAAAGCAGAAAAGAGCATAGCTTTTGCGCCTATTGGGAACTAAAAGCATTGACTTTGATTGCCGAAAGCATTGCTTTTAGGTCATAAAAGCAATGCGATTAGAACGCAAAAAGAAGGCTTTTTGTAATGAAGAAAACAAGCAATGTATCTTAAAAATAATGCTTTTGCAGTGGAAGATTGGTGAAGTAGAAAAACAAAAATAGCTCTAATATTTTGACAAAATGATGCTTTTTGCCCATTTTATCGATAAAAATAGGCGATGAAACCGCAATTTTTGAGGCTTGATATAGCTAAAAAGGTAGTAAAATAGCGTAGAATGCAGTGGAAAGTAGACAGAATGAAATGTGAAAAAGGTTGAAATATTTCGCTTTTGATATCCCTTTGAAGTTTATTGTTATTGGGTTATTATTGAACTTGCTATGCCTTGCGCTTTGAACTCCATAAAAAGCCCAAATATTTCTGTATAAAGGTGGCAGCTACAACGATGACTATGGCAGAGAAAAAAAAGATAAGTGGTAAGAGATAGGGGGCATTATTATAACTCAGCCCTATCTTTTCAAAAGCCTTTGTGAACAGAAGTGGAACGCCTCCGCATAGAAAATAGCATATCAAAGAGTGTTTTCCAACATGTTCGAGAAAAATGTTTCGATTTATTTTCTGTGCAATAAAGATGATGATAACAATACCAACCATCATATCTATCATAAAAATGAGGGGCTGATTGATGAGCAGGGGTGCAATAACTTCGTTGATGTTAATTTGTGTTCCCACCACTTTTAGAGCGATGAAAAGGGCAGAAACAAGTGCGAAAACCTTAGTGCTTATAGCTAATGAGTGTTGTTTTGCGAGCCAACCCATACACAAAAAGGGCATGAAAATGAGGGCTTGCACGGCACTCCAATAGTTGTTGTTGGGTTCTTGCCATTGTGTTGCGAGAAAGAAGCACGAAAATGAGACGAAGAAAACAGCCATTTTGTTACCCTTAAACAGCTGAACTAAACCCAGGAAGAGTAGTTCTGCCACCACAAGGGCACAGATAAACCACGATGATTGTCCACTAAGAATGTTGAAAATAGATTTGGAAAGACTCACATCTTGCTGATGAATAAAAGCTTTTGGAAAGTAGAAAAGGGTGCAAAAGAAAAGATAGGGCACCACTAGAGTTCTGAAAATACTTTTTATTTTCTTGCTTACTACAAGGTGGTTGTGTGTTGGAAACAAATAACCTGAAATGAAAACAAAGGCACAAAGCACATTGGCTACATACCAATTATAAGGCAATAGGGGATTGAGAAGGGTGAAATAGCTGTCGGAATGGTCGTAGATGATGAGCAACATACATATTCCTCGAGCCACATCTAACCACTCAATGCGACGACTTAAAATCGCTTTGGCATTGTTTTGAGTGAGGTTTTGTTCTGTGGTGGGGCATGGAAAAGGTTTCATCTCTATTGTTTTATTATGCACCTTATATCGTTCTCTCTTAATAAGAACGTAGTGGAATGATGTAAAGGTGAGGGTTGCACCTCGATAAAAGCTTTATCTTATGATGGCAATCTTGGTTACAACGCTCGACTCTCCCTCTGCTGTTGCCGATAAAACGATATACATTCCGCCTGCAACACGTTGTCCGTTTTGATCGTTTCCGTCCCAAGTAAAGGTGCCACCATTGCTTCTTCCTTCTGCAACCAGTGCACCATTGGTGGTGACTATTTTTACATGCGAATCGAAAGCAAGTCCTTTTATGGTAATTAAACCAGTGTAATCAGGTAGCACAGGGTTAGGGTAAACCAGTGCATTGCTATCGTTTGAGGTGGAAGGGGCATCGGTTGCGTCGGTGATATAAGAGCAAAGTCCTTCGGAAGTGCCGAAGAATATCTCGCCAGTATTGTTGTTAATTACCATCGACTCGATGGTATTAGAAAGTAAAGGACTGTTTTCTGCTGTGAAATGCTTTAGCTCTTGAAGATTATCGGCACTGATAAGATAAACACCATTGCCGTTAGTTCCAAACCATTTTCTATTTCCTCCATCAATAGCAATACAACTAATATCAACTCCACTCAATAAATAATCGGCAAAATTTGTACCGTCGTTTCTGGGAACCTTTATCTGATTGAAATTTTGACTACCACTTCTTATCTGAGAAGAGGTGAGCATAGCAGGACCATTTCCTGTTCCAATCCACATGTTTTGCAGTTTGTCTTCAGTCACACAGTGAATTATTCCATCGCCCATAGCAATACCGTCTTGATTGTAGAACGTAGAGTAGAGCTTCAATTGATTGGTTTTAGGGTTGAAATAAGCTAAGCTCTTGTTGTCCCAGTGGTCGTTAACAAACCAAAGAAGGTTGCGTGAATCCCATGTGAGGTTGGTGAGAATACGGAATGAATAGCCGTTGGCAACAAGGGCATCTTGATGTAAATCGTCCCAAGAGCCATTGCTATTGAGGCGAAGTAAGCTTGTTCCATCAGGGTTATTGCCATTGAGAACGTATAAATTTCCTTGTGAATCGAATGAGATACTCAATGTAATAACATAGTTGGGGTTATTGGCAATGAAGGCTTTGAGCGGACTATTGGTGTAGGTGTAGTGCTTAACAAACTTGCCATCTCTAAACTCGTATAAGCCAGTTCTGCCCGATGCAAATACATGTTGTGCGTCTTTAGGGTCTACTGCCACTGATGTGATAGAAACATAAGGTATATTTGATGTCTTTGTTGTTAAGTTGTCTTCATACATTGTCCATTTTTGTCCATCGTAAACCTGCACAGCTCCAGGGCTAGACATGTCGACAAAAGCATTGAATCCACCCGGAACGGTGTAGAGGGTATTATCTTTTAAAGTCATAAACGCAAAGCGGTTATATTGAACGCTGTTGGGTTTTACTTTATTAATAATTGCAAGGTCGTTGGAATTGAGCTGCTTGTTGGGTGCAACATAAGTTCCAATTACACTCCAATTGCTTTTGTTTTGTAGGTTAGATGTAAGCAAACATGCCATAATTCCTTTTGTGGGTATGGCTGCGTTAAGCTGGTTGTTGGCTATATAACAATATTCAACCGACTCGTTAAGATAATATGTGTCGCTGAATTCGGCATTCTTTGTGTTGACTTTAAGAATGCCAAAGGCTGTGGAAAGATAAGCAAATGCACCATTATTATAAATAGAGTGTATTGTTTTATCTTCGGTTATTGCCTTTAAATAATAATCGGGGAGGTTTTCGATCTTGCCATTTTCAGAAAGAAGATCGATGTTATTGTTTTTATAAACGATAACTAGTTTGCGTGAACTTTTATTCCATTGAATAGCTTTTATGCCTGTATCGCTTAGTCCGTTGGTCTTATCATAAGTGTAAATGCTTCCATCTTTTGAATTGTAAGAGAATAAACTGCCCGATGCAAGTACATAATACTTGTCGCCAATATGTTCAATTTCTGTGATAGAGGTATAAGCAAAATAATTCTTCCACGTGCCTATTGGAGCGCAGAAAGATATTAACGATGTTAATAAAAGAATACAACAAACTAAAATTTTCTTCATTCCTTAATATAATCTTCAAGTTCTTTGGCAAAGTTTTTTACGGCTCTTGCACGGTGAGAAATCTCATTTTTAATGTCCATTCCTAGCTCTCCAAAAGTTTGGTCATATCCTTCTGGTATAAAGATGGCATCGTATCCAAAACCAGCTGTTCCTCTTTTGTGGGTGGTGATGCTACCATTTACTATGCCTTCTACAATGGAAATTTCTTTTTCGCCAGTGACTTTATTTTTGCGAACGAATGCTATAACGGTGCGAAAACGTGCTTTACGGTTTTCAATGCCATTGAGGTTTTCGAGCACTTTTTGTATATTGGCTTCGCTATCGTGCCCTTCTCCTCCTGCATATCGTGCGCTGTAAACACCTGGTTCGCCGTTAAGTGCTTCTATTTCTAGACCAGTGTCGTCGGCAAAGACATTTGTATGGAAATGATCCCACACATAGTTGGCTTTGATTAAAGCATTCTCTTCGAGTGTAGTTCCTGTTTCTGGGATGTCTACTTCGCAACCAATTTCTTTTAAACTCTTTACTTCACAAGCCTCGTTAAGAATGTCTCTTATCTCGGAAAGCTTATGATTGTTGTTGGTCGCAAACACTATTTTCATCAGTTCCTTCATCTTTGCTTGTTACTTGTTTTAATTTTTTCTTTCGGGCTTTGCGCACTTTCATCTCGTCGAATCCTTGTCCGTAGACACCAATAACTGCACTCTGACTTACAAAGGCGTTAGGGTCTATCATCTTGATGAGGAAGAAAATATGTTGACTTTCGTATTTTTTTGCCAAAACGCACAATACTTTTACTTCGTTTCCTGTGTACCATCCGTGTCCATCTAATATGGTTACACCGTGGTAAAGTTCTGTTCCGATAGCTTCTGCAATCTCTTTATATTTGCGAGAGAATATCAAGAACTGCACAGACTCACGTCTACTGTTCATCACAAAGTCGAGAACAAAACACTCAACTGCCATAGAGCTCATACCAAGAACAATTCTCTTCCAGTCGTTAAACACTAAATAAGAAGTTGAAATGATTGCTACGTCGACAATGATGAGCACTGTTCCAAGTGAAAGGTTGTGATATTTGTTGACAACTGCAGCAACAATATCTGTTCCACCCGTTGAACCATTGTGAAGAAAAACGATAGATAAGGCGGTTCCTGTTATACAACAACCAATGATAACCGACATGAATTCTTGACCAGGACCAAGGATTTGAAACATAGTGCCATCGGGTTGGGTTACCATTTCTTGGGCAACACTAACGAAGAAACCGAGTACAAAGATTGCGTAAATGGTCTTTGCCATGAACTTAAAGCCCAAAACAAAAAGTGCAACCACAAGAAGTACGGCGTTGATAGGTACATAGGTGTAAACAATAGGTATCTTTGTTGCGAAGAATATCAAAGCAGAGATACCTGTAACACCACCAGTTACAATTTGATAAGGTAATAAAAATACTGTCCAAGCAAAGGTATAAAGGAGTAAACCTAAAGTAATGAAAGTATAATCCTTAATCTCTGCATACACCATTTCTCTGTGTAAATTCATAAATAGTATTGTTTTCGTGTTTAAATAGTTATTATCCTTTTAATACAATGTTCACAATCTTCTTCGGAACTACAATCACTTTTACAACTGTCTTGCCATCAATGTACTTAATAGTACGCTCGTCTTGCAAGGTGATAGTCTGGATTTCGTCTGATGAAGCGTTTGCTGCGAAGTTCATTTGGAAACGTGCTTTGCCATTAAATGATATGGTAAGCTGTTGCTCATCTTCAACAAGATAAGCCTCATTTACTTGTGGCCATACTGCATCGCATACGCTATTGGTGTGTCCGAGTAAGCTCCAAAGCTCTTCACTGATGTGAGGTGCGAATGGATTAAGCAATATAACAACTTGCTCGAGCAATTCTTTATTATGACATTTAAGCTGAGATAGCTCGTTAACGCAAATCATAAAGGCAGAAACTGCAGTGTTAAACGAGAAGTTTTCGATATCTGCTGTAATCTTTTTGATGAGCTTGTGCACAGATTTTAATTGCTCTTTTGTTGCGGGTTCGTCGTTAATTGTCAATTGATCGCTTTCTCTATTGTCGAAGAATAAGCCCCAGAATTTCTTTAAGAAGCGGTGACATCCATCTATTCCGTTGGTGTCCCATGGTTTACTTTGCTCTAAAGGACCAAGGAACATCTCGTAAAGTCGAAGCGTGTCGGCACCATATCGTTCTACAATCATGTCGGGATTAACTACGTTGAACATCGATTTCGACATCTTTTCGATTGCCCATCCACAAACATACTTATTGTTTTCAAGAACGAATTGTGCATTCTTGAACTCTGGACGCCATGCTTTAAATGCGTCAATATCTAAGACATCTCCCGACACAATGTTCACATCTACGTGAATAGGTGTGGTGTCGTATTGGTCTTTTAGATTGAGAGAAACAAATAAAGGAGCTTCTTTATCGCTCTCTTTTACACGGTAAACGAAGTTAGAACGACCTTGAATCATTCCTTGATTCACAAGTCTTTCGAATGGTTCTTCGGTCTTTGCTGTTCCTAAGTCAAATAAAAATTTATTCCAAAAACGTGAATAAATAAGGTGACCAGTGGCATGTTCTGAACCACCAAGATATAAATCTACGTTCTTCCAGTAGTTAACTACATCGCGACTAACAAGTTCATTGGTGTTAGCAGGATCCATATAACGAAGATAGTAGGCACTACTTCCAGCGAAACCAGGCATAGTGTTCAATTCAAGAGCAAACACTTGTTGGTTGTCTATCAAGCTCTTGTCTACCACTTGGCGGTTCTTTTCGTCCCAAGCCCATAGCTTTGCACGTCCTAAAGGTGGTTCTCCGCTTTCAGTTGGCTCGTATTTGTCTATTGTAGGCAACTCTAATGGAAGACAATCTATAGGAAGTGTGTAAGGAATGCCATTCTTATAGTACACAGGGAAAGGCTCTCCCCAATAGCGTTGGCGTGAGAATGTAGCGTCACGAAGACGATAATTCACCTTAACTCTACCAAGGTTATGTTGTGCTATATATGCTTTTGTTGTCTTAATAGCCTCTTTTACAGTTAAACCATTAAGTATTAAGCCTCCATTTACTTTGAATTCAGTTTCTAACTCGGCAACAGGACTGTTCATTACAATACCCTCTTTGGCATCAAAACTTTGCTCGCTAACATCTGCTCCTTCAATTAATGGAATGATAGGAAGATCGAAATGTTTAGCAAAAGCGTAGTCTCTGCTGTCGTGAGCGGGTACTGCCATGATTGCACCAGTGCCATATCCTGCCAAAACATAATCGCTAATCCAAATAGGAACAGCTACCTTTGTGAGCGGATTGATTGCGTATGAACCCGAGAAAACACCACTTACACGGCGATCGGAGATTCTTTCACGTTCTGTTCTTTTTTTTGTTTCTGTGATATATGCTTCAACTTCAGCTCTTTGTTCGTCTGTTGTTACAAGATTAACATATTCACTTTCGGGAGCAAGTACCATGAATGTAACTCCAAAAATGGTGTCTGCACGAGTTGTAAATACGGTTATAGGGAGGTTGTTTGATTGTAGTCTGAATTCTACTTCAGCGCCTTCTGAACGACCAATCCAGTTTCTTTGGGTTTCTTTTATTGAGTCGGTCCATTGCAAATTGTCAAGACCTTCCAATAAACGTTGTGCATAAGCCGACACTCTTAGGCACCATTGTAACATGTTGCGTTGTACTACTGGGTGACCACCACGTACACTTAATCCATCAACAACTTCGTCGTTAGCTAGCACTGTGCCCAAAGCAGCACACCAGTTTACTTTTGTTTCAGCCTGATAAGCAATGCGATAATGCATTAAGAAACGTTGTTGTTCTTCTTCATTCATCGCTTTCCACTCTTCAGCAGAAATACTTTCCTCATTTGAAGTAGCAGCATGAATTTTGCTTGTGCCGTTTTTTTCTAGTTGCTCAACAAGATAACTGATAGGCAAGGCCTTGTTTTTGTCGGTATCATAGTAGCTCTCAAACATCTTAACAAATGTCCATTGAGTCCAATGATAGTATTTAGAATCGCAAGTTCTAACCTCTCTTTCCCAATCGAAAGAAAAGCCAATCTTGTCTAATTGACCACGATATCTCTCTATATTTTGTTGAGTTGTTATCAAAGGATGTTGTCCTGTTTGAATGGCATATTGCTCTGCAGGGAGTCCATAAGCATCGTATCCCATCGGGTTCAATACATTAAAGCCCTGCAAACGTTTGTATCTTGCAAAGATATCGCCTGCAATATAACCTAGAGGATGGCCCACATGAAGACCTGCACCCGAAGGATATGGAAACATATTGAGTACATAATATTTTTGTTTCTCATTATTTTCTTGAACACGATAAGTTTTATTTTCAACCCAATAGTGTTGCCATTTCTTTTCGATTTCTCTAAAATTGTATTCCATCTTTTTCCTTTTGTGCAGTGATTGTTATGAAAGTTAACGAAAATCGTTATCGATTGTATATTATATTAATGTGCAAAGTTAGTATAAAAGTAATAAATGAACAAATTTATTATAGGGCTTTTAAAGCCTTTAATTTGCTTTTTTATCTATAAAATATAGATAGTATGAGTCACTAAATAATACGTGTTGTGAGTCAAAAGATGATAAATCATAAGTAAACCAATATCTTTTTTCTTCAAACATATCAGTTTTTTTATGGAAATTTTCGATGAAATGGAGCTTTTGTTCATAAATGTATGTTCTGAATACATTTCAAGATTTCAAAAAAAACTATTGTAAATATAATATAAAAGGAGATGATTGTGGACTATAAGAAAATATTTAATAGAGTATGAATATTGTTTTTGTAATCAATTGTTTCCCTGTTGTTTACAAAATAGAATGAGTTTTTGAAATAAGAAAATGAGCAATGAGACATGAAAAGGAACTATATAAAAAACGTTTGATTTCAATAATGATTTATAAAAAATAAGAATGTCGCATAAAAACATTTCTTTTTAATTATATTTGCATCAACTTAAATCATAACAACCTATACATGATAAAATCATTTATTACGGCTGCCCTACTTTTTAGCGCAGTTTCTGCTAGTGCTACGATTGTTCCTACATTTACAGAGTGGCACGACATGAGTGTGAATGAATTGAACAGATTTCCTGTTCATGCGTCGTTCTTTATGTATGAAAATGAGAACAATGCTTTAAAAGGACTTCAAGAACAATCAAGCAATTATTTGTCTTTGAATGGAAAATGGAGCTTTAAAGGTGTTGAGAACGCAAACGAACGACCAACCGATTTCTATAAACTTGATTACAACGATTCTTCTTGGGGAACAATGCCTGTTCCTGGCAACTGGGAATTAAACGGATTTGGCGACCCTGTTTATGTAAATGTGGGCTTTCCATGGCGTGGTCATTTCAAAGATAACCCACCAATGGTTCCAACAGAGCATAACAGAGTAGGATCATATCGTAGATATATTGATGTTCCAAGTAACTGGAATGGCGAGCAAATCATTGCGCATTTCGGTTCAGTAACATCTAATATCTACCTTTGGGTAAATGGACAATTCGTTGGTTATGCTGAAGATTCAAAGCAAGCAGCAGAGTTTGACGTTACACCTTATATTAAACCAGGAAAGAACCTCATAGCATTCCAAACCTTTAGATGGTGTGATGGAACCTATTGCGAAGATCAAGACTTCTGGCGTTTGTCGGGTGTTGCACGTCAAAGTTATTTGTATAAACGTAGCAAAACAACCAATGTAAACGATATACGCTTTGTTGCAGACTTGCAAAACAATTATACAGATGGAACTCTTTCTATCACTAAAAATGCCAATAACAATGTAGTTACTCGTTATCGCTTGCTTGACAAGAATGGAAACCTTGTTCTTGATGCTACATCTGCAGACAAACAAAACCTTTATGAAATAAAGAATGTTCGCCAATGGAACGCTGAAGAACCTTATCTCTACACCCTTTTAGTTGACGTAATGCGCAAAGAGGTTGTCGGAAAAGGTAAAGGCAAGAATGTAAAAGTGAAATATACCACAGTGGGAGTCATTCCCTTTAAAGTTGGTTTCAGAAATGTTTCTATGCAAGGAAGCCAAGTTTGGGTAAATGGAAAGCCCGTATTCTTTAAGGGAGCCAATCGTCATGAAGTAGATCCACTAAATGGTTATGTTGTAACTCGTGAGCGTATGATAGAAGATATCAAGCTGATGAAACGCTTTAACATCAATGCAGTACGTACATGTCACTATCCAGACGATCCAATGTGGTACGACCTTTGTGACGAATATGGTATCTACCTATGCGCAGAAGCAAACCAAGAGAGCCATGGTTTCCATTATGGTGACGATGCTATATCAAAGACTCCACTCTTTGCTAAGCAGATATTAGAACGCAATCAACACAATGTTCTAACCAATTTCAATCACTCAAGTGTCATTTTCTGGTCACTTGGAAACGAAACTGCAGATGGCCCTAACCTCGTTGCTGCATACAATTGGATTAAAGGAATGGATTCTTCTCGTCCTGTTCAATTCGAAAGAGCAATTAAGAACAGTCATACAGATATTTTCTGCCCAATGTATAGAAGTCAAAAGGAAATGGAAGCTTATGCTAAGTCTACTGCTCCTGAAGACCAACGTCCACTTATTCAGTGCGAATACTCTCACGCTATGGGTAACTCAAGTGGAGGATTCAAAGAATACTGGGATATCATTCGTCAATATCCTAACAAACTTCAAGGTGGTTTCATTTGGGACTTTGTAGATCAAGGATTGCGCAAAACTGATGACAAAGGCAATGTTATCTACACTTATGGTGGCGACTTTAATACTTACGACCCAAGTGATAACAACTTTAACTGTAATGGTTTGGTTAATCCTGATCGTATTCCTAACCCCGAAGTATTTGAAATTGGCTATTTCTACCAAAATATTTGGGTGAAGAATGTTAATATCGAGAAGAAGGAAATCACTGTTTTTAATGAGAATTTCTTTAGAGATTTATCTAACTATGCGTTAAAATGGGAAGTAGTTGCTAATGGAAAGAAAATGCAAAATGGTGTAGTTGAGCATCTAGACATTGCTCCACAAACATCTAAGGTGATTGCATTGCCATTAGAAGACATCAACTATCCAAATCACGAAGTATTCTTAAATGTTTCTTTTGTTTTGAAGAATGCAGAGCCATTGATGGAAAAAGAACAAGTAGTTGCATACGATCAGTTCTTGCTTCAAGAAGGCGTTATGCCTTTCCAAGGTTGTTTCTCAATGGCAAATTGTGAGAAAGGTGTGAAGGTTGACAATAAGATGAAAGTGCAAGACAATAAGAAAACCAATGAGCTTATAGTGCAAAATTCTAAGTTTAGTCTCACTTTTAATAAGCAAAATGGCTATCTCACCTCTTATAATATAGACAATCAAGAAATGATTGCTAAGGGTGGAACACTTAAACCCAACTTCTGGAGAGCTCCAACCGATAATGATATGGGTGCAGGCATACAACAAGACTACGCAGTTTGGCGTAATCCTGAAATGCAACTCACAGCATTCGAGGTTCAAAAAGAAAAGCAAGCAACAGATAATAAGCAAACAATTATAAAGGTAAAAGCTAGCTATGATATGCCAAAAGTAGAGGCTAAGCTATTCTTAACCTATACCATTTATCAAACAGGTCAGGTAGATGTAGAAGAAACCATGCAGACAACACCAGGAAAGAACAACCCTGATATGTTTAGATTTGGTATGTTGATGCAAATGCCTTACGATATGGAGCAATCTACATTCTATGGAAGAGGTCCTGTAGAGAACTACTCAGACCGTAAACAATCACAGCTAATAGGTATCTATAAGCAAAATGTAGACGATCAATTCTTTGCTTATGTGCGTCCACAAGAAACAGGAACAAAGAGCGATATACGTATTTGGAAGCAAACAGATAAGACAGGTCAGGGATTATTTATTCGTCCATTAGAGCCTTGTTCAATGAGTGCTTTACACTATAACATCGAAGATTTAGACGATGGTGAAAAGAAAACACAACGTCATAGTCAACAAGTTCCTAAGTCGCAATTCACCAATTTGTGCATAGATGCATGTCAAGCAGGTCTTGGAGGTGTAGATTCTTGGAGTAAACGAGGCATTGCTCTTGAGCAATATCGCATCCATTGCATCGATAGAACCTTTAAGTTTAGCATGGGTAAAGCAAAAAGATGTTGCAAGAAATAAAATAGAAAGTTAGTTTAAAGTATATCAAGAAAGGTGTAACAACCTCTCTATTGAGCTTCTACCTTTAGCCATGAAGGTAGAAGCTCTTTTCTTTTGTGCTTTAAAGAGAGTGATCAGTAAAATGTAGTTCTTCTGCAGGACATGGTATAAGTGATAGCTTTGTTTTCTTATGTTATTTCTTCTTAGATATCTTAAGCATACCCAATGAAATGTCAGCACCTACCATGTTCATTGTTTTAATATCGATATTTTTTGTTTGTTTTGTTCCCTTTCTTGTTCAATATGAGATAATCTAAATCAAAAAAATAATAGAATATATAGTATTTTAAGTGCTTCATTTTGGCTCTTGGGGGGTTAGAAAGTATATTTGCGTTGATTAAGTAATACATTGGTTATTACTGCCCATTTATATCTTGCAATATATGTAAACTGTGATTATAGTATATTAATAGCATTTAAGTAATATGAAAGAACACATCGTCATCAAGTATCGTCATACGATACTCTTTTATCTCTTAGCAACCCTCGTTCCTTGGGTATTCTGGTTTGCTGCTAGTTATGTAAGTCATCATGACGTTTATTCGGAAAGCACATGGTTAGCACCATTGTTAGGACTTACAGGACTTTGCTTTCCAATGTTTCTAACCATTATTTTGATTTTTCAACGTCAAGAACTGCGAAAGGATTTTCTAGGGAGATTTCTAAACTTTTCTTCCAATAAATGGCGATATTATCTTATTGCTTGTCTGCTGATGCCTGCAAGTATCTTGTGTGCAATGGCAATATCTCTGCTGTTTGGTTATAGCCCATCACAATTTATTATTACAGGTCATTATACTTTCACTTCTGGTGTCTTTCCTGTATGGTTCCTTCTTATCCTTGCTCCTACACTTGAAGAACTTGCATGGCATGGTTATGGTACTGATTGTCTCCGCTCTCGTATGAGCCTTTTCAATACATCCATGCTGTTTGCAGCCTACTGGGCTATATGGCATTTTCCTCTTGCAGGTATCAAAGGTTATTATCATGCTAACGTAGTGAGTGAGGGATGGCTTTATAGTTTGAATTTCATTGTTAGTATTTTCCCTTTTGTTATTTTGATGAATTGGCTCTATTATAAAACTAACCGAAATATCCTTGTTGCTATTATCTTTCATATTACAGCAGGTTATTTCAATGAAATATTTGCAACCCATCCTGATAGTAAGTGTATACAGACGGTATTATTACTCATAGTGTCAGCCGTTATTGTGGTTAAAGAACATCGACTTTTCTTTAACCGAGCGTTAGAGGAGTAGACTCTTGGAGTAAACGAGGCACGCTCTCGAGCAATATCGCATCCATTGCGTCGACAGAACCTTTAAATTTACAATGGGTAAGGCGCATTAATGCAATAATACCAATCAGAAAGTTAGTTTAAAGTATATATCAAGAAAGGCCTAAAAACCTCTCTATTGAGCTTCTACCTTTAGCCATGAAGGTAGAAGCTCTTTTCTTTTATGCTTTAAAAGGGGTCGCATCACTTTTTTCTAAACGTGATGCCATAGAAACGATTGTCCCAGAATAACTCTGTTTTTATTTCTTCTGCTGAAGCTGGAATGCATTGTTCAATCTCATGTAAGTCTACCGTTTTACCCTCAAAATAAGATTTTGAGAAAACACTTTTCTTATATTGAGCTTCTACAAAGTCTGCAGTTTCATCGGCAACAAGAATTTTACTGCCAGGTTTTGCTACTCTGAGCATTTCGTTCATTGCACGAGCCTTATCGTTAAAGAAGTTTATTGCTCCATTATGAAAAACTATGTCGAAAGTATTATCAGCAAAAGGCAGTTCTTCTGCAGGACATTGCACAAGTGTTAGCTTTGTTTTTTTATGCCATTTATTCTTACATTTCTTAAGCATACCCAATGAAATGTCAGCACCTACCATGTCAATTGTTTTAAGGTCGATGTTTTTGGGTATGTAATGCAAGTCAGTTCCTGTGCCAATAGAAACGTATAATACAGAAATATTGTTTCGCCATTCCAAACGACTCATTAGTTCTGTGCGCATTAGATTGATTCCCTTACCATATTTAAGGCGTCCTATCCATTTCTCTCCAAAGTCATACACATAAGACATCCAATCGTACATTTTCATGTATTTATGGTTATCTCCACTTACAAAGTCATTATTCATATACACGAAGATACCATTTTCTTGTTGTAAGTTTTCTGCCTTAATACTCGGCTTTAGCCATTTTGAAATATCTGTTGTCATAATAATTAAGTTATAATTTTAATAGGAGTTTGAAGAACTTATAAAGTTCTATAATTCAAGTAATACGTAAAGCCTCCAGTATCTTTTACGAGGTTGATCTACAAATAATTATATCTAAATTAGCGATAGCTGCAAAAACAAAATTAATAAAATATATATTATAGGAGGGTTTTTGGTTAAGCTGATTTTTAATTCTTCAAGTTTTTTTGACATAATGACAGCGAAAAAGATATTGGATAATATCAAACACATAGATCATTATTACTAATAACTCTTTCTCTCTATTCTGCTTTTCATAACTTTAGCGATATTATATTGTTTAGAAGTCATTGAACTTGAATATCAAGATATGATGTTCCTAATAACTAAAGGTAAAGACCTTAGAAGCTGTTTTTATGCTAATTAATCGCTATCTTTGCACCAACTTGCAGAAAGAACCCTTTTGTTTTCTTGCAGGTGTATAATAAGAGTGTTTTCAATAGATAACCTTTGACGTATAGACAGAGTCTAATTGTTGTCTATAAGAAATAGAGCAATGATCAAAAAGAATTAGAAGTTATGAGAAATTTTTGTTTGAAAGTCCATCGTTTCTTAGCCTTACCACTTGGTATTTTCATTAGTATTTTGTGTTTTACGGGTCTTCTTTTGGTGTTTAGAGACGACATTGCCTCTCTATTAGGCACCAATGCAAAAGAGATGCCCTTCTTTATTGCCGTAAAGAAATTGCATCGTTGGCTCTTTATGATGCCCGAAAATCCACACGGAGGCTTATCCGTTGGGCGTGTAATCATGGGTACTTCGGCAATATGTGTGTCGTTTATACTCTTAACGGGCGTTGTTATTTGGTTGCCAAAGAGCAAAGCAATGCTTAAAAATCGCTTGAAAGTGAGCACCAATAAGGGCTTTCGTCGTTTCGTTTACGACACCCATGTTTCTTTAGGAATCTATGCCTTTGTGTTCCTATTTCTTATAGCTTTAACAGGACCAGTGTTCTCTTTTGGGTGGTATAGACAAGGAATGTCGAAGCTATTTGGACAAAAGAAGGAGAAAAAAGAAATGAAAAAAGAGGCAAAGAGCGATAACTCTAAAAGTGTTTCTACCAAAGATGACGCCTTTGCGTATGCTACTTCCGAGCAAGTGAAGATGAAGACACAAGCAATTGAGGGTGAAAAACAAGGTCAAAAACACGATGAAAAGGGCAAAAAACCTAAGAAAAGTAAACTTTTTAAGCAACTTCATACAGGCACATGGGGCGGAATGTTCTCTAAAATTCTTTATGCTCTCGCTGCAATAATAGGCGGATTCCTACCTATCAGCGGTTATTATATATGGTGGAAACGCAGCTCTTTAAATAAAAAGAAAGCGTAAGTATAACGCATAAGTTCTCTTTGAAATATGTAAAACGTACTTATACGTTTGCTCTTATGATAATAAAGCAAATATAGAATGCTCAATACTTTAAGAAAAATCGTCTTCTATCTATAATAGAAGGCGATTTTCTTTTGTATGATTAGGGCGATAATCTCTTTTTGTTTGCTGTTCAGTCCAATTCAAGAAGCATTGCTTTTGCAGTGTAATAACAATCCTTTTGCATGGTAAAAGCAGTGCTTTTAAGCTGTAAACACATTGCTTTTCGGTGTATTGAATGAACGATTGTAAATGAAATATGTAAAAGTTTTGTGGTAAAATGTAATTTTTCTATCAAAAAGAGCTTAGTAGTTGTCACTTTTTTATATCTTTGTTTTATACAAACAAGCCTATGAACAAGTACGGAAACGAATTAGAACTGATACTACTTCTAACCGATAACCATGAGCACGACACACAAGAGCTAGCCAAATGTTTAGGAGTTACGCAACGGAATATCTACTATTATTTCGAAAACTTAAAAAAGTATGGGTTTAAAATCATTAAGAATGGAACTAAATATCGCTTAGATCGAAGGAATCAATTCTTTCGAAAGCTACACGATAGTATTGCTCTGAACGATTCCGAAGCTATATTTCTTTATCAAATGTTGATGGGACAAGATGATAACGATAACATGGTTCAGTCTATAAGAGTTAAGTTCGAACGATTTTATAACCTCGAGTTATTAACTAAACCCGCACATCTTAAAAGGCGAAGACGCAACATTCAGAAGCTGAGAGAAGCGATGGAATCGCATAAAACAGTGCGTTTACGGAGTTATTCATCGCCTCATAGCAAAACAAATTCCGATCGCATTGTAGAGCCTTTCTTGTTTCTTAATAACGAAAACGAGGTGCGCTGCTTTGAATTAAAAACACATGTCAATAAAACTTTCAAAGTATCTAGAACCCACGATGTAGAGATTTTAGATGTAGATTGGATGCATGAACACCAGCATAAGGAACTTTTTACCGATATATTTATGTTTTCGGGCGAAGAAAAGCAATCTATATGTCTCGAACTTGGTCAGCTTTCGCACAATCTTTTAATTGAAGAATATCCCCTTTCAGAAACCTATTTGGAGGAAATAGGTGACGAACGTTGGTTGTTAAAAACCGAAGTGGTGAGCTTAGTGCCTGTTGTTCGCTTCGTATTAGGACTCTTCCAAGATATTAAAATTATAGAGAATGAAGAACTAAAAAAACTTGTTGAGGCGCAAATAGCGCAGATGCACAAGATGGTTGTTTAGCGAATTGCAAATAAGAAAAACAGCGATTTAATCGGTGATTTATCTCTTTCGAGAAGTAAACCCATATCGATTAAATCGCTGTTTTTATGGTGTTATGTTCATAGGGCAAACGATTTTGCCCTATGACGCATCTTTATTGAGCGTTGATTTCTTTTAGTAAGCGATCTGCATGTCCCCATTTATCCATTAGATAAAGCATGTAACGCACATCAACTCCAATGCAACGAGCAAGGCGAGCATCAAAGTTTATGTCGCTAGAAAGGCTGTCCCAGTTGCCATCGAAAGCCAAACCAATGAGCTCTCCCTTACCATTAAAGATAGGAGAACCGCTGTTTCCGCCAGTAATGTCATTCGTAGTTAAGAAACATAGTTGCAAATCTTTACTTGAATTGTCGGTATATTTACCGAAATCTTTAGCCGAAAGCAATTCTTTCAAGATAGGTTCTGCACGATAATCGTATACTTCTTGGCTTCTATTCATTTTCTTAACGATAGTAGGAGCGGTTGTGAAATAACCCGAATTATTGCCACCTAAGTCGTAACTTTTTACCTGTCCGTAGCTCAAACGCATTGTAAAGTTAGCGTCAGAATAGTGAGGCATGTCTTCTTCCATGCGCAATTTGGCAGCGCAAAGATATTTTTCTTGCAGTTCAATGCTGTCGTTGATGGCATTTAATCCATGGCTTAAAGCACCACGAATGTCGAGTAAGTCTAGGCCAAAAAGAACACCTGGATCGGTTAAAGCCTTTTTCTTGTGAACAAAAATCTTAGTGTTCTTCTTCATCAATAGAGAGTTGTTGTATAGATAATCTACATATTTAACGTAGTTACCGCCGAACTTTTGATCTATTTCAGTGTAGAATTTAGGCAAGTATTGCTTGTCAACATGTTCCCTATAATTCTTCAAAAGCACGCCAAGAACTTCCTTGTCGAGAGCTTCGTCCCATGCATCTTCGTTGTTTCCAAACTCGATGAATTGGGCTTTTTTGTTCTTTTTAGATCCCTTAATCTCCATTTTGTTAAGGCGATTAGCACGATCTACAAACTCACCAGTGCCGTGGAAAGTTTCTCTAAAGTAACGCATTGTGCGCATAAGGTCGAATCGTTGTGCGTAAAGAGTAGCCATACGATCGAAGTTAAGCTTTCCTTTTAGGTAGCCAGTGCTGTCTTGCCATCTTCTTAAACGATTCTCATAATCTTTCTTTTGGTTGATAATACCGATAGAATCGATACATTTGTTCATACCAATAGAGTTTTTCCAATAGTTCGCACTGCGTGCAAATTTAGAGTCATACTTAATTCTTACAGCCTCACTAGCACGCATGTGGCGAGTCATTACCTCTTGTTTAACGCCTCTAACTTGCGCTGTTGGCTCGTTGATAGCATCTCTTCTCTCCTTAATGCCATAAGAACTAAGGTATCTATTGGTGCTTCCTGGGTAACCCATAGTCATTGCAAAGCTGTCTTCTGCATAGCCTTGGAGCGAAACAGGAGCCCAATGAGCTGGCTTGTAGGGCACATTGTCTTTGCTATATGCTGCTGGTTTGTTTGTTTTTGGGTCGGCATAGATACGGAAAACGCTGAAATCACAGGTCTGACGAGGCCACATCCAGTTGTCAGTTTCGCCTCCAAACTTACCCATTGACTTGGGAACGGTGAACACAAGACGTACATCTGTGAAGTCTTGGTATGTAGTTGCGTAGTATTTGTTGCCCTCATAGAACGCATCGATATTGACATGATAAGTTGAGTCGATAGCTTTTGCTTTGCGAGTAAGCACATTTTCGAGCGAATCGATGAGCACTTCCTTTTGTGCATGGGTCTTTTTATCAATTCCAAGAGCCTCTAATTCACTTGTAATGTCCTTTTGTTCAATCATAAACGACACGAAAGTATCTTTGTTAGGCAATTCTTCTGCATACGATTTAGCATAGAATCCGTCCTTCATATAATCGTGTTCAACGGTTGAATGACTACGAATAGCCTCGAAACCACAATGGTGATTGGTGAAAACAAGCCCATCTGGCGACACAACCACACCCGAACAATAGCCCGAGAAGTTCACAACACCTTTCATAATGGCGTCTTTTCCCTTGTAAATACTATTGTAAGGAAGGTCGAATCCTTGTCCTTTCATCTGTTGATAAACGGCTTGTGGAAGATTATAAAGCGTCCACATACCCTCATCTGCCTTAGCTATTAGGGTGCAAGCAATGGCAAATAATACTAAAAGAGTTTTCTTCATACTTTTTGTTATTTGTCTTTATTTGAGTTTTTAATTATCCTTTTTTGAAATATTTTCCTATCATTGGCATTCTACTTAGTGGTAGATCGTGATATATAATGTGTGCAACGAACGCAAAGATAATGAGCGTATTCACTGCAAGGGCATATATCTTAGGAAGATATTGATTGCTATAAGTGATGGCAATGAAGAAGAATACAGTCATAAGAACATATATTCCGATGCTTTTTAAGGGGTAATTGATAGGGTATTTCTTTTGTCCTACAAAGTAAGAGAGCGTCATAGCTGTTGCATATCCTATGAAACCAGCCCACGCACACGCCATATAACCATACTGAGGCACAAAGATTATATTGATAAGCACCAACACAAAGCAACCAATGCCAGAGAAATAAGCTCCCCAAATGGTCTTATCAATCAGCTTATACCAAAAAGATAGGTTGAAATAAACGCCCATCATAATCGTTCCAGCCATCACAATAGGCACCACTTTCAATCCTTCCCAATAGTCTCTACCGATGATATGGCGCAAAATGTTAATGTAACCCATCACCACAATGAATGCAAGTAGGGTGAAAATGATAAAGTATTTCATCGCAATAGCATAAGTTTCACGATTATCTTTATCGTTTCCCTTGCCAAAAACAAAGGGTTCGTAGGCATAACGGAATGCTTGTGTAATCATTGCCATAATCATTGCAATCTTACTAGCAGCACCATAGATACCTAATTGTTGATGAGCTTCGCCCCCTTTGTATAGATATGGGAAGAGAATAAAGTCGGCAGTTTGATTCAATATACCTGCAATTCCAAGAATAAGGATAGGCCAACTATAAGATAACATGCGCTTAGCCAGTTTCTTATCGAATGTATATTTAAATCCAGTTAATTCCTTATAGAAGAAGAAAGTGATGCTTGCCGTACACACAAGGTTGATATAAAAGGCATAACCAACGCCCGTTTCAGGACTATAAACATGCTGAATGATATCGGGATAGCTGTTATATAAAGCAGGTAGCACCACAAAATAGAGTAAGTTCAATGCAATGTTGAAAGCAATGAATAAGAGTTTGAGTGCAGCAAACTTGATAGGACGCTTTTTATAACGTAGATATGCGAAAGGAATGCATTGAAAAGCGTCGATAGAAACAGTGGCAGCCATAACCCAAACATATGAGCTATGGTCGGAATAGCCCATTACTCCCGATAGAGGTTGTAAGAAAATAGACACCAAAACGATGAATAATAGCGAGGTAAAGCCCACCATTATGAGCGTAGAAGAATATACTTTCTGTGGATCTTCATTGGTTTTGTTGGCATATCTAAAGAAAGTTGTTTCCATTCCGTATGTCAAAATCACCAGAAGAAGAGCAGTATAGGCATATAAGTTCGTGATAATTCCATATCCACCACTTGCTGCAGAGATATTAGAAGTGTATAAAGGAACAAGCAAATAGTTGAGAAAACGACCTAAAATACTGCTCATTCCGTAGATAGCAGTATCCTTTGCGAGTGATTTTAAATTAGCCATAAAACCGTGTTTTGATTGTATTTATTTCGCTATTACTATGTTATAATGTGATAACAACAGATGCAAAGTTACGAAAAGATAAATGTAATGTGTAGCAAAACTATGAGAAAAAGAAATAAGCAACACCTATTGCGGCAATGACACCCGCTAAATCTGCCAGTAAACCGCATGCTACTGCGTGGCGAGTTTTGCGTATTCCCACACTTCCAAAGTACACAGCTAAGATGTAAAAAGTGGTGTCTGTTGAACCTTGGAAAATGCAACTCAATCGTCCAACGAATGAATCTGCACCATAAGTATTCATTGCATCCACCATCATTCCACGTGCTCCGCTACCCGAAAGTGGCTTCATAATAGCCGTTGGCAATGCATCTACAAAACTTGCGTCTACTCCAAGCGATGCAATTGTCCAGCGAATAGAACCTATCAACACGTCCATTGCGCCCGAAGCTCTAAACACTGCGATGGCAACCAGTATGGCAACGAGATAGGGAATGATGCGTATTGCGGTGTTAAATCCTTCTTTTGCGCCCTCGATAAAGGCATCGTACACGTTAATTCGCTTTCTAACACCTGCTAAAATAAAGCAAATGATGATAGACATTAGTATGATGTTAGCACTAAGTGTGCTCACTTTGTTCATCGTGTCTTTGTCTAATTGACCCAAACCCCAAATCAATCCACACACCATAGCAAGCATTCCGCCAAGCGTTAGCAATAGCGTTTTGTTGAAAAGATTGATGCGTTGATAGATAGAAGTGATGATGATTCCAGCCAAAGTAGAGAAGAATGTGGCAATAAGAATAGGTATAAAGATGTCAGTTGGTTGCAAAGCACCTGCTTGAACACGATAAACCATGATAGAAACGGGTATGAGTGTTAAGCCAGAAGTGTTCAAAACAAGGAACATAATCATTTCGTTACTTGCCGTATCTTTCTCTTTATTGAGCGATTGAAGCTGCTCCATAGCTTTTAAACCCAATGGTGTTGCGGCATTATCGAGCCCTAACATGTTGGCAGCGATGTTCATAAAGATGCTACCTGTTGCGGGATGACCCTTTGGAATGCTTGGAAATAGCTTAGTAAACACAGGACTTAGAACTCGAGATAAGATGTTAATTACACCGCCTTGCTCTCCAATTCGCATCACACCAAGCCACAAAGACAGAGCACCAGTTAAGCCAATGCTGATCTTAAAGGCGGTTTCTGCCGACTCAAAAGTACTGTTCATCATGGTTGTAAACACGTCGGTGTCGCCCATAAAAATCACTTTTGTTAGTCCAACAACGAACGCAATGATGAAAAAACCAATCCAAATATAATTTAATACCATGCAACAAAGTTAGTAGAAATAGCAGATAACTCAAAATAAAACCATCTTTTTATGAGTCAAGCTCATTGTGTAAGTCTTGCAAAGCAAGAACCCTGTTCTGTTATAAAAATCCCATTTCAGTGTAGTTAATCTGTATTTCCTTGCTTTAATCAAACAAAGGATAAAATAAAAAGTGCCATTTCACCGAATAAAATAATACCGATGAAATCTATAAAAATACGATTTAATCGTTGTTTTGATTTCAATAGAAAAGAAGAAGATGATGGAGTGCATGTCTTTTAAATGAAAACTGGAAGAGAATTACTAAATAATCTAAAAATAGTATAGGATAAAAAGCGAAATAAAGGCGATTTTTTTCATCTCAAAAAGCTAAGCTGCTAAATGAGAAAAATATATGAGGTTGAAAAATAAAAAGAGAGTCCTTGTAAACGAAAAGGATCGATAAAATGGACGTTTTTTGTGAAAAACGGGCTTAAAAGCACCGTTTTTATTAAGTAAAATCAATGCTTTTAGAAAATAAAAACAAAGCCTTTTGGGGGCAATTCGATAGCAATTGCAATGCAATAAAATGCCCATTGTAGCAAAAAGCAATCTTTTTGCTCACTAATGAACGTGCGCTCCTGCGTGAACATGTGCTCTGTTATTTTTCTAAAAGCATTCTTTTTGTGTATTTTCTTGTTGTTCTAGTTCCCATTTGGTGCTGTAAGGTGGAGCATAAAACATCAAAAAGCATCAAAAAATCATCTAGAATAAAACCAATGTCCACTCCTTTTAAAAAGTAAGAAATGTTAAGAAGCCTTGTGTTTGGCATATAGCTTGTTAATGAAAAAGACCAAATAAAAAAAGAATGAATGAAGAGTCAAAACTTAAAAAAACACAAAAAACACTCTATATAATAATGTATAAGTAGACTTTTTATTTATTTTGCAACCTAAATTAAAATACGATCTCATTGATATGCAACAGAATTTAGTTATCGTAGAGAGCCCCGCTAAGGCAAAAACAATAGAGAAGTTCCTTGGAAAAGAATTCAAGGTGATGTCTAGTTACGGGCATATACGAGATTTAAAAAAGAAAGAAATCAGTATAGACCCAAAGACTTTAGACCCCTGTTATGAGGTTCCCGAAGAAAAAAAGAAACTCGTTTCAGAGTTAAAACGAAATGTAGAACAAAGTGAAACGGTTTGGCTCGCATCCGATGAAGACCGTGAAGGAGAAGCTATTGCATGGCACTTGTGCGAGGTTTTGGGTTTAGATGAAGATAAAACCAATAGAATTGTATTTCATGAGATAACAAAACCAGCCATACTTCATGCGATAGAAACACCTCGCCAGCTTGATATGAACTTGGTAAATGCACAACAAGCACGTCGAGTTTTGGATAGATTGGTGGGCTTTAAGCTATCGCCTGTGTTATGGAGAAAGGTGAAACCAGCTCTTTCTGCAGGTCGTGTGCAAAGTGTTGCCGTGCGTTTGATTGTTGAAAGAGAACGTGAAATACAAGCATTTAAAAGCGAACCCTATTATAGAGTGAATGCTATCTTTGTGCTAAAAGATGGCGAAGGCAATGTAACAGAACTCAAAGCAGAATTAGATAAACGCTTTAAGAGTCACGAAGAGGCTGTTTCTTTCCTTGAAAAAAGTAAAGATTCGATCTTCAAAATCTCTTCAATAGCAAAGAAACCACTAAAGAGAATGCCTGCACCTCCATTCACAACGTCGACACTTCAACAAGAAGCTGCACGCAAATTGGGCTTTACAGTGTCGCAAACAATGATGGTTGCGCAACGTCTTTACGAAGGTGGACACATTACATACATGCGTACCGACAGCGTGAACCTATCTACTTTGGCTCGAGGAGCAGCGAAAGAAGAAATCGAAAAGCTATATGGTGAGTCGTATAGTCGCTCTCGTAACTATCAAACTCATGCAAAAGGCGCACAAGAAGCACACGAAGCGATTCGTCCAACCTATATGGATAAAATCCAAATAGATGGAACAGCGCAGGAAAAAAGATTGTATGAATTGATTTGGAAGCGCACCATTGCAAGTCAAATGGCAGAGGCTCAAATCGAGAAAACAACCGTGTCGATAAACGTTAGCGGTGCAAACGAAAGCTTTACTTCTGTTGGAGAGATGATAACATTTGATGGATTCTTGAAAGTTTATCGTGAATCTACCGATGACGATGATGCAAATGCAGACGAACAATCGCATGTTTTGCCTGCAACTCTTAAAGAAGGCGACTTGTTAGAACGTAAAGAAATTGTTTCAACTGAACGCTTTAGCATGGCACCATCACGTTACACAGAAGCAAGTTTGGTGCATAAAATGGAAGAATTGGGTATTGGACGCCCATCAACATACGCTCCAACTATCAGTACTATACAACAAAGAGAGTATGTAGTGAAAGGAGATAAAACAGGAGAAGAACGCACTTATGTGGTGGATATCTTGAAAAATGGCAAGATAACATCGACAACTAAGAAAGAAACAGTGGGCAATGAAAAGGGCAAACTCTTACCTACTGACATCGGTTCGGTAGTGAACGACTTCTTAACAGCTAACTTCTCAGACATCGTAGACTACAACTTTACGGCAAAAGTAGAAAGTCAATTCGACCTTATTGCAGAGGGAAAAGAGACTTGGAAGGAAATGATGAAGACCTTTGACGATGAGTTTGAACCTACTGTTGATAAGGTGATGAATGCTCGTTCGGAGCATAAAGCAGGCGAAAGACAATTGGGTTTAGAGCCTAAAACAAATAAACCCGTATTTGTTAAGATAGGACGTTTTGGTCCAGTTGTGCAGATTGGTAGTGCAGGAGATACCGATAAACCTCGCTTTGCACAAGTTCCTACAAGTAAAAGTATTGAAACAATCACGCTAGAAGAGGCTCTTGAGCTATTTAAATTGCCACGAGTTCTTGGTCAATTCGAGGGCGAAGAAGTTATAGTTGGTGCAGGAAGATTTGGTCCTTATATTCAACATAATAAGCAATATATATCCCTTCCAAAGGGAGAAGATCCAATGTCGGTTACTTTAGGGCATGCTGTTGCGTTGATAGAAACAAAGAGATTGCAAGAGAAACAACGTCACTTAAAAGACTTTGGCGAAGGGGTTAACCTCGAAATCCTTAACGGACGTTATGGACCTTACATCTGTTACGAAGGAAAGAACTATCGCTTGCCCAAAAACTTACATGCAAAAGCAGCAGAATTGACCTATGGTGAGTGCATGGATGTTGTGAAAGCATCGGCAGAAAAGAAGAAATGAAACGCATAATCATTATCGGTTATATGGGCGCAGGCAAAACAACTGTGGGCTATGCACTATCTAAACTCACTGGTTGGACATTCTATGACCTCGATTGGTATATAGAAAATCGCATGCGAAAAAGCGTTAGTGAACTCTTTGAAGAACGTGGAGAAGAAGGCTTTCGACAAATAGAAGCAAGTATGTTGCACGAAGTTGCCGAATTCGAAAACGTGATCATTAGCTGCGGAGGGGGCACTCCTTGCTTCTACAATAATATCGATTATATGAATGAACAAGGCGAAACGATTTATTTAAAGGCATCGCCTGAGGTGCTTTTTAAGCATATTAAGATGACAAGAGTGCCACGACCACTCCTCAAAGACAAATCTCCTGAAGAAGTAAAGGAATTTATTAAGGAGCAAATAGCTCATCGAGAACCATTCTATTTAAAAGCAAAACATGTGTTCGACATCAACTTACTCGACACAAGAGAAGAAATAATAGCGTCTGCTTCTCGCCTAAAAGAAATGATTGGGCTACCAGATTAAAAGATGGTTTGCGTGTGGATAAATCAAAAGAATAATTCTATTTAAAAAGAAATCCATACAAAACATAGGATGAAACAAAAGCAACTTAAAAATAAATAATAGTAAACTAAATGAAGAAATGGACCATAGAAGACTCTAAAGAGCTCTATAATATAAATGGTTGGGGTGTTTCTTACTTCGGAATTAACGAAGAAGGAAATGTTTATGTAAGTCCTTCTAAAGACCAAACACGTATTGATTTGAAAGAAGTAATGAACGAATTAGCACTAAGAGATGTTACAACTCCAGTGTTATTGCGTTTCCCTGACATCCTAGATAATCGTATTGAGCAAACCGCAAGCTGCTTTCAACAAGCAAAGAAAGAATATGATTATAAGGCAGAAAACTTCATTATTTATCCTATTAAGGTGAACCAAATGCAGCCAGTAGTTGAAGAAATCATCTCACATGGACGTAAATTCAACCTCGGTTTGGAAGCAGGTTCAAAGCCAGAGCTACACGCAGTGATCGCAGTTCAATGTCAAAGTGACTCTTTAATTATATGTAATGGCTATAAAGACCAAAGCTATATCGAGCTAGCTCTATTGGCTCAGAAGATGGGAAAGCGCATCTTTATCGTTATAGAAAAGCTAAATGAGCTTGAAATTATTGCCAAAGCGGCTAAGAAACTCAACGTAAAGCCTAACTTAGGCATTCGTATTAAGCTCGCATCTTCAGGCTCTGGCAAGTGGGAAGAGAGCGGGGGAGATGCAAGTAAGTTTGGTTTAACATCAAGTGAACTACTCGAAGCACTTCGAATTCTCGACGAAAAAGGACTACATAACTGTTTACGTCTTATTCACTTCCATATCGGTTCGCAGATAACAAAGATTAGAAGAATTCAAACTGCACTACGAGAAGCGGCGCAATTCTACATCAATTTGCACAAAATGGGCTACAATGTAGATTTCGTTGACTGTGGAGGTGGACTCGGAGTAGACTATGATGGCACTCGTTCTCCAAGCAGTGAGAGCTCGGTTAACTACACTATTCAAGAGTATGTCAATGACTGTGTATACACATTTGTCGATGCAGCGAACAAAAATAACATACAACACCCTAACATTATTACAGAAAGTGGCCGCTCATTAGCTGCCCATCACTCTGTATTAGTTATCGATGTGCTCGAAACAGCATCGTTACCTAGAATGTCAGAAGAGTTCGAACCAACTGAAACCGACCATCAATTGGTGAAAGATTTGTATGAGATTTGGGACAATCTCAATCCTCGTTCGATCCTAGAAGATTGGCACGATGCCGAACAAATACGTGAAGAAGCACTCGAACTATTTGCTCATGGAATTGTAGACCTAAAGACTCGTGCTGAAATTGAGGGCATGTATTGGAGCATTTGTAGAGAGATTAACACCCTAACAAAGCAGTTAAAGCATGTTCCAGAAGAGCTTAGAAAGTTGGATAAGCTTCTTGCTGATAAGTATTTCTGTAACTTTTCGCTCTTTCAATCATTGCCAGATAGTTGGGCTATCGACCAATTGTTCCCCATTTTGCCCATACAACGACTCGATGAACGACCAACTCGCAATGCAACACTGCAAGACATTACTTGCGATTCGGATGGAAAAATATCAAATTTCGTAACCAATCGCCATATTTCTCATGTTCTTCCAGTTCATCAACTCAAGAAGTCTGACCAATATTATTTAGGTGTTTTCCTTGTAGGAGCATATCAAGAGATTTTGGGTGACATGCATAATCTGTTTGGAGATACCAACGCAGTGCACATATCAGTTAAAGATGGATGTTACCATATCGACCAAATTATCGATGGAGAGACCGTTGAAGAGGTATTGGATTATGTGCAATACAATCCTAAAAAACTTGTTCGTCAGCTAGAAATATGGGTTGCAAAGAGTGTCAAAGCAGGAAAAATATCACTCGAAGAGGGTAAAGAATTCTTGTCGAACTACCGCTCAGGGCTCTATGGTTACACCTATTTAGAATAAGAACAGTGCGCAACTAAATCGCAACACGCATCGCATTGTAATCCCATTGCAATGCCATCAGAATAAGAAAAACTGCATGTTGATACCCCCTTTATAGCCCTTTAGCATAAAAGACGTATCAGTGTGCAGTTTTGTTCGTTATCTACTCGAAGAAAAAGAGAAAATAACCCACGCAAAAGAGCATAAAAAGAGTCGAGAATGAAAATAAAAGTTAAAAACTAATTTCATTGTAACTTTTATGCTTTTCATTCGTCATTTAATTACATAGGAGATGGAAAAAATTAGTTTTCGCAATAATGTTTTGCCACTAAAAAATATCCTTTACCGCCTGGCTTTGCGCATAACGCAGAGCGAAGAAGATGCAAAAGACATCGTGCAAGATACTCTTTTGAAAGTATGGGATAAAAAAGACGAGTGGAATGAGATAGAATCAATAGAAGCATTTAGTCTTACTATCTGTCGAAATCTTGCTCTCGATCGTATAAAAAAACAGGATGCAGACAATGAATCGCTCGAAAATACAACAATACAAGATATAAGTAGAGAGCTATCTCCATTAGAAAAAACACTGCAACGTGACAGAGTTGAACTCGTAAAGCGCATAATCAATGCCCTACCAGAGAAGCAACGAAGCTGCATGCAACTGCGAGATATTGAAGGAAAACAATATAAAGAGATTGCAGAAGTGTTACAAATAACCGAAGAGCAAGTAAAGGTGAACATCTTTAGAGCACGCAAAACGGTTAAAGAAAGATTTATAAAGCTAGACGATTATGGACTATAAATACATCAATCAATTGTTAAACAAATACTGGGAAGGGGCAACCACACTCGAAGAAGAGAACATCTTACGTTCATTCTTCAGTCAAAAGGATGTGCCTGGCAGCTTAATACAGTTTCGCCCCCTATTTGTTTATGAGCAAGAAGATAAAGAACAAAACGTTCTTGACGAGCAATTCGACGCTCAACTCCTTGCAATGGTGGGCGAAGATGCACCCGTTAAGGCACAAAAAATAACCCTTACACGTCGCTTAATGCCACTATTTAAGGCAGCAGCAATGGTTGCAATCGTTCTAACATTAGGCAATGCGATGGTCGTTTCGATGAATCCTGATGCAACAAACACAAAGAATAGCGATGCATTTAGCACCACATTCCATCGTGGAAGCTCGGTTGCAGTAAATGATTCGGCTGTTGTAGACACAATGAAACAAAGCAATTTGTCTATTCAAGAAATAGTAAATCCAATTGATTAAGATATTTTTTCAATGCTTTCTCAATAAAATAATCAATGTTTATAAAACAAATAATTGGACTGTGAAGTTCATTTTTCTCTCAATTTTTTTTCATAACATGTAATAGTTAAGTAGATAATGAAGTGGGGATTCTGTGTTGAATCTCCACTTTGCTTTTGTGTATTGATAATCAATAAGATAGCAACTTAGAGTCAAAAGCATAGCTATTGCTCTGTAATAGCATTGTAATTAGAAAGTAATAAGACCGCTTTTACACCACAAACACATCGCTATTGCAATGCACATCATTTGCTTTCAAAAAGCAATAAAAAATCTCTCAGAAATCAATCAAAAAGAGATACTCTTACTTACCGGCAATTTGGGGATATTACAATTTGTAAGTTGTAAAATGTTAATCGAAATAAAAACACACATAAAAGTAAAATTAAAGCCCAGAGAATAATGCTTTTCGTTATAAAAACGCTAACTTTGTAAGCAAGAAATTAAAGATACTCGACAAAACAATAAATGTTTTAAATTATTTTAGATGAACGTAATAACAAAAAAAGTTCAATTGTCTGATGGCAGATTCATCAGCGTTGAGACCGGGAAAGTGGCAAAGCAGGCAGACGGTTCTGCAGTTATCACTATGGGAAATACTGTACTTCTCGCCACTGTTTGTGCCGCAAAAGATGCAGTTCCCGGGACAGATTTCATGCCTTTGCAGGTAGATTACAGAGAACAATACTCAGCTGCAGGGCGTTTTCCTGGTGGTTTTACAAAGAGAGAAGGTAAAGCAAGCGACAATGAAATATTGACTTCACGTCTTGTAGACCGTGCTCTAAGACCACTATTCCCATCGAACTATCACGCAGAAGTGTACGTACAAGTAATGCTTTTATCTGCAGATGGTGTCGATCAACCAGATGCTTTAGCAGGATTTGCAGCTTCTGCAGCACTTGCTTGCTCTGATATTCCATTCGATTTTCCTATTTCTGAAGTTCGAGTAGCACGAGTTAATGGCGAATATGTTGTGAACCCAACATTCCAACAAATGGAAAATGCGGATATGGACCTTATGGTTGGCGCAACAAAAGATAATATATTGATGGTTGAAGGCGAAATGGATGAGGTATCTGAACAAGAACTTATCGAAGCATTAAAGGTGGCTCACGAAGCAATTAAGCCTATGTGCGACCTTCAAACAGAACTTTCTAAAGAACTAGGCGTAGACGTTAAACGTGAATACAACCATGAAAATAACGACGAAGAATTGCGTGAAGCTCTTAGAAAAGCAACTTACGACAAATGCTATGCTATCGCTCTTGCAGGCGATCACGATAAGAAAACCCGTGGAGAAGCATTCGATCAGATCAAAGAAGCATTTATCGAAGAATATAATAATGCTCATACAGACTTAACAGAAGATGAGTTAAGCGAGAAACATGCATTGGTAGACCGCTACTATGACGATGTAATGAGAGATTCAATGCGTCGTTGTATCCTAGACGAAGGAAAGCGTTTAGATGGTAGAAAACCAGACGAAATTCGTCCAATATGGTGCGAAGTGTCTACACTTCCAATGCCTCACGGAAGTGCTTTGTTCACTCGTGGTGAAACACAGAGCCTTTCTACATGTACACTTGGTAGCAAGTTAGACGAGAAAATGGTTGATGATGTTCTAGATAAGAGCTACCAACGTTTCTTGTTACACTATAACTTCCCACCTTTCAGTACTGGAGAAGCAAAAGCACAACGTGGAGTTGGCCGTCGTGAAGTAGGTCATGGACACCTTGCTTGGCGTGGTTTGAAGGGTCAAATCCCTGCAGATTTCCCATACACCGTGCGTCTTGTGAGCCAAATTCTTGAAAGTAATGGTTCTTCATCTATGGCTACTGTATGTGCAGGAACATTGTCGTTGATGGACGCAGGTGTACCAATGAAAGCACCAGTGAGCGGTATTGCAATGGGATTGATTAAGAATCCAGGAGAAGAAAAGTATGCTGTGTTGAGCGATATCCTTGGAGATGAAGACCACTTAGGTGATATGGACTTCAAAACAACAGGTACTTTGAAAGGTATTACCGCAACTCAAATGGACATTAAGTGCGATGGATTGAGCTTCGAAATACTTGAAAAAGCATTGATGCAAGCTAAAGCTGGTCGTGAACATATATTGAGTAAGATGACCGAAACCATCTCTACTCCACGTGAAGAGATGAAACCTCAAGTTCCAAGAATTGTGAGCTTAGAAATTCCAAAAGAGTTTATTGGCGCAATAATTGGTCCTGGTGGTAAGATTATTCAACAAATGCAAGAAGAAACTGGCGCAACAATTACAATCGAAGAAGTAGACGGAGTGGGTAAAGTTCAGGTGAGTGCACCTAACAAAGACTCTATCGATGCTGCTTTGAAGAAGATTAAAGCAATCGTTGCAGTACCTGAAATTGGTGAAACTTACGATGGTGTTGTACGCTCAGTGATGCCTTATGGTTGCTTTGTTGAAATCATGCCAGGTAAAGATGGATTGTTACATATCTCTGAAATCGACTGGAAACGTCTTGAAAGTGTTGAAGAAGCTGGAATTAAAGAAGGCGACAATATTACAGTTAAGTTGTTAGACATTGATCCAAAGACAGGCAAATACAAACTTTCTCGTCGTGCTTTAATGCCAAAACCAGAAGGTTATGTAGAGCGTGAACGCCGTCCTCGCCGTGAAGATCGTGGCGAACGTCGTCCTCGTCGTGAAGGAAATAATGACCAAAACAACAACCAACAATAATCAGTTGAATAGGAAATAGCAGGTTGGCAGACATCTGTTGCCCGCTACAACAATAATAAAAGCATTCTTATCGCACCGCTTTGGTGTATGGTAAGAATGCTTTTTTGTATAGATAAACTTCGTGTTGAAAAAGAATAGCATTGTTATTGCATCGTAATGTCAATGCTATTGCGTGGTAAAAGCACTGACTTTGCGTAGCAATAACACAGCTTTTAGAATGTAGCTTGTGCTGAATAACAATAGAGATGTTGTTTTGAAACGATATAAGCATATTTCAAAAGGAGAGAAAGGAGTGAGAGAGGAGGGTATATTGAGGCTTGTTCTTTTCTTTTAAAGGATTAGAACGGATATTTTTCGAGCAATAAAATGGGTGCTCTTTATGCCTTGTTGCTCTTTTATTTTCTTTTTATTGTCGTTGATTTCATTGGGAATGATATCAGAAGGCAAAATGCAAGTCTTGTTAAAACCCAATAAATTGATACGGTGTCATACAAAAAAGATTGAAACGATATATCAAAAAGAGGATTCTTTTTATATTATAAGAGGTGTATAGGTTCATGCTTTCAAATAAAAAGAACTTTTAGGTGTAATAGATAGCTTTACTTAATGTGCTCGTTATGAGTGTATTAAGGTCAAGAAATGCCCGTAGATAGTTTTTGTCTATAATCTGATAGGTAAAATAAATTACGATTATGAAGTATAATTGTATTAAAAAAGTTATTTTTGTAGTTGATTATAATAACTAGAAAATCAGAAGATAAAATGAAAAAATCTTTCGCTTTTATTTAAAAAGGATTGAATTCGGGACCAACATACAATTAAAACAGAATAAAAATAATAGACTGAAAATAAATTATGAAACAACTAGTGCATTCGCTACTATTAGTAGCTGCCAACTTAAATAAGTTCGGCTTGAATTTCTTACGTGTAGGAATATTCATCGTTTTTGTGTGGATTGGAGGTTTGAAGTTTGCTAAGTATGAAGCAGACGGCATCGTTCCTTTCGTAGCAAATAGTCCATTTATGAGTTTCTTCTATGAAAAAGAGGCTCCAGAGTATAAACAATATAAGAACAAAGAGGGCGAATTGGTGCTTAAAAACCGCCAATGGCACGAAGCAAACAATACATATGGTTTTTCAAAAGGATTGGGAATTCTCATTATGTCGATTGGTGTTTTAACCCTATTGGGTATCTTCACACCTAAAATCGGTATCTTTGGAGAGCTACTTGTGATTGTGATGACAATAGGAACACTATCGTTCTTGGTGACAACCCCAGAATGTTGGGTACCCGATTTGGGCAGTGGTGAGCATGGATTTCCGTTGCTTTCGGGCGCAGGTAGATTGGTGTTGAAAGATATTGTTATTCTTTCAGGTGCCGTAGTGCTGCTTTCCGACTCTGCAAAGAAATTGTTATCTCAATGTAAATTATAAGAACTCGAATTTTAATAATAATAAACGGTAAAGCATATTATGAGGCTTTAGGATATGGTTCTTGTCGAAAGGCAAGAGCCATTTTTCGTTTTTATTCTTCTAAAGATAAGTAAGGCGAAAATAAAGACAAAGGACATAAAAAACGATTTTATTTCCGATTTGTCGCCTAACTTCGTGTTTTTTCAACTATCTTTGCAATAATAATATTCTACAACTCATTGTATCACATACTAAAAGAAATAATAATGGATAATTTGAGAACCCTTTTTGCAGAGAAACTTTTAAAGATTGAAGCTATAAAAGTTCAACCAAACAACCTTTTTACATGGGCAAGTGGCTGGAAATCGCCTTTCTATTGCGATAATCGTCAAACCCTTTCTTATCCTGATATTCGCAGATTTGTGAAGTTAGAAATGGCTCACGCTATTTTAAAACACTTCCATAATGTAGACGCTATTGCTGGTGTTGCAACTGCAGGTATCCCACAAGGCGCACTTGTTGCAGAAGAATTAGGTCTTCCTTTCTGCTATGTTAGAAGTAAACCAAAAGATCATGGTTTGGAAAACCTTATCGAAGGAAAGCTAAAAGAAGGCTCAAATGTTGTTGTTATCGAAGACCTTATTTCTACAGGTGGTAGCTCTTTGAAGGCAGTTGAGGCACTTCGTCGCTCTGGTGCTAATGTTGTTGGTATGGTTGCAGCATTTACTTATGGTTTTGATGTGGCACAACAAGCATTCGAATCGGCAAATGTTCCATTAGTAACTCTAACAGACTATGAGCATGTAGTGGCAAAAGCACTAGAAATAGGCTATATCAAAGAAAATGATATCGCATTACTTGATAGCTGGAGAAGCAATCCTTCAGAATTCGGTAAATAACGAAACGCTTTCGAAGAATAGCGCAATTATAAATTAAAAGAAATAGAAATGTCGAGTAAATTCGAAAGTAGCGTACGTCAAATACCCTATAGTCAAGAGTTAGTATATAACACTTTAAGTAATTTAGAGAACCTCGAAAAGGTGAAAGATCGTCTTCCAGAAGACCAAATCAACAACCTTTCGTTCGATAATGATAGTATATCAATTAGCGCAGGTGCTGTTGGTTCGGTGAAATTGAGAATCGTTGAGCGCACAGAGTTCGACTGCATTAAATTCGAAGCGCAAGAGAGTCCGTTGCCATTTAACTTCTGGATTCAGATACTTCCAGTGACTTCGGATAGCTGTAAGATGAAACTTACCATCAAGGCAGAGATAAGTATGTTCTTAAAACCAATGGTGAGTAAGCCTTTAAACGAAGGTATTGAAAAACTTGCAGATATACTTCAAAGCATTCCTTATGGTCAATAATATCGCAAAAAGAATCGTCCCACTTTGTTTTCTCTTATTATTAATAATAGGTGTGGGCTGTTCTGGCGATGAATTTAAATATACAACAAAGCACGCCAACTTTGTGTTCGATACTCGTTTGCACGGTCATTCGGCTGCATTAGCAACAGCCTTAGGCAATGTTGGCGTGTTTTGCTCTGTATCAGAAACCCTTTCTGGTGGACAGAGAAGTTTTCGCTTTGATAATCATCAGGGCTTGGTTGATGTCGTTCCGTTTAATGCCATCGATGCACGGCAAACCCAAATAATAGGGCAAAACAACCTTCTTATAATTGGATATGGCAATTTAGATACACCAGCTCCATTCTTTGCCTATGATGGAGAGTGTCCTCATTGTTTCGATTACAATGCTATTCCGTTGAAAAGTTATCCCCTTTCGGTGAATAGTGCAGGTATAGCGCAATGCAAAACCTGTAAAAGAGCCTTTAATCTCAATACAGGTGGAAACATGATTCAAGGCGAAGGACATTATCGTTTGGTTGTTTATCGTGCTTCAAACACTCCAAAAGAGGTCGTAATAGTAAAGAATTAAAGATATAATGTTAAATAATGTATATTGCTATTGCATTTTAAATTATTTGCATTACCTTTGCACCCAGTAATAAAAGCGGAAATAGCTCAGTTGGTAGAGCACAACCTTGCCAAGGTTGGGGTCGCGAGT